>NZ_JBHTJZ010000024.1:0-362518 GCF_042675905.1 Paenibacillus chungangensis | reverse complement strand
GAACCACATATATTTAACATATTTAGCACAATTTAGAACGACTTATTAGAGGCACAATCCATGTCAAGTTTAATGCAACGCTACTGAGGATTCATACACTATTTCGGCTCGAACGACCCTTTTTGGCACTCTAGTGTAGGATTCATACACTATTTCGGCTCGAACGACCCTTTTCGGCGCTCCAGTGTAGGATTCATACACTCATATGGCCCGTACGACCCTTTTCGGCGTTCCAGTGTAGGATTCATACACTATTTCGGCTCGAACGACCCTTTTCGGCGCTCCAGTGTAGGATTCATACACTATTTCGGCTCGAACGACCCTTTTCAGCGCTCCAGTGTAGGATTCATACACTATTTCGGCTCGAACGACCCTTTTCGGCACTCCAGTGTAGGATTCATACACTCATATGGCCCGTACGCTCCTTATCGGCATAAAATCCCCCACAAAGTGGGCTCCAATTCGAAGCTTACTGGGGTACTTTGCGGGGACCCCGGAACTTATACGCTAAAGAATGCAAAAAAGGAGAACGGCCGGCTCATAAGCCGGCTGTTCTCCTTTCACATACCAACGCCCCATTTGAGACTTATAGCGCTCGCTGACCGCTTATGACTCAAGCTGCTGCAGAACGGCTTCGGCATCGGAGGCAAGCCAGATACGCGCTTGTTCCGCAATATGCTGCTGAAGCGATTCCTTACTCAAGCTCTCAAGAAATTTATGGAGATGGTGCGCAGCCTGACTATGCCGTCCATTTTCCCAATGATGCGCCGTCTGCCTCAGTCGGTTCGACAGCTGCGCGGCCATTGGACCGGTTACATCCCCTTCGGTGATGCAGCTGTCCAACAGTTCCTCCAATGTGGCCACGGTTGGAATGAAGAGGAACTCCTCCGCAAGCGGAATGCGGAAGCCAGCGCCGGGTGCGGCATCATAAATATAACCTTGCTCAAAGTCGAGCGGGTTCGCCCAGCTCCGAATGAGCGTCACATCCCCTACGTCAAGTCGGAAAGTGCCGTCCTCCAGACGAGTCGCTTCCTTTATATAGTAGCTTGCATTGCGAACCCCGTCATTTTCAATGTAGATATAAGTCCCTGCGATCTGTGCCGGATCGACGTCAGCGGAGCCGAAGTCCGCGATCACTTCATTGTCCGTGCTCAGCTCCTGCGTGAAGTCAAGCACACTTCCCCGGAACGTCTGTCCCCCATGAATAAAACCGATCGTCTGGCGTCCGTCTTCCAGCGTATAGACGCCGAAGCCTCCCCGGAACTGGAACGTGTCGTCCACCATGTACGGCACATCCTCCTGCAGTGCGCTGAGAATATAATCCGTTCTGCCGTTCGTGAGCGTCACCTTTACCGCTCTGACTTCATGCTCCGACACCGCTGCTCCGTCAGTCTTCGTCACAGGCACAGCCTCGATCGAAGCGATGAACCGCTCGCCCTTGTAAGGCTCAATGACAGAGGTGAACGTCGACTCCAGATTGTCTCCTTCGCGGTGCGCGATCAGATAACGCATGCTCGCAGGATTGCCCGGCTTGTTCTGCGGCGGCACCCCGTCAGCCAATGCGACGTCGTCCATCGCGCCGAGCATCGTGAGGCGAAGGTGAACGTCGGTTAACGCGCCGGCGCCATTGCCATAAATATCCCACGTATCTTTCACATTCCAATCTACGCTGAATACATCTGAAGGCGCTTCGTCCCTTGCAACATTTTTCAAGTAGTGGAAGCCGCTCCCCATATACCCTCCGCCGGACACGCTGTCGTCGGCCGGACGATTGCCGAACTCCACGTCTGCCCCCGCATACGTTCCTGTCGGCTGATCGGTCAATTGCAATCCATCGGTAGTCACTACCGCATCGGCTGCGTGGAAGCTGAAGTGATGATCCTCTCCGCCCTGCACCCGGAAGAAGTCAACGGCATAGGAGTTCTCGTCATCCACACGGATCATCGCCGTCGTTCTGCGGTACAGCTCCGTCTGCGGATATACGTTCGGCGCCTCGACCTCCACCAATTTCACCATCTCTCCGTCGTGGAAGCGGATCGGCTGCGCTGCGATTTGATTTTGCTGCTTCCCTTCGTCTACAACGACTGTATTGTGGCTGATCGTATTGTTTTGCCATTCGTGTCGCCGCGGATTGTTGTCCGCGAACTCCGGATATCCAAGCTCCGGCAGCAGATTCAATCCGAATGCATGCATGCCGATGTTAAGCGTATCCTTATGGCCGTGGCCGGTGTTCCGACCGTAATACATCCACACATCCCGCAGCGTGTTTTTGTTTTTCGGATCATTTTTGACGGTGAGCGCCGCCTCGTCGAATAGCTGCATTTGGATGATGCCCAATTTATAGTTCGAAGCGTCGTCTCGTTTACCCACACCTTCGAATCGGATGGTGTGCTCTCCTTCGGTTAGCTCCATATCCGCTATTACCTGCGGTTCCGAGGTGGCGCCGCTAGTTCCATAGAAGTCGAAGCGGTGTACGATATTGCCGTCAATGGAAATATCGTATAGGCCATAGCTCGTGGCCAGGAACGGCTTCAGGTTGATTTCATAACGGTCCGTCTTCGGCACTTCGAACTTGAAAGCGATCGCATGTCCGGCTGCTTCCGCGTTGAATTGGATGGTGCCGCTGTTCGCATACAACTGATACCCCGTCGTCGCTTCCGTCACTTCCAATTGACTGAAGCTATAGCCGAGACCGCTGAACCTGCGTTCATTAACACCGTCGCGCAGAGCCGCAAATCCGTATCCCGTCAAGTTCGTGCTGCCCAGGTTCAGCGGACCGAGCGTCTCGATTACTGCTGCGATATCTTGCGCGATCTGCTCCGGGTTATCTGTGAAGATATTTCCGTGAATTCCCTCAATGCGGTTGCCGTTCAAATAATAAGCCAGCTGCGCATACACAGGATCACGATACTTCTCGAACGCTTTGATCAGCTGTCCTTGGTTCAATAAGCTCGTTGGTCCCCCTGCGTTGCCGGTATCTCCGATCAATGGAAAATAATAGTCGCTCAACATAAGCGGATACGGATAAGCGAACATTTTGCGGAACTTCACATTCTGATACAAATCCGCAGCCGGATACAAGTCGTAGCCGTCCAGAATATCCGCCATCTCCTGGAATAAGCCAATCCACAGGTTGTTATATGAGGGAGACGCTTCGCTGCCTGCTCCGTCACGGTCCACATCATTCACGAGCAGCGACAGAACGTTGCCGCCTGTCACCCGCCAAGGTCCGGACAATAAGCCGCCGGACTGGAAGTTGAAGTCCAGCCATTCCTTCGTCTCCGGCAACGTGTCAAGCACGACCGCGGCCAATGCCAGTGTCGTTTGATGCATCCCGTTGTTGCCGCGAATTTGCGCATTTTTCACCGCTGGATACACCTGTCGCAGAATGCCGTCCTCTATGTTTCTCTTAATGCCGGTTGCGGATGTTTTCAACACCCCTAGATCGTATTGCTCCGCTTTGCCGCTTAAGAATGCAATCACTTCAGCATCATCGATAGCCGGGAAGAATGCGTCATACGCGCTGATGAAGTCTTTCACCAATCCCGTTTCCCAAATCGAACCGATTACTTTCCCTTCCCCGGTTCCGCCATGGGAATTCAAGAAATCGGCAGCGCTATAGGCGGAAACGTCCATCTCCGGATATACATCCGCAATGCGGTCCAGCAAAACGATGCCTGCACGGGCATATTTCATATCCCCGGTGTAGACATAAGCGTCTCTCAGCGAATTGATCGCTTTGCTGATCTCCCCGGAGCGCCATAATTTCCAGTGGTTATAATAGGCGATGAATGTCCAACGGTTGCCGTTCTCGTCCATCCAGCCGTTCCCGTCGTCCACTCCCCAGGTCGAACCCTTCTCGGGGTACAACGTATTGACAAGCAAACTCTTATCGGCAAGCTCCTGGCGGAAAATGCCGTTCGCATCCAAGCCGCTTTCGTAATAAGCGCCAAAATCATTCGTCGGGAACATATACCCGCTGCTGGGATCAATCAGTTTCCATGGATGATTCTCCGTATCGGCCAGCCAAGGGTAGTTGCCGTATTGGTTAATCTCCTTCCCGGTAATCGGGCTGCCAAGCTTTTGATTAACCCCGTAGCTGCGCGGAAGCGTCTGCGGCGTCACGAGCTTCCACAGCTGCTCGTAGCCCATCGCTGCATATTTGTCGGCTTCGGCGACTACGCCCGCTTTCTCGCTTATGGCCCAATCATAGGTCAGAATGTTGCTTCTCGCCGCCGCAATCTTTTCTTCCGTATAATACGTACTCCTCGTCTTGCTGCTGGACACTTCTTGCGAGCTCACTTCAATCGTATCCTGCAAGGTGACGCCCCGCAGCGTAACGGTTACGGCAAGTGTTGCCGTACCGGGACCGATCACCTCAATGCCGGTGCCCGCGTCCGGGAGGACAACCGTCTCATCACTGCTAACAACCGTTATGTCCGCATCGCTTAAATCGGCAGCTTCTCCGTTGCCGTAGGATCCCCTTATGTTCACTTGGACATGGTCCCCGACGAACAGTCCGTTCCGAAGAAGCGATGCCTCAATCTGCGCTAATAGCGGAGGAACAACGGTGATCGCGATCGAGCCTTGCACCGTTGCCTGGCCTAACACAACCGTCACATCGATGACCGTCTCGCCTTCGGACACCGCAGTTACAGTTCCGTCCGGGTCCACGACAGCGATAGATTCATCCCTGCTCGCGTAATGCACATTAGCGTCTTTCAACGCTACAACACCGCCCTCATTGTCATATCCGGTGACGGCTACCACCGCCGATTCCCCTGTAACGATGGGGTGGGGGGATGCCGTGACCTGCACGCTCGCCAGCTGCTTGTTGTTGACCGTCATGAGGAATTGATCCTGCATAGTTGTCCCGTTTAACGTCACGGATGCTGTTATTACCGTCTCGCCCTCTCCTGCAGCCGATACGTTGCCGTCCGCATCTACCATCGCAACCGATTCATCGCTGCTGACGTAAGCTTTCACAGCTTGGTCCACCTTATTCAAGTTGTATGCAAATCCATCCGCAAGCGTACCTTTTACAATGAGCTCCGCCTTCTGCCCTACCATTAGTTCCGCCACGTCGGATACCAGATCGATGGATTGGAGATCCGGGAATCCCCCCGTCTCCACAAGCTGCAGCTCGCCGGGATACAGAGCGTAATAGCCGGCCTGTTCCTTGACCTCCAGACGCAGCTTGTGAATGCCGCTATCCAGCTCGAACGTCTTTATGCTGACTTGCCCCTTCTCCTGCACATAATTGGCCGAATAGAACGGGTAGTCTCCAGCGGGTTCCCCGTCGATCCGCACGGTGCCGACAGCCCCGCCTGAAGCTCCTGCTCCGTTGAATTTCACCTGATAGATGCCAGACTCCGGAACCATGATGTCGAATTCGATATATTGCCCGACGCCGCCGGCCTGAACCTGAATGCCGTACACTTGATGCCGGTACGAGCCTGCGCCGAGAGGAAGCAGGTAGTCGGTAATTTCCCATCCTGCTGTCTCGATGGTCGAATCCACAGGCTGCTTGAAGTCATAGGTGTATACGGCTCCAGGTTCCGGAACTTCACCGACGTAGAACGTCAGCTCACCGCGCTGCGTCGTCCCTTCATAGGTCATCTCCGCGCTGACGACAGCGCTCCCTTCCGCCAAGGCTGTCACTGTAAATGGCTGGCCATTATCCGTCACGTTAACAACTTCGGGATTGCCGCTCTCTACATACACGCTATTCGTTACGGGCACCAACGTGCCGTCATTAAGCTTGGCTTCCACCGTGAGCGGAACGGATTCGCCAAGCTGCAGATTTCTCTTCGGCGCTGTTATTTCGACGGTATCCAGATCGAGGAACGGCTCCTTGCCAATCAGTTCAAACTGCTGAAGATACAAGTAGAGGTAATAATTGCCGTTCGACGGCAGTTGTACTGTGTCATTTGCCGTGAAGGTTAACGTGTGGATGCCTTTGGACAGCTGCAATCCTGTCGCTACATTGGAGGTATAGAGAGTGGAATCAGTGCTTAATGGGTTGTAAAAGCTATGGCCGGTTACGAGGGTCTGATCATCAATTGCGATATCGGCATAACCGCCCGCTATATTTTTCCTGTACACCATGTCGAGGTCATAATACCGGCTTTCCGGTACATAGAAGTTAATCGTTATGTATTCGCCGTTAACATCCGGTTGAGGATCGTTGTTTATTAACTGTATGGTGTATGCAGTGACCCGCATATTTACCGGGTTGGTGGCGTCAACATGCCATGCCGGATCATTCGGCATAGTGACCAGATCTGCGAATGAATACACAGTTGTGACGGTGTCCTCCGTCTCGGCTTGAGCCTTGTTTGCAGCCCATGTCAAGTTCCCCGCAAGCAATGCCACGATTGTCAGCCAAGTCAATACTGTTCGAAAAGTACGCATAAATGCATCTCCTCCCTATTCCGTTCAGCGTTTTGTCTTGCCAAGCGATGAAAATAATAGCGTTTTCAATCTGGCATAATATTGAGGCAGCACCTCCCACGGTTATGACTCCTATATCAGCTCCTTACACCTGCTCCTGCACTTACGAGCGACAAGCAACGGCATCGCCTTCCCTCTTTGCTCCGCAATCTTATTGCTCCATACTGCCCGCATGTGCAAGCGGCCCGCTCCATTGACGGTTCAGGCCGCCGCTTCCCCTATTAAAACAGCTTTCCCTGTCTATACAGCGCTGTAGACAGCTTCTTTACCGCATGCTTATAGCAATTCTGACGGAGCGTAAGCCCGTCTGCGAAAAAAGCGGGCAATATGCCCTTCATTGTGCCTTGCATCTTGCCATACAGCAAATTGTAAACCTGCTCCTCGTCGTAAAACTGTGTCTCGCGGTCTTGCAGCCATTCAAAGTAAGAGACGATAACGCCGCCCGCATTGGCCAAAATGTCGGGAATTACGATAATGTCGCGGTTGGCCAAAGCCGCATCAGCTTTCCCTGTAATTGGCGCGTTGGCGCCTTCCACAATGAAGCGCGCCCGCACTTGCTCGACATTGTCCTCTCGCACCTGATCCTGCAATGCCGCCAGAAACAACACATCGACATCCAAAAACAGCACCTGCTCGCGATCCAAAATTTGGGCATGTACGCCAAGCGTGGCAAGCTCCTCGGCAGTCTTCGGCAAATCGCCCCAATGCCGTGACGAATATTCGTACAAGACGGGAACGGGAAGCCCGTCCGCATGGAATAACGTGACGTTGCGGTCGCTTACAGCGACAACCTTTCCGTTCAGATAGGAGCAGCGATGCGCCTCCAAGGCGGCAACCGCGCCGACGTTGCCGAAGCCTTGGACAGCCACGGTAAGCGGGCGCGGATGGTCGGCCAGCGCAAGCAACGACCGGGCAAAACGGTTGTCCGTGCCGGTCAGCCATTCCCGGTGATCGTTTGCATAATGATGCAGCATATAACGGAATGAGAAGTAAACGCCTTTGCCTGTAGCCTCCTTGCGGCCCAGCGAGCCTCCGCTCACCGTGCTTTTTCCAGTAAAACTGCCCAGATAAGGCTTCCCGGGATTAATGCTTTTGTATTCCGACATCATCCAGTCCATCTCGCGCTCGCCGCTGCCCATATCCGGGGCGGGAATATCTTTGTCGGGTCCCAAAATATCGTTGAAATATTGCACATACTTTTTACAGATCAAGTTGAGCTCTTTTGCGGTATAATGCTGCGGATTAATAATAATGCCGCCTTTGCCGCCGCCGAACGGAATTTCGTGAAGAGCGTTTTTGAGCGTCATCAGGGCAGCCAGATTGGCCACTTCCGTCTCGTTGACCGATTCGTGAAAACGGATGCCGCCTTTATAAGGACCAAGCGTATCGTTATGCTGTATACGATAAGCTGGTATGCGCCTCACATTGCCATTCTCGAGCGGAATGCGCAAGAAAGCTTTGTGCACCTTGTTGGGCGTCGACAATATGGCAGCCAGCGAGTCAAAAACTTGATCCCGATGACAGCCGTTCACATCCGAAAGAAACGATGAGGTTTCCTTGAGCACTTGCAGCGACTGCCCTATAATTTCATCTGTTTGCAGGTCCATAGGCGTGAATAGCTCCTTAACATTCAGATATAATCGATTGATTCATTAACGTTCTCATTATCGGGATGAATTGAGTACAATCTTTCTGCATGGAACGCCGAATCGCATTTCCGTCTCCATATCGGGCGAGCCGGCAGCCACCGGAACATAGACGACAGCGTTCTCAAGCTGCTCCGCCCCTTCAACGACGACTTCGCCGTGTAACCATACTCCGGCAATTCGCGCCTTCCTCCTCGCCCGCTCCCAATCGTTCACTTGCTTGGATGTCCAGAATTGAAAGCCCCTGCTTACCGCCTCGCTGACAACCTTTCCCAGCGCTTGCGCCACGGCTGGCTGCTCGTGAATATGAACTTGGTGGAACAGGAAATGCGCGACGCCTTCCACACGTCTCACCTGCTCCAGAAACGGTACGATCACGCTGGAATCCGCCAAATTCCAATGGTCCAAATCCTGTGTCAAGAAGCTGATCTCCAATACGTTGTAAGGACGATTGCCTTCATCGAACCATGCGATCGGAAAGTACGGATGGCAAGTGCCGAACAGAAAACCGATGTTGCCCTTCTTGCTCGGGCCTCTCGTCTGGTCGGCTCCAATGCCGCTTTGCTCGCACCATTCGAACAATTCGCCCCATCCTTCAAAGCGGGTATAGTGATTTTTGTTCGAGGTGAAATGCTCCAGGCCCGTAGCGTCCTTCAACCATTGATATTGACGATCAAATTCCGCTCTGTCCCATTGCCCTTGCTGCTCAACCAGCGCATTGAAATGGAAGGCCAATTCATGTCCTTCCGAAATCACCTTCTCGTAAATAGAAGGGCTGTATCCCGGCTCAATCATGCACCATGACGAATGAATGCCGCATTCCTTCAACACCTTGAGCGTCGTCTCGGCCGTGTCATCTATATTCAAGTCACTGTCGTGGGAGATCATGGCCACGCAGGACACCCCGTCGGGCCAGTAGCCGATGAAGGGAAGCGTCAAGTCCAGTGACGCTACGCATTGCAGCAGATGCCCAAGCAGCTTCTCTCTCCATAAGTCCGCATAAGGGTAAGCGAAATATGGCGCGCCCGTCTCCGTCCTCATGCGATCATAATCCCAGTCCAATGCGATACGGTCATCCGCCTTCAAAATATCTTCATCTACCGCGCCGGTTCCGTCTCGAGCAGGAATGCCGTCGCTGATTACCGGACCTGTCCCTTGCTGAAAACGTACAATGGTAGCCGGAATATTCATGGACCAGCGTTCGATGAAGCCTTGCCCGACTTGGAATTTGAGCAACGCGGCTCCCGACGGCGATCCGTTCGGCCCCTCTTTAAGAACGGTCCCAATTGGCTTAACGGAGTATGCACCCGAATTAGCCTGCTTCCAGGGCGTCGCGTTCAAGCAGCGAAGCGGCAGGCGATCGGCTTCATCGGCAGTCAAGGCATAGCCTATCTGAATCTCACGATCCTCATGGCAGCCAAGTCTGGATGCCAGCGGCCGCAATCCCCCGTATGAAATGACGATGCCGCCTGCTTCGGCATAAGACCAGATCACTTCCGCTGCCGCTTGATTGTCGTCCATACAAGCGACGATCAACACATCAGGCTTCATGGAAACGACATCATTGATCCCATCGATCCACTCATAAGGCATTCCCGTATGACCCAGCACCTCGCCTATATACGACTCAAATACATTCAATCCATAGCGGTGACGCCTTTCCACCGCTGTCTTGTCTAACAAGATTCCAACACTGGCCATTCGCATGGAACGTCTTCCTTTCTGTTATGTGGACATTCTAGCAAAGGATCATACAGCACAATGCCGCATGATCCTTTGCTTCGCTAAGCAGTCTTACTGATCCACACTGCCTTCGTCGAAAACCACCTCAATGCCGTGCGCTGCGCCGATCTGCTCGGCATAAGCATTGAACGTGTCTCTGCCGCGGAAGGCCGTCATAAGCTCTTCATGATATTGGGACCAATTCGATGCATCCGGCTCTTCGAACAGAACCTTCACATGATACTCTCTCATCTTCGTTCGCAAAGCCCCCAGATCCGCCCCCTCCGGCGGCGCTACGTTCGTGCCGATATGCTCCTTCACAGGATAATTGCGAATCTCCTCAATGATTGCGAGATCGCGCTCCGTATAGGTAGGATCGATGATTGTCAGACCGAGCTGGTTCGCATCGTCCTTCGGGGTAAAGAATCCATACAGGGACAGCCAGGAGGCGACTTCGTTGTATGCTTCCTTCACAGTAATCGTATTGCCTTCACGCGTATAATGAACGCCTTCTTGTCCGTACTTTGTCAGTAAATATCCTTCTTCGCTGGCCAGCCAATCCAGAATTTCAACACTGCGTTTGATTGCTTCAGGCTCTTTCTCCGCTACGGTTGTATGGAAGGCGAACGGATTCCCTGGAAGTGCGCTTAACGTCAACCCTTTCTCTTGGCCGAACGGCGTGAACGGCACGAACTCGGCTTCCGGGATGATCGCTTTAATTCGGCTCTGAATGCTGTTCGGATTCGCATCAAGGGCGAAATCCTTGGCATGTCCCATGACGATCCCCGCCTTGCCGTTCGCCGCCTTATCCCAATGCGCCGTCCCCTTGTTCAAGAACCAGTCGGGATCAACGATGTTCTCAGCCAGCATGGCTTTGATTTCTGTCAGAATCTTCTCCATCTCCAGATCGGTGCCGCCATCTCGATAAGTGCCCTTCTCTTTATCGAACGTCATGGCCCACAGCTCATTATGGACCATCTGCGGGAAGTCAGCGGAGTAAGTAAGGCCATTACCGGATGCGCTCATGCCGTAAGTATCGTCCGCGCCATTACCATCCGGATCGTCAAAGGTAAATTTACGCATAACTTCAAGCATGTCTTCATAGCTGCTTGGCACCTCTAACTGAAGCTTGTCTAGCCAGTCCTTGCGAATATAATAGGAAGTGTAACGATTCCGGCTGAACGCAACCGGAGCCCGGACGAAGGAATTTTCGATCGCATAGCGTTCCAGCTCTTGCTCCGACACCCAATGCTTGAAATAATTAGGCATCGTCTCCGGGTTCACGAACGGCGTCATATCCGCAAGCAATCCGTCAAGTGTCAGCGCCTGGGATTGACGCCCTCCCGCTACGAACAGATGCGGCGGATCGGCGGCCAGCTTCGTATTGAGCTGCTTCTCATAATCGGCCGAAATTAGAGACGACGTAAAGTTCAGCTTGACATGAAACTTCTCTTCAATCGCCTGCTTGACAAAGTCATCCTTGCTTGCAGGCATAACAGCGTTATTGCTGACTTCAGTGCCTGCAACATACCAGTTAAGCTCAAGCTGTTCCCGTTCATTTTTAGCGCCTTCTCCATCCCCATTGTTGCTTTTCCCCGATGAATTCTCGCCTTCTGATTTGGATGTGTTCGTCTTGCCGTCGTTATTAGCGTTGCTGCAAGCGCTCACCACCATGACCATCGCTATCAGAACAACAAGCCATACTTTCATTTTTCTTTTTCCCAAAGACTTCCCCTCCCAAAATGTTTGTCTTCATTCAAACCTTTTTGTAGGACCAAGAAGTTCTATGATTTAACCTTTGATAGCTCCAAGCAGCATTCCTTTCAAGAAATACTTCTGGAGAAAAGGGTAAACCGCCAAAATGGGCAGCAGCGCAGCTACGACAACGGCCATCTTCACCGTCTCCGGCGGCAATGCCTGAATGAGTCCCGGATTGGATAGCATCAAATCCTGACTGACATTCGGCGTCGTGATCATATTGCGCAAGACGACCTGTATCGGGTACAAAGATTTATCATTCAAATACATAATGCCTTTAAAGTATTCATTCCAATGCGTGACGCCATAGAACAGCCCTAGTGTCGCCATGATGGGAGTAGAGAGCGGCAATACGATGCGGACCAGTGTGGACACTTCGCCGCAGCCGTCCACCTTCGCTGCCTCTTCAATTTCCTCAGGCAAATTCTCGAAGAACGTCTTCATAATCAACAGGTTGAAGGCCGACACCATACCCGGAATAATCATCGCCCATACGGAATCCAGCAGCCCCGTCGCGCGTACAACCAAATACAAAGGAATTAATCCACCGTTAAACAACATAGTGAACACAATCATAAAGAGCAATAGGTTACGGCCTGGTAGCGACTTCTTCGATAACGGATAAGCTAGAAGCGAAGTAACCACCAGGTTTAAAAACGTACCGACAACCGTAATGAATATCGTAACTTTGAGTGCATTCGGCACCGCCTGGCTCTCCCATATCGCTCTGTACGCATCCAATGTAAATCCTTTCGGAATAATGACGAACCCGCCGTTCTTCAGCACCTCAGTTATTGGCGTGATCGACATGACGACAACATAATATAGCGGGAAGAGCGTGAACAGTGTGAACAAACCCAGTACGCCGTAGATGACAACGTCCGTCACCCGATCCGTTTTGGTTTTATGCAGCTGGTATGACATGGGAGCCCTCCTCTACCATATTCCCGATCCGCCGAGCTTCTTGGCGATCTGATTTGCAAGGATCACGAGCATCAGACCGATAATGGATTTGAAAAATCCTGTAGCGGCCGCTACGCTAAAGTTCAATTCTTCGATTCCCATCCTAAATACCCAAGTATCGATAATATCACCAACTTCGTACACTCTCGCATTCAAGAAAATATAGACTTGATCAAAACCCGCATCGAGAATGTGCCCGATACGCAAGATCAGCAGCAGAACGAATACATCTCGAATGCCTGGCAGCGTAATATGCCATATTTGCCGCCATCGCCCCGCCCCGTCCACAACTGCCGCTTCATATAATTGAGGATTAATCGTTGCCAACGAGGCTAAATAGATGATTGCGCCATAGCCTGTATTCTTCCAAATATCCGTCACGACGAGAATGCTTCGGAAATATTCATCCGCGGTAAGGAACTCGACCGGATTCGCTCCCATTGATTTCAACCCGAAGTTCAACAGTCCTTCATTGGACAGGAAGGCAAAGGCGATTCCGTAAATGACGACCCACGAGAGAAAATAAGGTCCGTAGGTAATCGTCTGCACCGTCTTCTTGAACCAAACGGAACGAATCTCATTAAGCAGAATCGCAAGAAGGACATCCGGCAGCATCCCGAAGACGATGCGATACACACTGATGATCAATGTGTTCGATAGAAGTCGGTAAAAGTCAGGTGTGTTGAAGATGAAGGCAAAGTTCTGAAAGCCGACCCAGGGACTACCGAATACCCCTTTCAGTAAGTTGTAATCTTGAAAAGCGATCATCAAGCCCCCCATGGGACCGTAATGATAGATACCGAAATAGAGAATCCCCGGAATCATCATAAAGTACAGCCATTTGTGACGATAAATAGAGCCCAGAAGGGACTTCCGTTTCGAAACAGCCTGCTGCATCAATACTTGCTCCGCCATATGTATGTTCTTCACTCCCTCACTATGAAACCGCATACAAATTGATATAGATCAGTATAACTCGATCAATATAATAGTACAAGTATATAACAGGTTCTTTTTTTTTAAAATAAGGGCGATCCCTTAGAGACGCCCTCATCGATCCGCGATAAAAAAGCCTGGAATCATGAGCGTAGACAAGATCATGTGAATTGGACTTCGTTCTTTTAATTCTTAATCTTCAGAGAATGTACGACCTTCTTCACAGCTGCGGCAATATCGTGCATATCCGATTCTTCCGCCAACAGAGCGTTTTGATGCACCCAGATGGCTTGTTTGCTGCTCAGCTTCTCACTAATCGGGCACGAATAGCTTGGCTTGCTGCCCGTCCATCTCTCAATCTCATTCAGTACCGCTTTATTCAAATTCAGAGAAACATAGCCGGCGCTTACGGGAATGCCTTCCGCCGCTATCTTGGCAATCACATCGTTCTTGTCAACCGATTCCGCCAGTTCCGGAGCAAGCTTGAACATATAGAGATGATAGGCGTGTCTGGTAATGCGAGGGTCTCTGCGAAGCACCTCGATGCCTTCCGTCTCACTCAGAAGCTCTGTAAGCAATCCTCCGTTGCGTTCTCTGACAGCCAACTGCTCATCAAGCCTGCTCAATTGCCCCAGCAACACAGCTCCTTGAAATTCCGTCATTCGCAGGTTCCAGCCGATATGCTCATGCTGATACCATGCTCCTTCTCTGATACGTCCAACGTTCGTCAGGGACCATGCCATATCCGCCAAGTCCTTGTCATTCGTCAGTATCATGCCTCCTTCACCGGAGTTGACATTCTTGCTGGATTGGAAGCTGAACGTACCCAGATCGCCCAGCGAGCCGACACCTTTTCCCTCCCACTGCGCTCCCACAGCCTGAGCCGAATCTTCAATCAAGCGCAGGTGGTGACGATCCGCAATTTCCTTGAGCCTTGTCATGTTGGAGGACGCACCCCCGATATGCACCGTAACAATCGCCTTGGTCCTGGGCGTGATCGCCGCCTCTACCTTCTCGGGGTCCAGCTGCAGTGTATCTTCCTCCACATCGGCAAATACCGGAATCGCTCCGAAGAGCAAGGATGAAGTGGCTGTCGCTATGAAGGTATAAGGAGGCATGATGACCTCATCGCCCGAGCGGACTCCTGCCGCTTGAAGCGCTACAGTAATGCCCACTGTTCCATTAATCACGCTGACCGCATACGCAGCACCATGAATTTCTGCGAATTTCGCTTCCAATTGCTTCAGCTTGTCCGGCGTGCTGCCTCCCCATTTCCCGGAGCGCAGAACTTCCAGCAACAGGCGTTCTTCCATCTCCCCATATACAGGCCATTGTGGAAACGCTTTCGTTCTAATCGGTGTTCCTCCATCGATAGCTAATTGATTCATCCCCATAACCCCTTTCTTCTCAATGAATAATTAGATATATGTATCATACTTGTATTTTATTATGAATCGCAATAAATTACCAGTATAGTTTGCAAAAGACCTTCTGCTGACATATAACTGGCGTATCTCGGCCTTGTATTGTATTGAACTTGTATTCATTTCAATTCTGCACTAAAATAGGAGCATAAGATTGATCAATTGAATGGGTACAGGAGTCGAAAAAATGAAAAGAGAAAGCAAATTCCGCTATTCCAAGCTCGCCAATATTTTGCGCGAACAAATTATGTCCGGTTACATCAAGCCTGGAAACTTTCTCCTGTCGGAGAACGATCTATGCAATCATTACGGTATTAGCCGGACTTCCGTCAGAAAGTCACTGGAGCAGTTGGCGCAGGAAGGATTAATTATTAAAAAGGTCGGACAAGGCACAATCGTAAACCCCGACTTAATCGTGGAGAATTCATCTGACAAGGTGCTGCGAATCTTCTCCATATCTCCCTCTCATTTCTTCGATCATGGACTCCCACTCATCATTGAAGAATTTGAAAAAGAGAATCCCAATGTGAAAATCAAGTGCCTCAACTTCTCGGCGAATGAATTCTGGGACACTGTACAGTCCAGTGTGGAGCTTGGGCTGCAGCCGGATGTCATTCTAGTTACCGACCGTCACTTCAGCAATGCGGACACTTCACTGGAGTTCCTTGACCTGATGCCTTACCTCCCGGACTACTCCAATATGATTTATCCGTGCCTTCGCAGAGCATTCCTGCGGGATCAGAAGCTGCAAGGAGCGATCACAACCTTCTCGTCAGTTTATTTAACGTACAATCCCGAATTATTCCGTAAGCATCAGGTGCCTGAGCCTACTGAACGGTGGTCACTGGAAGAGTTTCTAGAGGCCGCGCATCGTCTCACAATGGATACGAATGGCGACGGGATCAACGACCAGTATGGTTTATCTCTTTCTTCTTCACTTGGGCGTTGGCCTGTCCTCGTGCTACAGAACGGAGGCAACTTCAAGACCAATTGCGAGAAGGAGCCGCTAGTCAACACACTGTCATTCATTCATGACCTCTTGTACCGGCATCGCGTTGCTACTTTATCGCCGCAATACCTCCTCAATTCGGAAGCCTTCATCAAGGGAAAAGCGGCGATGATGATGACGACCTCGCTCGAGATGGCGGGTTGGAGCGACAGCATTAGCGGATTTGAGCCTAAAGTCGCGTCCATGCCATTCGGCGACCATAAGGGCACGCTGCTCACAGCCAATGCGTTCATGGTCCCCGAAGCCAGCAACGAACAGGAGATGGCCATCCGCTTCGTGCAGAAGGCGCTCTCTCCTTCCATGCAAGAGAAGCTGGGCAACGAAGCCAACTTAATGTCCCCGCTTCAGCAAGTCAATGAGAAGAATTGGGGCACATCAATGTTCCAATCTCTAAATATCAACGAGGACATTACGATGAACAGTTATTTTATTGATGAACTTTTCGGTGACACCAGCAATATTGAACAGATCGTGAAAGAAATGCACTTATTCTGGGCCGGAATCGAATCCGCGGAAGAATTCGCAGAGAAGATGATCGCCATCATGAACGATTAATACATGGCATGCCGCCAAGGACCCCTGCTTCTCTCTCAATCTGGAGGAGCAAGGGACCTTGCGTTTACCTTACTACTTTATTTTTTATAGTATTCTGCCACTTTCCGAATCCCTCTGACGATATCCTTAATATCCTCTTCGGTATAAAATTCATTAATGCCGATCCGAATCGCCGTCTGCAATATTCGCTCGGCCGAGGGGCATAATCCCCGTTCATAAGACACATCCGACAGCTCGAAGGGAAAGCCGCTGTTCAGATAGGCTTGGCGCTGCTGGAATAAAGGCTGCATGTAGACGACATCGGGAATGTAGCCCGCAGTGTTCGCAATTCCTTCCTCCGCAAGCGCGTAACTGAATTCCTCACGGCTGCAATTTAGCACATCTTCATCTATGCGGAACATGTAGAACCAATAAGTGCAGGCATTACCCGCTTGCACGTGATGGGGAGCAATGCCTTGAAGCCCGGAGATCCCTTCGGTTACAAGGTCACCATACCGCTGACGCGCGTCGCAAATCCAGGCAAGCTTCTTCAATTGAGCGATGCCTACAGCGCCCTGCAGCTCAGTCATGCGATAATTAGGAGCGACATAATGCAGATCTCGAATAACGTCGCCTCCGAATCGCATATAGTTTTTATCCGCGAAGGCGTGCGTTCTATAGTAATCGGATTGTTGGCCTGAATTGACGGTGACGATCCCGCCGTCCCCCGTTGAAATGTGCTTGAAGTCGTTCGTGCTGAAGCAGCCGTAATCGCCGATCGTCCCCGCCAGTCTGCCCTTATATCGCGTCAGATAGCTTTGAGCGCAATCTTCGATTACCTTCAGCTTATACTTCACGGCAATCGCCATAATGGCATCCATATCACAAGCATTTCCCGCCAGATGAACGACTAGAATCGCCTTCGTTCGATCAGTGATGCGCTCTTCGATTGAAGCAGGGTCCATGTTGTAGGTATGCGGGTCCAAATCGGCAAATACCGGTATCGCATTCTGATACAAGATGCCAACAAGTGTTCCCTGGTCGGTAATCGGACTTGTAATGACCTCATCGCCTACCGTAATTCCGGCCGCTCCTAGCGCAACATGAATGGCTGCGGTGCCCGAAGATGCCGCTACACTGTATTTCACCCCGTACAGCGCATTGAAGTCCGACAGGAATTGCTTCACTTTGCTCCCTGTATGGTAGAATAACGTATTCTGCTGGAGCGCTTCCAGCAGCTCTTGCGCTTCTGCAAGCCCGAATCGGCTGCCGCTGCCGAATGGCGTATCCTTCACTTTTGGACCGCCATGAATAGCCAGTCTCTCATGCATCGTCTCCACTCCTAACTAAGACTTGGAATAGTTGTTCTGGGGGCTCCGAGCACTTGCTTGACGCAAGGGACCCCGAACCGATTCACGATCTCCCGATTCGCCGCGCCTTCCTGCACAGGTATCCACACAACCGCATCTTTCAGTTCTGTGCCATGCTTGACTCTCGCCTCTGCATTGGCATCGATTCCGGTAATGCACACCTTCCGTCTCGCCCGTTCCCAGTCGTTAATCTGTTGAGATGTCCAGAAGGTAAAGCCACGCTCCCGAGCTTCGGCTACCACCTTGCGAATGGCCTTGTTCACCGGCTCCTGATTCAGGATGTGCACTTGGTGGAACAGGAAATGGGCTACTCCCTCTACCCGCATGACCTGTTCAAGGAAGGGCTCCACCACACTGGAGTCAGCCAGTAGATGATGATCCAAATCCTGTGTAAGGAAACTGATCTCCAATACATTGTACGAGCGATTGCCCTGATCGAACCACGCGATAGGGAAATAAGGATGGCATGTGCCAAACAGAAATCCGATATTGCCTCGCTTGCTCGGCCCTCTCGTCTGATCCACTTCGATACCGTGATGCTCGCACCAATCGAACAATTCGCTCCAGCCTTGGAAGATCGTATAATGATTTTTGTTGGAGGTGACGCGGTCTGCGCCAATCGCCTGCTTCAGCCAAGCGAATTGCCTGTCGAATTCCGCCTCATCCCATTTCCCGTCATTCGCTTCCAGCGCATTGTAGTGAAAAGCGAGCTCGTGTCCGGCCTGCTTGACTTTGTCATAGATATAAGGGCTGTACCCGGGCTCGATCATGCACCACGTGGACTGAATGCCGCAATCGCGCAGGGTATCCAGTGTCGCTTCCGCGCTTTCGTCAATGTTCAAGTCGCTGTCGTGCGAGATCGTAGCCACGCTGGATATGCCATCCGGCCAGTAGCTTATAAAAGGCAATGTTAGTCCCTGCTCCAAAACCAGTTTCAATAAATGCTCGATCATGACCTCTTTCCATAAATCCGCATACGGCTCTTTAAAATAGGGGGCGGAGGTTTCCGTTGTCGTGCGATCATACTCCCAATCCAGCGCGATACGGTCGTCAGCCTTCAAAATCCCCTCATCTACTGCGCCGCTGCCATCCGTTGCCGGAATTCCATCGTCAAGCACCGGCTCCGTCCCCTGTTGAAAATGTACGAGTGTATAGGGGATGTTGACCGCCCACCGATCGATACGACCCTTGCCAATGGAAAACTGCAGCAGCGCCGCTCCCGCTTCCCGTCCTGCCGGCTCATCCTTCCGCAGGCTGCCGCTTGCTTGAACGACTGCATTGTTTTGCTCTCCGTCTTGCTGCAGCCACGGCCTCGCCTTGAGGAAGCGAAGCAGACTTCTCTCTTCTTCTTGTAATGAAGCGCTTGCATAACCTACCGTAATATCCCGTTCCGCTCTGCAGCCTAGTCTGGATGTCAAGCACTTTAATCCTGCATAGGAGATGACCGCCCCGCCTTGCTCTGCAAAGCTCCATATCGTCTCCGCATTGTCCTCATGCTCATCCATACAGGCGACAATCAGCACATCCAGTTGACGCTCTGTCACATCGCTAACATGATCAATCCATTGAAAAGGAATTCCCGCATGCGACAACACTTCTCCTGCAAAAGCCTCAAACACGTTGAAGCCATATCGATGACGCCGCATCTTCGCCGCCTGATCCAGCAATATACCGACTCGTGCCATTCTCATAGTCATATCCGTCCTTTTCTGCTTGTATGATAGATAGATAAGGTGCTCTCAACTCATCATAGACACTACTTTGAATCCGTCCGTCACGCTGCAATCTTCCGTTCAGCTTGACAACCTTCATTTTCACTTTCTCCTGCCTGCTCGCCTCCTTGTTTTCTGGCTCCATAGCTCTCACTGGAGCTTCCCCTGCACAAGCCTCGAGTATGTTGCTTCCATCCCACCCCATTTTCAATACATGTATTATACTTGTATTACTATATAAAGTACTATCAACTCATCATTCTGTCAATCGTTTTTGACAACGAAAGACAGCTCAACCGTATTGACCGGGACCTCGCCTACTTTCCTGGCTCCGATCGAGCTTACATCGCCTGCATTTCTCCGTTCGCCCACTTCGCTGTCTACCGAGGTCACATCGCATCGCCTACAGCTCATCAGATAGCTTACACAAAGAAAAAAAAGGCACAGACCCTTCAACGTTCTTGAAGAGCTGTACCTTGTTCATTGCTGTCCATGTCTATTCGTACTACATATTCCGTTCCCAGGAATTCCGACGTCCTCTACTTATTCATAAATTTCCGTATATCTTTAACGCCATGCCGCTCCATAAGCTCCTGCTTGAGCTGTTCCGCCGTTTTGCCTTCTGTCTCGATCCCTTGCGACTCCGCCATTTTGCGCAAGTACTCTTCGTGTTTTGCCCTGTTTTCGGCTTTGAACGCTTCCCACTTCTCTTTGTTGGCTTCTTTGGCTGCTTGCAGTTCCTTCTTCAACTGCTCAGCATTTTTGCCTTCTGTCTCAATACCGAAGTAAGCCGCCGCTTCTCTTAGCTTTTGAAGGCGGTAAGCCTCGAATTCCGCACGCGTCAAGCCGCTTTTAGGCTGCTGCTCTCCGGAGCCACCATTCTGTTGCGTCTGTTTCCCTTGTCCGGCGCTGCCGTTTGGTTGTTGCTTGGCCCCATGTCCAGCACTTTCGTTCCGCTTCTGCGCGGCATCTTGCTCAACAGCTGGCGCAGCAGGCACCTCTGACTGCTCGGCATGCGCAGCGGGAGAAGAATAGCTGAGCATGGCAGCGAGCGCGAATGCTGTTGCAAGCGTCACAATCGATCGTTTTCCTGTCATTCCTGCTCTCACCTCTCTAGGTTGCGGTATGGAAGGCGTATTGTGCAGCGCATCAACCGCCTCATTTCGATTATTGTTACCATTAACCCCAATATCTAGACATAAGCAGGCTATCGATTACTTATCCGAGCCCTGATGTATGACACGACATTATTCCACTTCCTGCTCCAATCGTTCCAGCTGTCTCATCAGCCATTCCTTGGAGAAGTGCTCTCCAATAAAGACGGCTACGTCGCGCACCTCGTCCTGCGGCTCTATTCGCATGAAATCCGTCTCCTTGAACGCATATTGGAACAGAAAGCGGCTCGGCGTATCACGAAACGTTAAAATCCCTTTGGCACGGTAGATATTGTCCGGCAGCTTGTTCAACAGCACTTCAAACGATTCGCTGTCGATGGGCTTCTTCCAATAATGCGTAAGTACCATGACATGGCTATGGGAATGATGATGATCTGCTGCGTTCGTTGTTCCCGGCTTCTCTTCTGCCTCTTCATCATTCCCAGTATGCCTGGCTTCTTCGTGGTTCAGTGGTAAGGGGCGTACTGAACGCTCTTCTGTCAGCCAGTCCCAGTCAGCAGGCTGACACCTTACCGTTTCCATGATGGAGGCATGACTGTTCCAGTCTCGCAGCAGTTGCTGAGCCTCCACAATTTCTTCCGGCATCAGTTTGTCTGACTTGTTAAGGAGCAGATGAGTCCCACAACGAATTTGCTCTTTCATTAATTTGAAGGTTCTCCCCTTGCCTGTCTTGTGCCGTCTTAATAGCTCTGGTCCATCCACGACAGTGAGGATAGACGTTAATTCCACCGTTTTGTACATCGACGCTTCCGTAACGGCGTCAATCGTTTCCATCGGATTAGCGGCGCCTGTCGATTCAATGATAATGACATCAGGCTGGCTCTCGCTTAGGAGCTTGTACAGCTCCAGACCGAGATCTCCTTTCATCGAACAGCAGATGCATCCGCTTAGCAACTCGGTCAGCGGCACATCGTCGTCTACCAGCTGTCCGTCCAGATTGGTGTCGCCGATCTCGTTCATGACTACGGCGGGCTTCAGGCCTTTTTCCTTATATTGTTGCAGCAGATTGCCCAATAACGTTGTTTTGCCGCTGCCCAGGAATCCCGACAGCAAGATAACCGGTGTCACTCGTTCCGTCATTGTAAGCTTATTCGTCTTTGCAAGCTTATTCGTCATTGCAAGCTCATTCCTCTTCCCAGTCGGTATTTCATTCCCGATACGTTTCAACCTATTTTCCTTTTATAAGCATTCATGAGCATTATATCGAATCGGCAGCAGTTATGCACATTTTGAGATCCAGCAGCTTGTCACACCTGACTCATCATACTTTTTTTTAGTACAACAAAATTTTTGTTTGATTTTTTACAACCCGCATAGTACCATGTGTTCATCAGAGACATTAATTGGAGACCCGGGGGGATGAGATGGAATCCATAGCAATGGAATTGCCGCTTCTGACAGAGCTGGCCAAGGGGATTGCGGCCCAATTCGGCGACAATTGCGAAGTCGTCGTACATGACTGGTCCAGACCTTACGACAGCACGATCGTAGCCATAGAGAACGGGCATGTAACAGGGCGCAAAGTAGGCGATCCCGGCACGAATCTGGGACTGGAGATTATGAGGGGAACATCCGACGGGGACAACCGGCACAACTATATTACGCAGACTGCCGATGGACGAATTCTGCGCTCCACCTCCATCTATATGAAAAACGAAGCAGGAAAGATCATCGGAGCTCTGTGCATCAACTATGACATTACCGATCTGATGGTCGCGGAGAAAACAATCCAGTCACTGACGGCAAGCGGTCTAGCCCCGGTGCGGGAATCGTTCGTCAGCAATGTGAACGAGTTGCTGGATACGTTGATACAGGAAGCGCAGGATGTGGTCGGCAAGCCTCCAGCGCTTATGGACAAGGGGGATAAAATACGGTTCATTCACTTGCTGGATAGGAAGGGAGCGTTTCTGATCAAAAAGTCGGGGGAGCGCATCTGCAGTTATTTGAGCATATCGAAATATACGCTGTACAACTATTTGGAAGAGTCGAAATCATCGGAACAATCAGGAGGCGAATGAAGATGAGTAGGGACTGGACGCTCGCGCAAGGTGTAGAGACGCCCTGCATCGTGATTAACAGCGATGCAGTTGACACCAACATTGCCCGCATGGCGGCGGCCATTCATCGGCTCGGTGTCAGCTTGCGGCCGCACGCGAAGACGCATAAGCTGCCAGAGATGGCGAAGCGGCAGCTGACGGCCGGGGCAGCCGGCATAACCGTAGCGAAGCTGGGAGAAGCGGAAGTGCTAGCGGCCGCAGGCGTGAAAGATCTGTTCGTTGCTTATCCCGTCGTTGGACAGCCGAAGCTGGAGCGCGCCATCAAGCTTGCGCAGTCAGGCGTGCGACTAATTATAGGCGTAGACAGTCTGGAGGGAGCGGCGATGATCTCCAGCGCAGCAGTGCTCGCTGACTGCCCGCTGGAGTTGCGACTGGAGATTGAATCCGGCCTGCAGCGCACGGGCGCAGACCCTGGCGCAGCTGTAGAGCTGGCGCAGAATATTGACGCGCTTGAAGGCGTGTCCTTAACAGGCATCTTCACCTATCGCGGCGCCATGCTGCAAGGCCGGGCTACGATGGACTTGCAGGCAGCCGGGCACGAGGAAGGGCGGTTGATGGTCCGTGTCGCCGATGCGATGAGTGCTGCCGGGCTGGACATTCGGGATGTTAGCGTCGGCTCTTCGCCGACCGCCCTGTATGCAGCCGAGATCGACGGCATTACGGAGGTTCGACCGGGCACCTATATATATCAAGACCGGATGCAGGCAGCCTTCGGGCTATGCTCCCTGGACGATTGCGCCGGCGCGGTATGGGCGACGGTCGTCAGCCGTCCCGCCCGTGACCGAATCGTCATCGACGGAGGCAGCAAGACGTTCGCCACGGACGTGCAGCCGGACAAGGCGCCGCTTCATCTGAAGGGCTTCGGGCATATCGTCGGCGATGAGGAGGCGGTGTTCCTGCGAATGAACGAGGAGCACGGCGTCATCGCCGTAACGCCCGACAGCTTGTACGAAGTAGGCGACATGATCGCGATTATTCCGAATCATATATGCAGCACCGTGAATTTGCACAACTATGTCTACCTGCAGGATACGGACGGCGCCTTGACCAGAACGGCGGTAGCCGCACGCGGACTTCTAGTGTAGCGAACAAGAGAAGGGAGCTTGGCTGAACATGCTGGATCTCGTATTGAAAAACGGTAAAATCGTCGACGGCAGCGGCAATCCCTGGTATCGGGGCGATGTCGGCATCAAGGATGGCGTCATCGCGGCCGTCGGGCATATCGACCAAGAGGCGCATCGCGTAATCGACGTCGGCAAGCAGATCATCTCGCCCGGCTTCATCGACGGCCATTGCCACTCCGACCTGATGATTATCGATCACCCCCACAGCGAAGTGAAAATGCAGCAAGGCGTGACGACGGAAGTCGTCGGCAACTGCGGGCTCGCCCCCGCGCCGTTCATCCGTAGCAAGGCGAAGCTGCTGCAGACTTATGTGCAGCCGGTGCTGGGCAGCACCAGCTGGGAATGGCCGTGGGAGACGGTCGGGCAATATATGGACTTTGTCGCCCGTTCCAATCCATCGGAGCATATCGCCACCTATGTCGCGCATGGCGCGCTTCGCATTGCCGTCATGGGCTTCGAGAATCGCCCTGCCACAGCGGCTGAGATCGCACGGATGAAGGAGCTGCTGGAGGAAGGCATGCGGGCGGGCGCGATCGGCTTGTCGATCGGCTTGCTGTATGCGCCGGGCAGCTATACGTCCCGTGAGGAACTGGCGGAGCTATGCAGCGTACTGCCGAAGTACGACGGCCTCCTGTCCACGCATATCCGCGGCGAGGGCAACAATCTGCTGCCTTCCGTCCAGGAAGTGATCTGGATCGCCGAGCAAGCCGGCATCTCGCTCCACATCAGCCATCTGAAGGCGGCCGGCCGCGCGAATTGGGGCAAGGTGATGGATGCGCTGGAGCTGGTGGAAGCCGCCCGCTCGCGCGGCATGGACGTCACGGTCGACGTCTATCCCTACCATGCAGGCTCGACGACGCTGACAACCGTGCTTCCGCCGTGGGTGCTGGAGGGCGGCATCGAGTCGACGCTCGCCGCCTTCCGCGATCCTGCTCTGCGCGTCCGCATCAAGGATGAGCTGAGCCGCGAGCAAGACGATTGGGACAATCTCGTCTGCTCCACCGGCTGGCAGAGCATTATCGTCTCGGCGCTGCAGTCGCAGGCGAACAAGCATCTGGAAGGCAAGCATATCGCCGAGATTGCGGAGCTTCGCGGCCAGCATCCCGTCGATTGCATGATGGATCTGCTGCTGGAGGAGAACGGACAGATCGCGATCGTCTACTTCCATATGTCCGACGAGGACGTGAAGCAAGTGATCGCCTACGAGAAGTCGCTGATCGCCTCCGACAGCCTGAACTGCGAGATCGGCAAGCCGCATCCCCGCACATACGGCACCTTCCCGCGTGTCTTCGCCAAATATGTGCGCGAGGACGGTGTGCTATCGCTGGAGCAGGCGGTGCGCAAGCTGACTTCCTTCCCCGTGCAGCGCTTCAAGCTGGGCAAGCGCGGGCTGATCGTACCCGGCTACGCCGCCGACCTGACCGTATTCAATAAGGATACGATTCAGGATACGGCCACCTTCGCAGAGCCGCGCCAGCATCCGGACGGCTTCTCGATGACGCTTGTCGGCGGTCACATCACGATGGAGCACGGCCGGCATACGCACAAGCGCGAAGGCAGCCTCATCCGGGCGCATCGCTGCTGCTCGCATTAACGCAAGCTGCCTCATCCATCCTGTCACTGGGGACAGGGAACAACAATTCACTACAGATACCGAAGGAGACTGATTAACATGTCTAGAATCGACCAACGTCTGCAAGAGCTGGGTATTACGCTTCCGGAAACAACAGCACCGAAATTTTCTTATATTCCTGTCAATCAAACGGGCAACCTGATCTATACGTCCGGATTCGACTGCCGCATCGACGGCGTGCTGATGTACGAGGGCAAGATCGGCTCCGACCTGACGATCGAGCAAGGACAGGAAGCGGCGCGCCAAGTCGTCATCAACTTGCTGGCAGCGATGAAGGCGCATCTGGGCGATCTGGATCGCATCGTGAAAATCGTCAAAATATTGGCATTCGTCAACAGCGCTCCGGGCTTCGGCGATCAGCCCTATGTCATTAACGGCGCCTCCGATCTGCTGATCGACGTATTCGGCGAGAACGGCAAGCATGCGCGCTCCGCGATCGGAACGAGCGACCTTCCGTTCCACACACCTGTCGAGATTGAGTTGATTGCGGAAATCCGTGACTAATTCAGCTTGTCAGGCACATCTACCTTGGGCCTACACACGCAAAAACCCCCAAGCGCGCTAGCGCTTGGGGGTTTCCAGTTTTCTTCGACTCAGTAGAATCTAAACGAGCATGAAATGATCACGAGTAGAATAAAGAGGACCAGAATGGCTCCAACATTATTGTAAGCACCGCCGACTCCGCACGATGCGCCGCCGACCGGGTATTGTGGATTGGCTCCTCCTGCAACATTAGCTGCGTAGTTCAAGTTTTTCAGCTCCTTTTTGTTAAGGTACAGTATCCTATGACGATTCCGCTATAATGTATAGGCATTCCAGAAAATTGTGCGTTCGCCTTGCCCGCTTCACAGTGGCAATCAAGACGCGCCCCATACCTTAAGCATTATGATTCATTGCCGCATTAAGCTGTGTGAGAGAAATCCCCAAGCGACTATGCACTTGGGGAGGAGCTTCATCCTTATCCGCGTGACACTGTGGAAAACCTAATCAGGCAATCAGTGCTGTCACGCGCGCTGGAAGGCATGAACTAGTAAGAGCAGCATACGACGCGTATAATAATGACAAGAAGAATGAAGAGAACGAGGATGGCTCCGATTGTATTGTAACCGCCTACGCCGGTCGAAGCGCCAGCAACTGGATAGTGCTGATTGACACCGCCGGATACATTAGCTGCATAGTTCAAAGTGTTCAACTCCTTTTTGTTTAGGTACACTATACTATGTAGATTCTGGCGGAAATTATAGGCGCTTCGCATAATTGTGCATTCGCCTTCTTGGGCAAACAACCAAGTTCAATTGCCATGGAGACATATACCCAATCATCCGGTACATTCGGCGCATAATCTACAACGTATCCAAAACGTAAGGAGGTGCATGTAACAATGTCCGGTTGCGTTGGTGGTGCTTATAATAACGTAGGAGCTATTCTGGTTCTGTTTATTCTTCTGGTAATTATCGCTTGCAGCTTCGGCTTCGGCGGCTACGGTGGCAAATGGTACTAATACTTGTCAATATGTAACCTCCATGCATAGGTGACATGTTTAGCCCTCTAGCCCGTAGACAGGTAAGGGTGGGTGTTCCCCGGACTTTGTTCCGGGAGCGCTGCACCCTTGCCGACTTCCTGCTTAATGACATAACCGCGCAAGCTTCGAGGCTGATATAGCCGGTCGGATGCTTGTGCTTATTTTTTTGGGCTATGCGGCGGCTTTCACTATTAGCGCCAATACAATCTGCGGAAGGCGTTCGGCGTCATGCCGGCCTGCTTGCGGAAGGCGGAAACGAAGTGACTTTCGTCGCGATACCCTGTCGCATAGGCAATCTCCTTGACCGACATGCCGGAATGAGCGGCCAGATAATCCTTCGCCTTCTGCATCCGGACGCCGATCAGATACGCGTAAGGGCTGATGCCCATCGCGGATTGGAACAGTGCAGACAACCGCTGCGGCGTCAGATGCATATACCCTGCCATATCGGTAAGAGACAGCGACGGATCGGCATGCCGTTCATCAAGCCACTGAATGAGCGGCATCAGCCGATCCCGCTTCGCCGGTGCGGATGCTCCGGCATTGGGCGTGCCGAATTGCTTCAGCCGGACAAGGAAGTCGTATATATCCGCCGTACTGGTGGTACCGCCGTATTGGGGCTCCTCCATCGCCTTCCCTACCATGGCATCCAACGCCTCCTCCAGCCGTACTCGCTGACCGATGCCATATTGGCATGGGTACAACAGCCCAAGCCCCGATAAGATGTTGCCCGCCAGCGCTCCTTCGAACGTCACGAACAGAATAGACCAGTCTCCGCCTGTCGACTCGTAGCTGTGCGGCATAGACGGCGGCATCAGGAAGCCTTGACCAGGATGCAGCAGATGAGAGCCGGCTTCGTAGCGGAATTCGCCACACCCCTCTACAGTCTGCAACCATTGATAAGCGGGATATCCCTTCTTCCTTCTGATCGGGCATTGCTTCGGAAGATAACCGATGCTCTCCACATACAGCGGCAATACTTTGTCCCTGTCCGTCACTTGCAGATGCTTGCGAAATCCCTTGCGCAGTTCGCTTCCTCCCTCCGTACCGTCGTATTCACATTCTTTTATTCTGATAGTAGTAGTTTACTATAATCGCATTCTTTCACGAAATAGAAATGTTAAGATTTTTATATGAATGAATAGAATTGTTATATATCGCCTCCTTCTTCTCTCTTCTATACTGGAATTAAACTTCACATGGTAGAAAAGAAAGGCGGATGGTTGATCTCATGCGAACAGAATGGTCTATGGATGCGGATTGGCGTTTTTTTCGAGGGGATATGGAAACGGCTTGGGAGAGCGGCTTCGATGATAGCGGCTGGGAGGTCGTGCACTTGCCCCATACGGTGCGTGTAGAGCCCGCGCACTGCAGTGGCGGAGTGAACTATCAAGGGGCGGCCTGGTATCGCCGCCACTTCTATGCGCCTCGGGAATCCGACGGCAAGAAGCTGTTCCTGCACTTTGAAGGGGCGAAGCATACGACGGAAGTATGGGTGAACGGGCAACGGCTCGGCATCCATTACGGCGGTTATCTCCCCTTCACCTTCGATATAACGGACTGTGTGCATGCCGACGGGAAGACGGACAACATCGTGGCGGTGAAGCTCGACAATTCCGATATGCCGGACGTCCCGCCGGGCAGGCCGCAATCAGAGCTCGACTTCTGTTACTTCGGCGGCTTATATCGCCATGTATGGCTGCTGGAGACGGATAAGCTCCATATGACGGATGCAATCCATGCAGACAAGGTGGCCGGAGGCGGCCTGTTCGTCACTTATCCTTCCGTATCGGAGGAAGAGGCGGTCGTCGATGTGGCCGCGCATGTGCAGAACGAATATGCGACAGGGGCTGAATGCAAGGTCCGCGCCAGACTGATTGACGACAGCGGGGTAACGATTAGCAGGGAGGATAGTATACCGCTTGCCATCCCGCCGCATGGCGATGCGACGTTCCGCTTGCAGCTTGTCATCGACTCACCTCGACTGTGGCATCCCGATCATCCGCATCTATACAAGCTGGAGACGGAGATTTGGCAGGATGATGCGTTAGTGGACAAGACTGTTACTGGGATCGGCATTCGGCGGTTCCGCTTCGATCCGCAGGAGGGCTTCTTCCTTAACGGGAACCATCTGAAGGTGAATGGGGCCAACCGGCACCAGGAGTACGTCTACGTGGGAGACGCCCTGCCGGATTCGCTTCACCGGCGCGATGCGATCAAGCTAAAGCAGGCCGGCTTCAACTTCATCCGGCTCGGCCATTATCCGCAATCCGAAGCCTTCATGCAGGCTTGCAACGAGTTGGGGCTCATGTGCGTCGTGCCGGTGCCGGGCTGGCAATGGTTCCGTGACAACGGGACGTTCCGCAGCCGCTCTTATCAGGATGTGCGGGACATGGTGCGGAAGGATCGCAATCATCCCTGTGTTATATTCTGGGAACCGATTCTGAACGAGACGAATTATGACGAGGACTACGCGCGCACGACATATGCGATTGTTCATGAGGAATATCCCGGCGATCAATGCTATGCCGCCTGCGATATTTCCCGTCCGGCATGGGAGAGCTACGACATCGTCTACGCTCATCACAATCTCTCCGTTCCCGCCCACAAGGTTTCGTTCAAGCGCGAATTCGGCGACAATTACCGTGAGCAGTTCGGCCCGCAGAAGACACAGAACCGCTGCTCCAGAGGAGACCGAGATTTCTACAACGGTGGTGAAGCGGCCATGCTGCGCTCCGCCATGGAGCGGCTTGACTACATCGATTCTCACTTTGGCACAGCGGAATTGGCGGGCTTCGCCCTATGGACCGGCATCGATCACAATCGGGGCTATATGGACAATATTGCCGCTACAGGTGTGCTGGATCTATACAGGCTGCCGAAATTCAGCTATTACATGTACAGCAGCCAGCGGCAGCCCGCCGCATTGTCTCAAGCGACAGCCGTCTCGTCAAGCGGACCACTCGTCTTCATCGCCAGCTACTGGCGTGTTGACGGCTCGGAGACAAGGGATATCATCGTCTTCAGCAACTGTGATGAGATCGAGTTGACGCTGAACGGCCGATTGCTAGGGCGCAAGAGACCGGAGCGAACTTACAGTGGTGTGCCTCATCCGCCGTTCCTCTTCAAGGATATCGCCTTCGAACCGGGGGAGCTTGCTGCCAGAGGCTGGATCGAAGGCGAATATGCGGCATCGCATAAGGTTCGTACGGCCAGGAAACCTCATCGCCTGCGGCTCGAAGCCGATCATTGCGGCATCGACCTAATCGCAGATGGCTCCGATCTAATAATGGTCCATGTGTATGTCGAGGATGAGCATGGTACGAACGTAACGGATGCCTATCCTTCCATCGCTTTCAGGATCGAAGGTCCCGGCCGGATTGTCGACGATGGCGATCCCCGTACGGGAGCGAATCCCGTTACGGCAGAGGCAGGAGCCGGCGGCGTGCTCGTGCAAGCCACGCAAGAGCCGGGACAGATAACGCTTCATGCGTCGAGCAAAGGACTGGAGAGCGCGGTTATCCGCCTTGCCTCCTTGCCGGACCGGAAGCAGCATATTCCGGGATTGCATCAGCATCCGCCCAAGGGCATAATCAAGTATGAAGCGGATGTCACGCATAAGCCGGTAACGTACAATTTGAGAGAGTTCAATCTGGCATTCGGCAAGCGAGTGACGGCTAGCTCCGAGCAGTCGGAGTATCCCGCCTCGGCCATTACGGACAGTAGCCTCATCTCGAGCTGGCGTGCCGCTCAGGGGGCGAATACGCCGCAGTGGCTCATCTTAGACTTGGATGGCGACTACGATCTTACCGGCTGCAAGATTTGGTGGGAAAGCGATCATACGACGTACGGCTACCGAGTAGAGGTGTCTCAGGACGGCAGCGAGTGGGTGACGATGCTAGAGAAGGAAGGCACGGGGCAAGACATTAAACCGGATGCGCTGACTGCATCGTTAGTCAGATACATCCGCATTACCGTTACGGCGGTCAGCAATGGACTGCCTGCCATCTACCTGCTAGGTATCTACGGTATGAAAGCGGGAACGGCCAGGTAAACTGTCTATTCGCTCTGGAAGAATATATGATGTAGAGACCTTCCAATGAATCGCTTGGTATTCCCGGCAATCGCCGATTGATCCGTTTTAATGGGGGACTGAGTACAAATGAATGAACAGGAATGGGCTTGCCATTATTTGATGTCCGATTGGGCAGAGTTCGGAATGAAGGATGCCCGCCGCAGCTTCCTTCAAGCCTTCCAACGCAGGAACAAATACTTATTGATGGCCGCAATTCCCGCAAAGCAAAAAGAGCTGGGGAGAATCGCCTCCAACTCAAGCAACAGGATTGACTATGAACAATATGAGAGCTTGCTCCTTGATGCGCTAGCTGTCACACCTTTGTCCCGAGGCGCATATCGTAATGCTCTTCAGCATATGTTCGGCTACGTCTCCGAGCAGCTTGACAAGGAAGAGACGGAGCGCTTCCTCTTGCTAGTCGAGCAATATTCCAACGGCACGCTGTCGCTGCAGAAGCCGCTGCAGAAGCTCCAGCTGTGGGCAAGCGACCTCTCGCAAAGCTATCTGCTTGAACAGACGATATTCACTTACCCTCATCTTTACCATTCACACGCTGAATGATGTCGGCGCGCGAACATTGAATAGAGATCGCGAACATGAGATAGTTAGAAGTAGAGATGTGAGTTAGAGGGGAATGGAACATGGCACATACATTGGAATCGATCGCCAAGCTGGCGGGAGTATCGCGCGGAACCGTCTCGCGCGTCATTAACGGACAACCCGGTGTACGGGAGGAAGTGCGCAAGAAGGTGCTGGCTGTCATTCGCGAGCATCAATACCAACCTAATATGCAAGCGCGAGGGCTCGCCGGGGGCAAGACGGAAAATATCGGTGTCGTCGTGTTTGGGCTGACCTCCTCGTTTTTAAGCCACCATATTTTCTATGAAGTCATTCAGGGCATACAAGAGCATGTGGCATCGCGCGCTTATGATCTGCTGCTGTTCGCGGACCGCAGACCGTATGACAGGGAATATTGGCGCACCATTGCCGACAAGAGGAAGATTGACGGCCTCATCGTCATGGGAGAAGACATACAGGACGAATACTTGCAATACTATTACGACAAACAGCTGCCCTTCGTACTCGTCGGCAAAAGACTTGCGTCGGACATTCCGCTCCATTGCGTCACATCAGACTACCGTGACGGGGTGAATAATGCGGTGACGCATCTGATTGCAGGCGGCAGGAAACGCATTCTTTATATTAGCGGCTATAGCGGCACCTACCATGAGTCCAAGCGTTATGAGGGCTATTGCGACGCGCATCGGCAAGCCGGCTTACCTGTCGATTCGCGATTGACCGTGGCAGGCGATGCGGAGGAGCAGAGCGCTTACGAAGTTGTGCGGCAGCTGTTGCGGGATGGAGAGGCGTTCGACGCTATCTTCGCCGCCAATGATATTATGGCGCTTGGCGCTGTAAAAGCGCTGCAGGAGCACGGGCTTCGCGTTCCGGAAGAGATCGCTGTCGTCGGCTATGACGATATTGCAGCTGCGCGATACGCCAATCCTTCGTTGTCGACGGTACGGCAAGACAAGAGCGGCCTGGGTGAAGCCGCAGCCCGCATGCTGCTGAGTCGGCTCTCCGGCGAGCTCGATCCAACTACGTCGCATGACATCTACATTGCGAATAAGCTGATCGTGCGTTCCAGCAGCTGAGGTATTGCAGGACAGCAGCAAATACATCACTATCCTCATTATTCAGCTCTTTATTCAGGAGCGTCATGGCGTGCTTTTTCAGTTTCTGCGCTAACAGGACAGGATTAGTAAGGCCTGCATGGCTGGTCTGCTTGGCTAGTATATGCTAGATCAGCGGAATCCTAGAATGACATATGATAACAGCATGGACAGCAGATGGGCTAAGCACGGGCACTAAATGGAAAAAGTACAGTTCACTGCTCTAGATTAGCTTCTATTTTCAGTTTCAAATGGAAAAAGTACACTTGTATTTCCATTTCGGCTAGCATATTTCGAAAATCCGAAATCCACCTGTACTTTTTCCAGCTATTCGCATTCTTTCTTCCCCTTTTGGAATATATACCTGTACTTTTTCCAGTTACTCGTACCGCTAGCGTATCGTGTCAAGTTGGCAGCTCAATGATTCATCCATTGCCAATATAATCTTCTTCATCCTAAGCTGATGGGAGAATAAGGCCTTCGTTTCTCCATACTACTCCACTTCATTCTGAGTCAGGTTACATTCCTTGCAGCACATTAAAGCGAGCACCCATCCTATTATATTCAAATTACTTCTTGCTCTCTCTATCGTCATCATGTACAATTAGCTTAAAATCTGGGAGCGCTCCCAATGTTGTGAGCCCCTTTCACTTTGCTTTTTGTCTCTATATTTTCTTGTCACTATGTCTTCTTGTCACTATGTCTTCTTGTCACTATGTTTTCTTTTCTCTATGTTTTCTTGTCACTATGTCTTCTTGTCACTATGTTTTCTTTTCTCTATGTTTTCTTGTCACTATGTTTTCTTGCTCTATGTTTTCTTTTCTCTATTTCATCTTGTCTCTTTGTCTCTTTGTCTCTTTGTCTCTCTGTCTTGTCATCTTGCATCATAAATCTATCAGTAAGGTTGTGATTATTCCATGATGTCCACTACGAACGAGTTATTCGATGTAGCCGTCCTTGGAGGCGGACCAGCAGGCATTACGTCAGCACTAGCCGCAGCACGCAGCGGAGCCAAGACAATTTTGATAGAACGCTATGGATTTCTGGGAGGGATGTCTACCGCTGCGCTTGTCTATCCCTGGATGACCTTCCACACCGCAGCCGGCGATCAAGTAATTCGTGGTATTGCCCAGGAAATTGTCGAAAGATTAATGGCCATGGGCGCTTCACCCGGCCATTTGCGGGATACGATCGGATTCGTACACACAGTTACCCCGTACGATGGAGAGAAATACAAGCTGCTCGCCTTCGAAATGCTGAAGGAAGCTGGCGTTACTCTAATGCTACATTCCTTCATAACCGGAGCGGATGCGGAAGATGGCCGTATTCGTTCAGTTACTATTCATAACAAGAGTGGCGTCGCATCCATTCAAGCCCGCTGCTATGTCGACGCTACCGGAGACGGCGATGTCGCTTATTACGCCGGAGCGCCTTGGGAGATGGGCAATGAGGAGCAGAAGGTACAGCCTATGACCATGAAGTTTCGCTTGAAAGGCGTGCGTCACGATGCAATCAAGCAATATATGCAAAGCCATCCGGAGCAATTTTATAAAAAATCGCTTATCGATCAGTTGGACGAATTGCCTATTACCGGTGTTATGGGCTACTACGATCTGTGGGCGAAGGCCGCACTGCCGATTGCCAGAGACGGTGTCTTAATGTTCGCAGGCCCCGGAGAAGATGAGGTGCTCGTCAACATATCCCGCATCTCCGGGCTGGATCCAACAAATACGGCGCACTTAACTGAAGCGGAAGTAGAAGGACGCAAGCAAGTGTACCAACTGGAGGATTTTTTCCAAACTTATATTCCCGGCTTTGAGAACGCCTATGTATCCCAAGTAGCGCCGCAGATCGGCGTCCGGGAAACCAGGAGGGTCATTGGTGAATATATTCTGACGGGAACGGATGTGCTAAGCGCTCGTAAATTCCATGATTGCATTGCGCGCAGCGGCTATCCCATTGATATTCACGATCCGAAAGGCGCCGGAGTCACCGCCAACTTTATTGCCGAAGGGGGAGCTTATGATATCCCCTATCGTTCTATTGTGCCGAAAGGAATGGTCAACTTGTGGCTCGCTGGCCGCTGTATCTCCACCTCTCATGAGGCGCAAGCGACAGCAAGGCTGACGCCAAGCTGTATGGCGCTAGGGCAAGCTGCCGGCACCGCCGCGGCCTTGGCCGCCAAGCAAGATTGCGCGGCAAGCGACCTCTCCATCGAGCAATTGCAGCAGGCCCTCCTTGATGCGGGCGCGGAGCTCGGTAGATAGCTTGTTGATCAGCAGCAAGCTATGAACCCTCCGCTGGAGCACGGAGATCGGCGAGAGTTCATCAGATGATCTCGCCGTTCTCTAATTCTTGTTGCACGAATCTCATCGGGCCGTTCAGTGATCTGAATAATCTCCGCCGACACTTCTCCCCATCAGACTCTGCACCATTTTCAGCATCAGCAATTCCCTTCCCCCTCTTCCCTTCTAATAGGAATCTGCAAAATAAGCTGGCATCGCCGGAATGAAGCGCTCCAGCACGGATACTTGATGATCGGATGCCGTGAGGCGGCCGCATTCCCGCAGCATGGATGGACGCATAACACCTAGCAGCATGGCGGTCCATGCGCCAATGTCCGCTTCAATTGCAGGCCTCTGGCTTGCCGAATCGTTACAACGGCTGCAGCTGCCTACTCCCGCCGCATTAATCTCCAATAAGAAGCTGCCGTTATTCCATGCCGCAGCGCTGTCCGTAACCTGTAGCAGCAATGACCCTGAAGATCCGCCGGATTGAAAACGATACTGCTTCAGGAAAGACTCTATATCTACAATGCGTGCCATAAAGTCTGGCTTGAGCTCATGCTTGACGCCCGGCTCCGCCAACAAGAACAGAAGCGGATCAACAATCGGAGAGCGTAGCTTGACAGCATCGATTAGCGAGCAATGGGCCCCGATATAGCCCAGCAGAGATAATCGAGCCTCGGCAACGAGCGGAACAAGCTCGTAAATGATCATAGTGCAGCCACTCGCCTTGTATCGCACATAGCCCTGCGGCTTGCCTTCACCGTCATAGCAGACGGCTCGATGCGCACTGTCGCCCGCCAGAAGCTTCTTCCACCATGCCTCGTCCCGCTGCAGCATGCCGTTATAACGCATCGCATATCGCGTATATAGCGTATCCAGCACTCGCCAATCGTCCGTACGGCGAGTCGTGTACTCCTTGCCCCCCAGCCCTTGCAGTATAGCCGGAGGGCATTCATACATCCGGTATTCGCTTAGCAGCTCCCAGCCGAGCTTCCTGTAATAAGCGAAGCGGAACGGATGAAGCAGACTGACGGTCTGCCCGACCTCTCTCATGGAAGCCAATGCAGCCCGCATCAGCTTGTCGGCCGCCCCTCTCCCCCGGTACTCCGGCCATGTCGCCACTCCCGCCACGCCTCCCATATCCATGAGTCGCCCTTGCACATAGATGCGCATGGAATGCACCATTAAGCGAGATGCCAGCTTGCCTTCAACGAATAAGCCCAGCATGGAAGAAGGATCGGTCTGCTCCGCCCGCACTATCCGCTGCTCTTCGGAAAGCTCGTAATGGAAGCAATATTCCCCCATCCGAACGCTTTCCGGCATATCCTCCCTCATGAGTTGTCGCACGATTACATCCTGCAGTGCAATCATCCTCCTTAGATCCCCGCCCCGGGAACCATGTAAATCTATGCTTCGGATAAGATAGGATCACTCCTCCTTCTTTTCCTCTAGCGCCAGCTCCAGCATGTTCACTTCCCTTACGGGAGTCGAGCCGTCCTCCGGCAAGTAGAACGTCTTAATCTCGCAAGCGCCGAAGGAGCATTCCCACTCTCTCTTCAACAGCGGGATGCGGATGCGGGCAATCGTCTTGCGTCCCGTCGTCTCGTAGCCGCGCACGATCCAGCCGCCTCCGTCTTCCGCTCGCTTGAACGCCGTCACGATGACTTGCGGCGAAGTGACCGATAATCCTTCGCCGCATTGCAGCAGCGAACCGCTATGATACGTCTCCCATACACTAACGGGCGGCACATTTAATTGATAAGCTCTTCGTGCAATACCATACTCACGCCAGTCCCCTCCATGCGGCAGAAGCGCATAAGCGAATTCCTGCACTCCCTGATCCATGAACTCCACCTGGTCATCCCGCTCACCGTAATGGTCGGCGAAGATGGGGCTGCGCACCGCCGTCAACCGCATTTCGTTATCCTGGACATCATAGCTGTACTTGCTGTCGTTAAGCAATGCCATCCCTAGGCGCTCGCCCTCCTTGCCCGGCGCTTCTCCGCTTACATCAATCCATTGCTGTCCCGGCACCTCTACGCCATCGGCCGCCCGCTGAATGAAGCCGTACGGAATTTCGGCTGTATGCTCCGGACGCTCCACATTTACGGGAAAAGACAGCTTCAGCATTTTGTGCTGCTCCCGCCAGTCCAGCTGCACCTTCACGCGAAGCTCCTTCGCATGCGCATACAAGCTGAAGTCCTGCCGCAGCAGCGAGCGATTATAGCGGCTAGTCACTCGAATCGTCCGACATATCGGGCCGTCCTCCACCACCCTCAGCTCGGCATCGGCGAAGCGGCCGATCTCGTCCCGGAATCGCTCCAGCCCGTGCCCCCAAGTATCTGCGTGATGCTCGTCGATAACGATCGGCACGGCTCCCTTGCCGCGGAACAGCTCTCTGCCGCTATCCTTATCCAGTATGCGGGCGATATAACCCGTATGCGGTTGCAGCTCTACTCGCAGCCACTTGTTCTCCAGCACATGGGCTTCCGAAGGAGATTTCCCCCCGCCTCCTCTGTGCCCTCCGTTCTCTGTCTTGTTCCCGTCACCGTGCTCCAGGCTCTCTTGCATCGTCATGTTCCCGTTACCTCGCCTCTCGTATCCAGGCATCACTCTGTCCCCATCTTCCGGCCGCAGCACCTTGTCGCGATAAGCCCAATAGACACGGTAGCCAAGTGCGGGAATGCGTGCCAGGAACAGGGTGTCCCATTTGTCTTCCGAGCCGTTGGTACGGGAGCTGCGCACTGTCTGAAGCTGCATGGCGATTCCTTGATCGTCCTGCAAGCCGCTCACGACTCTGTTCATGACGACCGGCGCCTCCACCTCCCACGACAGCGGGTTGAATACGACGAACGGAATGCCGAGGTCACCTTGCTCCCATGTCATCCAATCTTTTTCCTTGCTGAGCGACTTCACCTCCGGCTTCATCGTGTCAATCGACCATGACAGCTTCTGAACGGCCGCATTGAGGGCTCTAGCGCCTATCGTCAACGACTCGCCGTACATTTGCCGCGCATCCTCGAACGCCTCCCTGATGCTGCACCCGCCCATCACGTCATGGAACTGATTGAACATGACATTGTCCCATGCCTGCAGCAGCGCCGCTCCTGGATAAGGCAAGCCATGCGCAAGATGGGCGAGGCTGGAGAATTTCTCGGCGCTGAGCAGCCGGTGCTCCGCCAGACGGTTATACGCCTTGGACTCCGAATGGGCGGAATAACAGCCCACCGCATGGCGCTGCATTTCGTCCCGAATGACGGGAACGGACGGCGACTGCCGCTCCATCTCCGCGAAGTAATGATTGGGCGAACTGAACAGGATCGTTCCTTCGCCTTGCTCTTGGCGAAGCTCTTCCAGCAGCTCGATATTGGCGATGGTCGGGCCGCCGCCATGGTTGCCTACGCCGTAGAACGTCATATACGGATGGCCCTTCTCCTCAGCCAGTCCTTTATGCTTCAGCACCTTGCCCTTCAATCCGTCCCGGTAATGATTCCCGTAGCTGTCCGCCAGACGGAAGGTCATTACTCTGCTGCCATCCGCGGACTCCCACCAGAATAGATCGCTGGACAACTCCTTCTCATGCGCTTCCGGCCGCATGAACAGATAGTAGTCCATCCCGCTCAGCTTCAGAATTTGCGGCAGCATCGCGTGATGTCCGAAGGAATCGACGTTGTAGCCTACCTTCGCCATCACCCCGAACTTCTCCCGGAAGTATCGCTGTCCATACAGCCCATGGCGAGCGAACGACTCTCCGGAGGGCAGATTGCAGTCCGGCTGAATCCACCACCCACCTGTGATGATCCATCTTCCCTCCGCGACGCGTTCCGCAATTTCCTTGAACATGGCGGGTTCATTTTCCTCCACCCACTTGTAATAGGAAGCGCATGCGCATGTGAACATGAATGCCGGATATTCCTTCAATCGGTCAAGCGCGGAACGGAAGGTCGCTTTTATTTCCGAGAACCCTTCCTGCCACGGCCATAGCCATACCGGATCCAGATGGGCGTTGCCAATCAGGTGAACGCTTGCACTTGCTCCTTCTTTTCTTTTCATCCCTTTTCCTCCTCCAATCGTGCATGTTCTACTTCCATTGCTACGCCACTCTTGCGCGCCGCATTTCCACTCTCATCAACCAACTTTGTACGAATAATCATTGCAAGAAGACAGTGCCGCCTTCCGCGCGTAGGCCTTCGCCTCCTTCCCTCCCCATTTTCTCCCATCTGCATGGAAGCTGCGTCCCTTCTGAACATATTCGCCGAGCACGTAGGTACCACCTCTTTTTCTTAACGATTAAATTAATGAATGATACCCCTCCTCATAGACCCAGTCGCCGTTGCGCCGAGTTGTATATACGCTCCAGTCCCTGGCCCCTTCTGTTACGACATGGTGAATTTGCAATTAACATGTACACTTCTACATTATATATTGAATACCCTTTCAACTTTATGCAATATATATGGCAGCGAAGACTGGATATTTCCGACTTCATCCGAAAGTTTAAGAAGGGGACAGGCTACACGCCGGTCCAGTACCGCAAGCCGTTCTCGAAGCTGGAGTTGACATAGAGAAAATCGAAATACGATAGCAGTTGGCTCAAGATAACACAAACAGGGCAGCGAAAGGGGGGCCCTGTTCCTATCACGCAAGTTATCTCAGCTAACAATTCCAGTATGTTTAAACTTCGTCAATAATAATCGTCAGCGTAACCGTCCGGGAGTTGCCCGAACCGTCGAATAGCTCGCCTCCAATAGTCAGGCCATTATTGTCCTCGTCCCATTCATTGACAAGAATTAAGGCTACACCATCATCCTGCGGGTCCATAGCAATCGTATTAAGCTTACTGATGAGATCAAGGTTATTCACTCCCGCACTAAGGGACTGCGTTAGGAAGTTGGTCGCGAATTGAGATAAATTAACGCCTTCAATTGCAGTAATTTTCAGCGTGGAGGCCTCGCTGACGCTAATCTCCGACATCTAGTTCATCTGTTCCACACGACAAAATAATCCCGCAAAGCCGGGCCATGCTTCGAAGTCGCGCAAAGCCGACACAATGAACAGGGCCCGACAGCTTGATCAGCTATCCGGCCCTGTTGTTGCCCTATCAAATGCTACAAATTCGGTGATATAACTCACTTGTCACTTGTGAAGGCCTGATTTGCATCTCCTCCAATCTGTCCGTCAATTCACGATAAACCCGCATCACTTGAGCATTATTCCCCGTGGCATGGTAGGCGTTCATGAGCAACCGATAGGCCTCTTCGTCATAAGGGGAATAGGCAACCGTCTCCCGGGCCAGCTGAATGACCTTGTCATAATCGTCTTGCTTCATATAGTGCTGAGACAGCAGTATCCGCAATTGGCACGCCGACTTGTCCAGCCACTCTGCTTCGGCATGCGCCCATACGTAATCCTCCTCCTGCAGCAGCCGCCCTTGATAAGCCGCTAACACTTGTTTGCCTTCCTCCATGGAGAACGAAACGTTAGAAAGTGTACTTATTTGCTGGACGAGTTGGCGGAATATCACGATATCATTATCGACTTTGTCGGGGTCCAGCGAATAATGCTCCTGTTCGTAAGTCAATATTCGATCGAACCCGAGCTGCTTGAAGTGCTTGCGAAGCAAACTAATGCACGTATGCAAATATATCTTCGACTTCTGATAATGCTCCTCCGGCCACAGCTGCTCAATAATCGCGTCGCGATGAACGCGCATGGAGCTATGAGCGGCCAGGAAGGCCAATAGTTCTCGCTCCTTTGCCGTTCGCCACTTGATCTCGCCTATTCCCTCCGCCCCGACGTAGAATTTGCCCAAGAGCCGAATCGTCAGCTTCCCGTTGCGCTGCGGCATAGCTTCTATAGCGGACTGTTCGGCTCGCTTGTCCAACTCCCGACGCACCCGCGCTACCGTCTTCTCCAATCTGGGTAATTCCAGCGGCTTGAGCAAGTAATCGATCGCTTCCTGTTCGAATGCCGCAACGGCATACTGGTCGTATGCCGTGATAAAAATGATGGGCAAACCCGGATATTCACTTCGTATTTCTTCCGCCAGCTCAATACCGTTCATACCGGGCATCTCGATATCCAGGAACAACACATCAGGCTTGCAGACACGTAGCTGGGATAACGCCTCCGCACCACTACCCGCTTGTCCGATAATTTCAACATCGCCGATTATATCCAAAAAATACTCTAATAATTGAATGGCGTGTACTTCATCATCGACCAAAAAAGCTCTAATCATCTGCTGGCATCCTTTCTGTTCAAGAATGGTAACGTCAAGACGACCTTTGTCCCATGGCCCGGTGCGCTCTCAATGACGGGATACTGGTCTGTGAATGGCATGATGCGGCGAATAATGCTCCGGAATCCGATGCCTTTCACACCCTTGTCCTGGTTCAATATACGCTTCACCTGCTCTTCTGACATGCCGATGCCGTCATCCTCTACAACGACTTGCATGTGCGGTCCCAGCCTCCTTATCGTAAGCCGAACCGTACCGCCGTCCATTTTACTTGTCAGGCCGTGACGAATGGCATTCTCGACTAACGGTTCGATCGTTAACGGCATAATATATGCTCCATACAAGCTCTCGTCCACATCGAACAGAACTTGAATTCGATCCCCGAAGCGCTCCCTCTCAATGTAGATGTAAGCGTCAATAAGCTCCATCTCTTTCCTTAGCATAACAGTATCTTCCATATTGTCTATATGTAAAATCATGCGCAGGTATCGGCTGAATGCGCCCAGCAGCTCTCCTGCTCGCTCTCCGTCCGTATAGCAGAGGGACATAATCGTGCCGAGCGCATTATACAGGAAGTGCGGCTTGATCTGCGAGCGCAGGAACGCCATCTCATGCCTTGCTGCTTCCTTTACAAACTGCTTCATAGACAGCAACATGTTCATGCGCATCCGAATCTCCCCGGCATCCAGCGGCTTCCTCACGAAGTCACAGCCTCCCGCTTCAAGACCCGCCTCAATGTCGAGAGGCGTTATGCGATCACTGATCAACAGCAAGGGAAGAACTACTCCGGAGAATCTCTCCCTTATCCGTCGACATAACACATAGCCTTGACCATCCGATAACGCTACATCAATCAGTACGATGTCAGGTCGGTCTACCGTCATAATTCTCTCATACGTTTCCTCTATGGAGAAAGCTGACGTGACGCGGCAACCGTCCCCCTCCAGCATACAGTTGATATGCTCAATAATGATTATATCGCTCGAAGCAACAAACACTTCCCGCTCTCGGCAGGCGTCGACAGAACGTCCGCTTGCTTCAGGATGGCAATGAGTAGTTCGATGTTCATTCATCCTTCTCCCCCACTATTCACTCTCCCTTTCATTATAATCAGTTGTTCTTAACAATAGATGAACGTCATGCTCCAATCTATCGTCGGCTACATAGCATGTATAGTAAAAATGTGAAGGGAGAGCACGATGGCACAATATAAAATCATTGTTGATCTGTCGGATCGTCAACTCCATCTGCTCGATCACAATGCAGTCGTCCGCAGTTTTCCGGTCGGAATCGGGAAGATGCTGACACCTACGCCGACCGGAGAATATGCCATTATTAATAAGCAACAGAATCCGGGCGGTCCGTTCGGCGCATTCTGGATGGGGTTGTCGAAGCCGTCCTACGGCATTCACGGAACGAACGATCCATCATCAATCGGCCACGAAGTATCCCATGGGTGCATCAGGATGTATAATCGCGACGTACTGGAGCTGGCACAGCTCGTTCCTGTCGGTACAAGGGTGATGATACGGGGTTAGATGAAGCAGATTAGAAGACAAGAGTTGGAGAACAAGCGTTCACACACTTCTAATGGAATATGTACAGCTAATTTAGGCTAAATCGATCACAATTGCAATAATTGGACGAAACAGTAGCATGAAATCCATTTCTTTGTAACAATCAATAGCATTTCAATAAATTTAGTGACATAAAATCCAGTTAGCTGTATGGCCGACTCAACCTGATAATTTCATCGTTTTATTCAGCACCTTTCTCTCATCCGGCAGCTTTTCATACTTTTGCTGGTAGAGCTTCAGAATATCTCCCGCTCCCATCTTGTAAAGCTCATCCAGAAAGTCGTTCCAATCTTTCTCCATTCCAAGTTCACCGGTCACGAATTGAATAAGCTTCAAGCTGGCGAAATTCTCGATCGGCGTCATGGTTTTTGTAATTTCAATCATCTCGTCCTGCTTGAATGCAATAGTGGGTCCCGCAAAAAAACCGATGTCACTTACATTGTCGTTATAGAGCCGCTGGGACTCCAGACCGATGGCTCCCCAACGTCTCGCATATTCCGCATCCTGATCGTAAGGAGTCCACACACCGGTTCGACCGTCCACACCAAGTTCTTTCGGAGTAATTGTACCTACCGGGTTTAGCCTGGTTCGCAAGGTGGAGACATATTTGCGTTCCCCGTTTACACGAACGAACGTTTCACCCTCGATGCCCCAGTTCGTTAGTTCTATAATTTCCTCTGAGTATTGCATATCAATCAGTTTGATTAACTCCTCGATATAGGGGGAATTCGCATTGACGGCAATCATCCAACTACCATTTGAAGCTGGATACTGAACTGGTTGTAGAGCCTGTAAGCCGGTACCCGTAACGAATGGCAGTACAGCCTTCAGACTAAAAAAAGAATCGCTTTTTTTCCCCATCTCCACCCAGTCGTCCATCTCAACGAAATATTCACCGAACAATGCAAACGTTTGGCCGTTGATCAAATTCTCAAAAAATTGCGGTTCCGCAACCGTAGCAAAATCGGGATCAATTAGCTCGGCCGTGTAAAATTTGCGAGCCATCTCCACCGCTTTTTTGAAATTGGGTTCAAATGGGCCGAATTTGAATGACATCTCATCGTTACTGAAATAAATACCGCTTCGCGTACGATACGCGTTATAAAATTGCTCCAAAAAAATGCCCGCTCCCCAACGGTTCGAGATTGGCTTAGAATCGGGATAAATTTGCTTTAGCCGCTTCAGTGATTCATATAACTCATCGAACGAAGCAGGCAGCAGCATGCCGTTACGATAGAAAATATCCTCCCGCAACATGTAGCCTGTCGGCATTTGGCCGTAAGTGTTAAAGCCATCGATGGCATGGAGCTTGCCTTCTTCCGTTAAAATATTATCCACAATGTCCGGGTATTGCTCCGTCCATTTCCTTAAATTCGGCATGCGGTCCAGATAAGGGCGCAGATCGAGCAGCAGCCCAAGCGAACCGAACCGCTGCACCATCTTTTTGTTGACGATGAAAATGTCCGGTTTTTCCCCGGCTGAAGTCAGCACCTGATTAATCCGTTTATTGTATTCATGAACAGGAAATTGCAACCAGTCGAACTTCATGCCCGTCCGCCGTTCAAACTCCTGATCGATGAGCGTGTTTCTGTCCCGTTCGAATGACGGAACAGCCGCCTTGATAACAATAGATGGCGGTTGATCCGTTCCCTGACTGACACTGGAATAAGACCCCAACAGTACGGCTGCCAAGATACAGACAACAAATAGCAACATCGCGCGTTTCTTGTCAATCAGCATGCCGCTTCACCCTTCCATAGTAGAATAACCGCCTACCATCCTTCTCGTATCCTTCCGGTATTCGCTCGGCGTTACGCCTTCCAGCTTCTTGAACATCCGAATGAAAGCGTTCGCATTATTGAAACCAACGCTTCTGCCTATGTCGGCTGCCTTATCATTTGAGTTAAGCAGCAGCTCTTTCGCTTTTTCGATGCGCAGGCGATTGATGTAATCCGTATAAGTAACCCCTTGATGCTTCTTAAAATATTGGGACACATAGTTGGAATTCATATTGAATCGCTCGGCGATCGCCGTCAAGTTCGCTTCCGCCAGATGTTCGGCGATATATTCCAGCATGCCGGCAATAGCTTGATTGGATTGTTGTAAGGCTTGAATATGCGATGTCACATTGTTATATACGCTAAGGCAAGCCGCTTCGATTGAACCGGGATTGTGAAGCGAGTTAACATAAGTGATCATCTCGCCGGCTGGCATACCGAACACCTTATCTTCATCGATACGGCGGGCGTACACCGCTTCCACGGCGTAATACAACAGGTCGCTGGCCGTTTGCCGGAACGCAGCGAATCGCATATTCTGCTCACGAGCTTCCGTGAAGAGCTGAACCAACAGTTGGGCCGCGCCTTCCACATGCCCATTTTCTAAATATTTTCGGGCGGTCTCTTTCTTATTTGAAGCAAATAAGACGTTCGCATTGCCCGGCAAGGCGCTTGCCGCATGAAACAGCATACCGCGCTCGCCAACGCTGCGCATGTCAAGAATATCGCAAGCCTCCTTGTAAGCCGTATGGATATGCTCCAGCCGATTGAAGAGTGTGCTAACGCCGACCGTCAAGCTGACTTCCCTTCATATTCCCGTTCATATCCGGTCAAAACCTTATACAGCTGTTCAGCTGCGAAAGATTCCGCTACACCCGAGTCACGCTCCTGGATGAACATGACGCTCTCATTGGCTGTGATGTCAAGCACCGGTCTTTGGAAGGCAGCCAGCAACTGATTAAGCGACTCAGACGGCATACGATAATCTCGATTGTAATCGGCTCTTATGATGACAAGCGCAAAATTGCCTCCACCCCTATAAAAATCGTAATTTCGCAAGAAATGATCAATATCCTCCCGATTCAACTGCTGATTCAATGCACGGTACAGAAAGATCTGAAGCATGGATGGCATGCTTTCCTGCTGATACCGATACAGCGTCGTAATGCTCTCCTTAATATATTCGTATTCGGACGTACCGCTCTCGAAAGGCGCCTTGGCATACCGCTTCACGACTTGAACCATCTCTGCGAGGGGCGAATAGATACGTCGCGAGAAAAAGACAGCTATTATTATTCCGAACAACATAAACAAGGCGATTAAACCAAATGTCATATACCAAAATTTATATATAGGTCCGGTCAGCGCCTTCTCCGGCGTTACGACGATAAAGGCCAGGCTGGTCCAGGAAGACGGCTGATATGAAAAGAGATAGTCATTACCGCCAAGCTTTACTTCAGTCGTTCCGCCATTCATATCCAATTGGAGTGCTTCAGGGTTGAACGTATCTCCTAGCTTGTCGCGATCGGTCGAACTGATTAGCCGATTTTGAAGCGTATCGATTAAATAGACGTCGCCTTTTTTTGTAATGTTCATATTATCGATCATCTCGTATATCTTCTGCTCATCAATGTTTACGATCATGAAACTTCGCGTTCCAGCAACGCTTTCAATGTTGAGAACAAGCGGAATAATAGTTTTGTAAGGCACTTCTTCCAATATGCCACTTCGCCTGAACACTTCCGTTGCCGGAAAGATCGATGATACCGTTCCGCTTGCCATACCGTTCCAGAACATTTGTGAATAATCGCTATAGCGATTATACTTGTTCAAATAAAATTCTGTATCATAAGCGCCGGATCCTGCAATTATTGTATCGAGATTGGCGAAGTATATGAAGGAATCGTCTACTGCATCATCGCTCATATATAGATTGTACAGTTTCCCGCTCAGCAAATACGATGAAGAAGAGTAGCGACTCTGCGACTTGTCCGTCATGGACAGCAGATTCACATAATGGGGATCGGATGAGATGCTGTAACCTTTGTCCCTGATTTTATTTAACAAGTTGTCGATGGACGAGGATACAGCACGCAAATAGTTGCGGTTCGCTTCCCTAGCATCTTCAATCATCCGATAATTGGAATAAACGGCTATTGTGCCGGATGCTAGAAGAATCAGCAATATTAGCACGAAAAAACGCAAGAAAATCGCGACTAGCGTCTTTTTCTTGATTTCGGCTGTTGCGTTGCGAGGGAACGATCTAATCAATTTTCTCATGCGATCCTCCTAACATGTAAACGCATACAAAAGCTTTTGATTAATCATACCATAACTCTTCATGATCATTCAAAGCTCCAGCTTGACTCCTTGTTACCAATACTAGAGATTACATAGCAGTGATTGTACATACCTCCGCTTGCATTAAGGTAATGTCGAATATTTCTCCGCGAGGACACGCAAGTTGCTCAATTCTCCCATCGAAGCGAAGCTGCAGACGATCCCCCGCGAAATCGTTCTGCACCCGAAACTTGCCTGCGCGTTCGGCACACAGCTTGATAAATTCCATCTCATTGCTGCTCATACTCGCTGTTACAAGCACACCCATCTCACCGCGGAAATCATGGAATTGAACAGTTTGCGAAGCCCATTCCGCCGGCAGTGCGGGGAACACACGAATCGTTCCTTCATCTGTATGAAGCAGCATCTCCTGCAGAGCACATACAGCCGCAAAGTTGCCCTCGAGTGTGAACGGGCGATAATGATACATGCAGATGCCGGCATGCTTATAATCGCCGTTTAAGTGAAAGCCGTTGGGTGAGCACATATGACGCCACATTTGACGCAGATGGTAGATGGCAGCTTCTCCGTTCCCTTGCCTTGCATACATAGCTGCTGCCCATGCGAATGAATAACCAACCCACTGCCCCTTCCCGAGCAGCTCCAGATTGCGAATAGTCGCATCGGCGATGGCACGATCGCGCTCCGATCCGCGCAGATCGAGCAGTTGCAAAGGATAGATCGCCATCATATGCGACATATGCCGGTGACTATTCGCAAGAGATTCTGTCGGGTTAATCATTAGAACATCCTTTTCATTCACCGCTAACTTCGGCAGCAACTCCAACACTTCAGACCACCTTTCGGCCTCATTGGCGTACCCTAACCACTCAGCCATAACCAACAGACGGCGGAACAAATATATGAGCAGCGCCAGATCGTAATTACTCATTGGATCCAGCCAAGCGTTCAGCGTGTTATCGTGAATTTCCGGTGAGCTTGACACGGGAAGTCTCAGCTTGCCGTCCTCTCCAGGCTCCAGCCAGCGCTGTACGCAGTCTGCCGTTTCCTTGAAATATACATACGCCTTGTTACGCAGAAAATCTCCATCGCCCGTGTGCAGCCAATAATGATCGAACGCCTGGCATAGCCAAATCTGATTCGTTATACTTAAGCTGTACATCGGCCAGCCGCCCATCGCACCGCCGGCAAGCGTCATGACCGATGGGAGGTTAATTCCCGGCGCATCATAGAACTTCGTAGCGAAGCGCCTTCCTTCAGAACGTAAGTTCCATAGGAAGTCAATGAAGCTCTCCCCTTCCTCCAGACGATTCGCCTTTAAATAATGCCAATAGCTAAGCTGCGTATTCAAATCGTGATGATAATCGCCTTTCCAAGGCGGTAGTCGTCCTTCGTCAGCGGTCCACACCCCTTGCAGGGGCATTGGGGGCGCTCCCTTACGTGAGCAGGAAGCGAACAAATAGTTATTCAGCACCCACATCTTTTCCGCTTCCTCATCTGGCAGGTTGATTCCACTCTTTTCCTGATATCTGGCCCACCACGAGGCATGCTCGCATAGCGCTACATCGAATCCCTCATCCAGTGCGGAAGCAATCCTGCGCTTCGCCTCTTCTAGCCACGACTCTCCATCACGATTGGACGCGATGGCGTACACCGCTACACGTTCCCCTGCTTCACATTGCCGTTCCTCTACGACAATCGCATACTCCAGATCATCCGCGGTTCGCTGATGAAACCAACGCACGGAGCCTTCGGTATGCATCGTAGCGGCCGGATAACCCAGCCTGGTCAGGCTCGTATGAAAGACGGAATCGCTCTTATCGTCCACATGCTCACCCACATAATCCGGTGCGACAATATCCAGATAGCCGTCCGCAGCCCGATCCCCGACAATGCGGATATAGCCTAGTCCGTTCACGGCATGAAGGAAGCTCGATACTTGGACAATATAATCATCTTGAAATTTTAACTCTACATGTGCAAGTGCCTCCTGCAGATCTAATTTATTAATGACTCCATTGGCGGGAGTACCGAAGCGGAGTTCCAGTCGTCCTGCCGGTAATTTACTGGGGTAGGGATATTTCTCGTATATACGGTCGAATCGCCGATACAGTCCTTCCTCATCGCCGCGCTTCACACACTCGATCATGTCCGCATAAGTGAACCGTTCATCCTCCACTTCAGGCGCCAGTCGAAGATCCCAGAGGTCGCCGCGATCCAGACTGAAGCGCAGCAGTTCGCCGTCTCCCCATAGCAAGCAGCCTGTCCTCCCATTGCCCAGAGGAATAGCTTCGTCCCATCTGACAATCGGTCCGTTGAATTGAAGGTAATATTTTCTCATCTTTCTACTCTCCTTAATAAGTTCGATTCCATCTTGAAAAGGCGTAGGCCGTCCGAACATTCGGACGGCATGCTTCTCATGGATGTATTATGATGTCACTTTATCATTAAACATTTGAAGAATGGATTCGTAGTCCCCCATCTTCTTCATTGTGTCCTGGAACTTATCCCAGTCATCGAAGCTCATCTCGCCTTTAATGAACTTGACCGCAGATTCCTTCACATACGTATCGATCGGCGTCATCGTATTGGCTCTTCGATCATTCTCGTCTTTCGAAAATAATAGCTTCGGCGCACGGTTTATCGGTGAAATCGATTGTTTGCCGCCGTATTTGTCGCTCGCGAGCCAATAGTTTTCAAGCTGAGCCTTACCGTCATGGTAGAACATGACGTCAGGTATCGACATATACTTCGCAATACGCTCTTGTGGCGTGAACACGATACCTGGCCTCGTCCGCATCGATACCGATACGCCAAGCTTCGCAAGCTCGCCAACGAAATCCCCGGACTCCTTTATTTCCGGTAAAAACTGCTTGTTACCGTCCTTGACCTCATAGCTCTTGCCTTCGATTCCCCACATGAGCAAATTAATCATCTTATCGCTATACTGGTAATCAAGCAAGCGGATAATCTGTTCTGTATTTTTGGCTTTGGCCGATACGACGATTCCGTAGCCATTGTTTACGCCTTTACCTTTCGGCTCGCTGTCATACTTCCATGATTTTCCATACTTTGGATTATCAGGACCCATCGCCAATGTCCAAGTCACGCCCGCCTGTTGGTTGGCATTGAAGTCAGCTACATATCCCGACCAGATCAGCGGATAGATGAACGTTTTGCCTGTAGATGCCTTCGGCTTCGCCTCATCCATATTATCTGACCAGTAAGCCGGATCGAGAAGCTTCTCGGAATACAGCTTGTTCAGGAACATCAGCGCTTCCTTGAATGCTTCTTCTGTTGGGCCATATACATACTTCTCACCGTTCCAGTAGATGCCGCCAGAAGTATGATTGGCGTTTAATATACCGTCATAGTTTAAGTATTGCTCGCTCTGTCCTACCGGATAGGAATCCGGATACAGCTCTTTCAGCTCTTTGGCGGCTTTGTACAATTCATCCAGCGTGGTCGGCACCTTTATGTTATGCTTCTCGAACACGTCAAGACGGTAAGCGGTTGCATATTGGCTTGGCTCAATATCCGACGGATTCGTGAAGCCGTCATAGAATGCGAAAAGCTGCTTGCTGTCGCTCATCAAATACTTCTCGTAGTTATCCGTCGCTTTTACGAACTCCATATAATTCGGCATTACATCCATGTACTCCGCCAGATCGACAAACAGCTCCTGTTCGCCGTATTTAATAATGTTGTCCTGGCCGAGGACAAGCATAACGTCGGGGATATCGCCGCTCGTCAGCATCACTTGCGTTTTTTCTTTATATTCGCCCCACGGGATGCGCGTCCATTCAATGGTTACGCCGATTCCCAAGTACTGCTGGATTTCTTTCTCATATTCCTGCTGAACAAGCGTGCCGGTGGGGTCGCCTCCGAAATGCGGAATGACGACCTTCAGCTTCAATGCCTCACTCTTCCCTTCACTGCCGCCATTGCCATTGTCCGTTTTTCCGTTTTCGTTATCCGTAACGCTGCTGCAGCCGCTCAACAATGCCGCAATGATAAAAATAAGCGCTAGCAGTCCTATCATTCCTTTTTTCATACATGCTCCCCCTCAGCCTTTTATCGAACCTATCATAACGCCTTTGACGAAGTACTTCTGCACAAACGGATAAATACATAGAATCGGCGCCATTGTAATCACAATCGCCGCCATTTGAATATTCTTCGGATTGATCTGACGATTCTGGATCATCTCCGTCACTTGCGCGCTACTGCCATAGCCCTGCTGTGTAAATATAATGCTCCGCAAAAACATCTGCAGCGGATACCGATTCTCGTCCTTCAAATAAATAAGAGCGCTGAACCATTCGTTCCAATGCGCAACGATGGCGAACAATGCGAAGGTGGCAAGCAGCGCCTTCGACAAAGGCAGATATATCCGGAACAAGACGGTTAAGTCACTTGCTCCATCCATATAAGCTGATTCGCGCAGTTCACTTGGTATGTTCTGAAAGAATGTTCGGAAAATAATGACGTTATATGCGCTGATACAGCCTGGCAGCACCATGACCCAGAATGTATTAAGCAAATTAAGTTCCTTCATCAATAGATACGTTGGAATCATGCCCCCGCTGAAAAACATTGTCACCGCAAGAAAGATGGTTACTGCCTTCTTCAAGTGAAACTTCGCTATTGTAAGCGGATAAGCCATCAATGAAGTCAACAGCAGCGTCAGAAGCGTTCCAACGACAGCGTACATGACCGTATTTTTATAGCTAATGTACAGAAGCGGCTTGCCAAATATGATTTCATAGCCTTTAATATTGAATCCTTTCGGGAACCAGGTTACCTGACCGAGTGAAATATAATCCGCATGACTTAACGAGATGGCGATGACATGGAGCAGCGGATAGACGGTAACGACGACAAGCAGCAACATTGCCCCATAATTGAACGTGTCGAACAAGCGGGAACCGAAGCTTTGTTTATACCCCAATACATTCACCTACCATAAGCTTGTTTCGGAAAATTTGCGCGACATCTTGTTCGTCACTAGGACGAACAGGAAAGAAATGATAGACAACATCAAGCCGACGGCGGCGCTGTATTCGAATCTCCCTCCTTCCAGCCCTACCCTGTACACGTATGTCCCGATGACATCAGCGGTCTCGTAAGTTCCGGGATTGTACATCAGCATTACCTTCATGAAATCGGTCCCAAGAATGCCCCCGACGGAAAGAATGAACAAGATAATTGTCGTTGGCAGTATGGCGGGAATCGATATATGCTTTATCTTCTGCCATCGGTTCGCTCCATCAATAGAAGCTACATCGTAAAGTGTGGGATCGGCATTGCTTAGAGCGGCCAGATACAAAATGGTTCCCCAGCCGATCCCTTGCCATATGCCGGATCCCACGAACAACGTACGGAAATATTCCGGTTCGGTAATGAAATTAACCGCCTCCATCCCCAACCAGCCCGTAATCGTATTGAACAAACCGTCCAGAGAAGTGAACTCCTTCAGCATGCCCACAATGATAACAGTTGAGATGAAATGCGGAAAATATGAAACCGTTTGCACGAATTTCTTGAACATTAGCAACCGAATTTCGTTCAACAGCAACGCAAGTACAATCGGTGCCGGAAACCCGAATATCAGACTGTATGTTCCCAGCAGGAACGTGTTCTTCACAGTTCGCAGCGCCATTGGATTGTTAAGAAATTCATGAAAGTATTTAAATCCAACCCACTCGCTTCCCCATATGCCTTTTGCCACATTGAAATCTTTAAAAGCAATCAACACCCCGTACATTGGAAAATAAGCGAATATAAGTACGATTAACAATCCTGGAAACACCATCAGATATAAGTATTTTTGGCGCCAAAACGTCTGGGCAAAGCTATACATGGATTAGTCACCCCCTTTCGGATATGCTCTGTGCGTTACTTACAATAGCTGACTGCTAGAGGTTAGGCAATTGATAAATCATTAGATCGTCATCATTTCATTAGTTATCCGATATGTACAAATAATTAGATGATTAGAATTCACGACCTAATGAAAAAGAGCACAAGTATCAAGTGAAAAACCACTTTGATACTCGCGCTTCTCGTCTCTTCATTCGATAGGATTGCATCCCCTAACTTCGGGAACGGCCTACTACGAACGCAGCTGTGGCCCAATCGTAATGCGGATCGGCTTGCGTTCCGTCCTTATATGTAGAAATAAGCGCCCAGCGTTCCTTGCCCGACTTGTTCGGATAGGAAGCATGGAACAGCAGATCATGGAATACGATAGCGTCGCCTTTCGAAGCCTTCAAATCTACGATTTGATCCGGATCGATATCTTGCTCTCTTAACCGATTACCAAACCCCAGACCGTCAGACGCATCACCCTGGTGGTTGATATCGCCATACAAATGTGAGCCCGGCACTACGCGCAGACATCCGTTATCAGCGTCGGCATCGTCGAGAGCGATCCATACCGAATATTTGTGGCTGCCTTTCCAATAGGGATAGTCTTGGTGCCAGGGCGAACCGAAATCCGTACCGGCATCCTTAAACACAATTTTGTCGCTCAAAAATACAACTTCTTCACCGATAATCTCCTGCAGCACCTCTGCCAATTCTTCTTTATCAGCTGCTGCCGCAAAGATTGGACTGGCAGCCGCCATTCCGACATAGACGCCTTCCTTCCCTACCTCTTTCTTCTTCAACACTTGAACCGCTTCTTTTTTCAATGCATTGACTTCCTGCTCCGAGAATAACTGCTTCAATACAACATATCCGTCTCGGTCGAACTGTTCTTTGTACGTTTGGTTCATATTTCTCAGCCTCGCTTTATAATAAATTTTATAAATCACTTCGCTCTCAGCATAGTTTTGTCTATCCTATACATTCAAGAGACGAAATTTAATATCACAGACAGTATTTAACCGATCTCTTCATCATTATAATTTGTTATCTATATATGCCGAGCTAAGCCGGTTTGATAGATTAGATACATACTCCGCCATCTCGACCACTTCCCCTTGCAGTCGAGCCTGTTCTGCGGCAAATGTAATCAGATGGCTATCAGCCGAAGTTTTCGCATGTGTACGACCTCCTGTAACATGTCCTGAATTGACCTGCGTAACGAAATCCTCAACAAGAAGGGGATCCGCTCCAAAATGTCCACCTGCATGCGTCGCCGGATTGAACTTTTCGACATCGCCGTTAAAAGTGGAAACAACTATTTCATTCTTTCCCATATGACTGCGCAATTGTCCTTTTGTTCCGAACACCTTTATCGTTCTGTATTCCTCTGTCGTAAACGCGATCATCGTAAAGCTAGCGGTAATACCCGTCTCGAATTCCATGGAAACGACTTGATGATCAACCACATCGTTGTCGCAGCGATATACACATCTTCCGTATGGACCTTCTTGCAGTGCACGTATTCGGTCTTCTTTCCGTTCTGACTGTGTAACTTGCCAAAGCCACTCTCCTCTTTCCACATAAATACGGTTAGCAGAGTAAGGACAGCTTCGCTCTACAATACAACCGTCGAAGCAATTTGCTGTCGAGCCCTCCGGAGCATTGTTCGAATTGAAATGCATCAGTGAACCAAACGAGGAAACCTTCACACAAGGCTTGTCGATTAACCAATGCAAAATATCGATGTCATGACAGCTTTTCGACATAAGCATAAAGGATGATCTTCGACTGTTTCCCCAGTTTCCTCTTACGAAACTGTGTGAATAGTGAATATGACCTACATTTTCAATCAAATCAATTGATATGACATCACCAATTGCCCCGGAATGAAGTAACGATTTTATTTTATAAAAAAAAGGAGAGTATCGTAACACATGACCGACCATTAGTATTTTCCCGACATTATCAGCTTGGCGGGACATGTCCAATGTTTCAATAGGATCTGGCGACATCGGTTTCTCCACCATTACGTGGTATCCCTTCTCTAGCGCCATCATCGTTGGTTCATAATGCTGCTGGTCCATCGTACAAATGAGTACGGCGTCGCACATTTTGGGCTGTTCAAAAAAAGCTTGATAGTTCGCATACCGATGGACTTCATGAACAAAGTGTTGATCCGAAAGTTTTTTCAATCTCTCGCTGTCTGGATCGGCTACGGCAACGACTTTGCCCGCTACAGGATTGGAGAGAAAATACCTCGCATATCCGACTCCTCTGGAGCCCGCTCCTATAACGGCTACTGTAATGCCTCGATTATTCTGAATCATGAGTCGCCTCCTTATTAACGGGTATTGGCCTAGAGGCCGTCCGATCACTTGGCAGACAGCCCTCAGCATTCCGCTATTCAATCGTCTTCGTATACTCCACCTCGGCTTTGACGCTTAACAGTTCGGCAACCGTATCCTCTTCAAATGATGGTACCCGTTCCAAATAAATCTGTTGTTGTTTCATCATAGGCATGATTTGAAGAAGCCACTCTCCCCCGTTAAGGTTGGTGATACATTGCTTTAAGCCGATCTCCCATGGCAACCCATTGTAGAAATGATCGGCAAGCAGCTCTTGCTCCAACGTTCGCAATACCGCCATATCCCCTTCATATTCTATGCGCAAAAAAATGTTATTCACATCCGTATATGCATCCATGCAATCGCAATCCGCATTGACTTTGATTCTCCACTGACGCACTTCATACTTCTTCCCGTCGTAATCAGCTATCCCATTCGCTAGTGCTTGTACAGCTACGTTAAGCTTATCTTGTCTGACAATCTGCGAATAGCTAACAAATGCTCCCTTCGGCTTGACTGTTGTAAGAATCTCTCCTATCATCGGAGAAATCAACGGCTCCGGATAAATAGACACCTCCCACTGCACCGGCGACCTCTGAAGCATCTGCGCCCTGTTGCCGTCTACCAGAATATCGGCTTCGCTCATGAATAGCCGATCTTCTCCCCACATTTCGGCTTTCCAGCAACGAAGCGCCTGAGCTTTAGTTAGTATAAGCAAGCGAATGCTTCTCCCCGAAGCCAATTCCAACCGAACAATACAATCAGGTCCTGCCTCAAGCTCCGATACAAGTATTATTTGTCCATTTTGACTTACATTCCCTTTGCCTTCTAAGGCTATCCTCTTCACAGTAGTTATATCGAATGCCATCTGTACCGGAATGCCGTCCACTGCAAAGAATACATAAGTCGCATCATAACCGTCGAGCTTTGCTACCAATTGTGCAGTTGCGTAACGCAATATGACTTGTTCCTCAAGCATCAATTGAAAAGGAAAGATCGCACGCTCGTCCGCCGGAATGGTTATTGCATCATTCGGAAAACGGATCGAATCGCCATTGGCTAGCGCCACTTCAAATTGAACCTTCTCTATCGACTTATTCTCTTGCAGCCGAACATAATTGTTTATAAACAGAAACCCGCTGCTTCCATCGGATCGCACTGCGCACTTCAACGTATCTGTATCCATAAGGTCCTTCGGCTGTCGCTTCGGCAGGTGCAAGCACATTGGCGCAAGCAGCTCTCCGAAATCCTGGAGAAAGAAGTGTATCAGCTTCAGTTCATGATAACCATCTCGCATCTGTCCGTATTCGCCTATGGGTGACTGAAAATCATATGAAAGAACAGGATAATTATTGGGATACCCGGTTGCCTTGGATTCGTGCAAAGTCGATAAATGACCGATCGGATTCGTTCCTCCGTGAAACATATAATATCCGGGCCAGTTGCAGCCGCTTCCCAGCTTGACTAGCGCCATGGATGCAATGTCATCGCTTGAAATAATCGGTCTACGATGATGCGTCACCTGATTGCCGCTTCCCAATTCGCACATGAAATAAGGATAGCGCTCAATTTCAGGAGGATTCTTTCCCCGTTTGTCCAGATCATGCTTAATCAGATCACTCCCAACATTTGAATCGTCGCGAATAGGAGTGAAGAAAAAGTTAGTGTTTGGCGGCATCGGCTCCGTATGCTGTGACCATGGCGCTTCGGGATATCCTCCGAACATCGAAAGCAGTTCACCTTCGGGTATTGAATCGAACTGTCCTCCGCCAGCAGTTGCTGAGTAATAAGGCACGTCGAATCCAGCATCTATCGCCATTTTTTTCAGCGCTGCCATATGCTCCTGACCGCCTAAATATTCATTTTCGATTTGCACGCCAATAACGGGACCTCCATCCTTGAAAAGCATGCCCTCCACTTGCCCGAATATTTGCCTGTAATGACGCTGAACATAGGTCATATATAGTGGATCATTCGTACGAATGCGGCATTTGCTCACGACCCAGTCCGGGAATCCACCGATGCGTGCTTCTCCGTGGCAATAAGGTCCCAGACGTAAAAAAGCATACATTTGATGTCTGGCGCATAAGTTCAGAAATTGGCGGACATTACGTGATCCGCTCCATTCATGCTCGCCTTCAATCTCCTCATGATGATTCCAAAAAATATACGTCGCTACGATACTGATTCCGCATGCTTTCATCTTAAGCAGCGACTGATCCCAATCTCCCCCCCATCCTAAGCAAGCCGGTTTCCGGCGCATTGCTCCCAGTGAATGCACCGATGGCATAGATGATCGATTCACTACTGCGTTCATGATTATTCGGTTTATTTCTCATGGCTGCGCACCTCTTCGCCTTTCACTGGCGGACTTATTTGACGACAGCTTCCGCCTTATCGTTCATCATCTTAACAATAGCTTCGTAATCGCCCAAGTTTTTAATTTCTGACTTGTATTTGTCCCACTCGTCAAAGCTTCTCTCCCCGATGATGAATTTGATTGCCGCTTCACTGACATAGGTATCGATCGGTGTCATCGTCTCGTTTCGTTTCGCTTGTTCATCTTTATCTAACGTAACGGTAGGCGCTCGGTCATAAGGCGCAACAGATTCCTCGCCGCCGTATTTATCCGTTGCAATGAAGTTTTTTTCTACCATATACTTTCCTTCAGCAAAAAACGGCATAGGTCTATACTTTCCTAGATCAGCGCTGAATTCTTGAGGACTGAAGATGAAACCGGCGCGGTTGCTGCCTCCTACGCCGAACGGCTCCAACGCTTTTGAAGGAATAGCGGCATTCAATATTTCCGGCAAATACTGTTTTTTTCCTTCCTTGATTTCATACGTTCTGCCTTCAATACCCCAGTTGAGCAGATCGATCATCTCATCTGTATATTGATAATCAAGCATTTTCACGATAAGTTCAGGGTGTTTGGTCTTGGCGGAGACTAGCACGCCGTTATACGGTCTGATGAGTTTACCGGGCTCAATTGAAGACATTTTCCATGCCTTTCCGTATGTCGGGTTATCCGGCACAAGTGCGCCTCCCCACTCCATACTATCCTGACCTAAGCTGTTGAATTCGCTTGTGAACCCATACCAAGCTACCGGCACGATAAACGATTTTCCAGTCATCACTTTCTGCTTCACTTGATCTTCCGATTGCGTAATGATTTCGGGATCTAGCAGTTTCTCATTGAATAGCTTGTTGGCAAACATAAGCGCTTCCTTGTAACCTTCTGAAACCGCACCGTAAGTAAACCGATCCCCATCCCAATAAATGTCGGATCTGACGTGATTAGACAACATAAACGCTTCTTCTACTTTAGGCCATGGAAAAGCATTGACCGGATACGAATCGGGATATAATTGCTTCAATTTCTTGGCGGCTTCATATAGCTCATCAAGCGTTTCCGGTATTTTAATATCATGCTTCTGGAACGTATCAAAGCGATACAAAGAACCATAAGCGCTTCCTTGATTATTATCCGTATTCGACCATCCATCACCGAAGAAGTACATATTGCCTTCAGGTGTATACATACTGGATTCGACATATGGAGTGCTGTCCAGGAACGCTTTGTAATTTGGCGCCTGATCCAAATATTTGGAAATATCAAGTACAAGGCCCTGTCGCCCATATTGAACGGCCAGGTCACTGCCAGTGTTAGTCATGATGTCCGGAAGATCACCGCTTGCAAGCGTCAGCTTGAATTTATCGGAGTAATCTCCCCATGGAATATACTGCCAGTCTATATCCAGCTTCCGTCCAATATATTCCTCCATTCTTCTTTGCCATTCCTTTTGAACCTCCGTATTTTCTGGTACTGCGCCGAATGTCCCTGCCATAACAGAAAGCTTGATTGTCTGCTCCCCGCTCCCCTCTGTTTGCTTGTCGCTATCTGTCTGCTTATTACTGCCATTCTCTCCTTCGTTATTGGACGAGCACCCGGCAAATACAGTCGAGGAAGCCAGCAACACAGCCAGCAGTATGGCGAAATACGCAACTTTCCTTGTGTTACTACTTTTCATGTTACCCATTGAAAACACCCTTTCAGATTATATTCACTCTTATAAATATTTAAGATCTAGCCTTTGACTGAGCCGATCATCATACCTGTAACAAAGTGCTTTTGTAAGAACGGGTAAATAAACAAAATGGGTATAATCGTTACGATGACCGCCGCCATTTTAATATTTTTTCCATGCAATTTCATGGACGCTATTAATTGAAAGGTTTGCGCGTTCATCGATGAGCTGTCCGTCTCTGAAATCATATTCCTCAATATCATTTGAATCGGGTATTTGCCTTCATCGTTTAAATAGATTAAGGCTTCAAACCAACCGTTCCAGGTGCCGACTATGCCGAATAAGCCGAACGTTGCAAGCAGCGCTTTGGAAAGTGGCAAATAAATTTGAAATAAAATGCGAATGTCGTTTGCCCCGTCCATATAGGCCGACTCCCACAATTCGATCGGAATCGTCTTGAAGAAAGTACGAAACAATATGACGTTAAAAGCCGATACGGCCCCAGGAATAACCATGACCCAAAACGTATTCAGCATATGCAAATTGCGGATAAGCAAATAGGTCGGAATTAACCCACCTCCGAAAAACATCGTAATTGTAATAAAGATGGTAATAAATTTGCGAATAACAAAATCCGGGATTGAAAGAGGATAGGCCAACAAGGAAGTTAACAGAAGCATAATAAATGTTCCCGTCAATGCGTATAAGACCGTATTGCCGAATGCCTTCAATAGTTTATGGTCGGATAAAATATATTTGTACCCTTCCAGATTGAAGCCCCGCGGAAACCAGGATACTTTGCCCTGAATAATCATTTCCGGATTACTTAGTGATAGCGCAACTGTGTTCATCAGTGGATAAAGCATAGCGATGCATAACCCGATCAGGAATATATAATTGCCTGTATCGAATAGCTTCGAACCTAATGATTGTTTATAATGCGTCATGTGCATTCTCCATATCCACCCCTCCTACCAAAGACTGGTATCCGATACTTTCCTGGAAAACCAATTGCCGCTGGCGACAAAAATAAATGCTATAACAGAAAGCATCAAACCGACAGCCGTGCTGTATTCGTATTGGGCGCCCAGAATGCCCTGACGATATACGTATGTATCAATGACATCGGCCGTTTCATATATGACTGGATTGTACAACAAGATAATTTTCTGAAAATCCGTGCCGACAATACTTCCCAACGATAAAATAAGGAGAATCGTGGTAGCTGGTATAATAGCTGGCCACGTAATATGTCGTAAGCGTTGCCATCGGTTGGCGCCATCGATTGTGGCCGCCTCATGCAAGACGACATCAACACCGGAAAGCGCTGCCAAATAAATGATCGTTCCCCAGCCCACACCTTGCCAGATGCCCGAGCCGATAAACAGCGTTCGGAAATATTCCGACTTGGACAACATGGGAACCGCTTCTGCACCGAACCAACCGGCAATCTGATTGAACAAGCCGTCCAGCGCCGTAAATTCTTTAATAAACCCAACTATTATAACGACCGACAAGAAGTGGGGAAAATAAACAATGGTTTGCACGCCTCTTTTAAATAACTTATTTTTGACTTCATTTAATAGAAGTGCGAGAATGAGAGGTGCTGGAAACCCCCAAAACAACGAGTAAATACCAAGTAGGAACGTATTCTTGATTAGTCTTAAGCTGAGCGGATTATGAAAAAATGAATAAAAATGCTTAAACCCTACCCACGGGCTGTTCATAATGCCTGTTGCTACGTCATAATTTTTGAACGCAATCAAAATGCCGTAAATCGGAATATACTTAAAAATAAGCACTACCGCAAATCCGGGAAGCGTCATCAGCAACAAATAACGTTGTCGATAACATTTGATCATCAGCCGGTTCAAATTCAATCGTCCTCCTCCTCTCCACCTAAGATAATCTGATCGTAGTCGCAAATGGACTGGACCGGCAAGGGACGGTTTTTAATATGAAGACCATTTTTATATATCTATCAACCGACAATTTTTAAAATGGGAGACAAATCATCATTGTCTCATATTATATATTGCAATTGCCTGACATTTCATATGATAATAATGAAAGCGCTATCTTATTGTTTCATAACGTATGTTTTGGATAGGAGGAATAGATATGTTCAGGAGATTCTTGCATGGGGACACGAACCGAATTTATATTAAAATTATTGCGATCAACCTCATATTCGTCATTTTATTCTCATCCATCCTTGCATATAGCTCCTATTACATCAAAGATACCGTCAAAAGAAATCAAGCTCAAGCGAATAAGGAATCACTTCTTTATATAGCAGACAGTATCGACCAGCAATTCTCAAAGCTGAAGCAAACCGTTTACTCGTTAAGCATGGATATCGATATCGTATATCTGAATAAATCTGAATCAACTGCAACAGGCTACAAAATGATGCTGAACCGATTTAACCAGAAGCTCTCCGAGCTCATGCGCGTGCTTCCGTTCGACTCATCAATTTCCGTCTTCTTTAATGACAAGCAACTTGTGACGAGCGGAGATGGCACAAGGCAATTAAGTCTATTCTACGATAAATTAAAACAAGAGAGCCCTGACTTCACTTGCGACTGTCTGCACCTGGACGAACAAGCGAGCTCTTTCCAGATCTATGATCGATTCTTGATGTTTGTATACCCTATCCGTAATGCAGGGTCTATCTTCGTCAAGATTGACAGAACCAAATTAGAGCAAAGTCTGGAGAAGTCTTCTCAAGTCTTTAACAATGTCGTACATATCACGACCGAGAAGGGCGAAGTGGTGGCGGTTAGCCAGTCCTTCCCGCTATCCGTTAACGTACAGCAGCTTAAAGACGGTCAACCCGTTGTAATTGAAGGCAAGAGATTTACTCCGATACATATCGCAATGAATGGACTACAATATACTATTTTATATGCGGAAAGCAATTTGCAGCAAAAAATAAGAAAGGTCAACGTGTTTACACTAACTACATTTTTGGCCTTTTTTCTTATCGCCTTCGGCTTGCTTGCCGCAAATATAACACTATACCGTCCAATTAAATCAACGATTTCCAAACTGCTAAGCTCTACGCAATTAATGAAACGCACGTTGGATCAACAACAAACCATTATGGATCAAAATGCTCTGCTGCGCTATGCTACTGCCTCCCCAGATGATTCAATTCCTGACATCGACAGCAAGCTTCGCAGCAAGTATAGAAATGGCTATATTCTGACCTGCTATTTCGAAGAAGCTAAAAATGGCGCAAAGACCACTATTGCTAACGAGATGTTCGGGCAACTGCTGGCGGATCATTATTCATTCCATAAACTGCTCCATCGTGCGGATGCGGATACCTATTTCCTTTATAACACGCCCCCGGACGGCATAACCGGTACACTGACGCCAATTCTAGACCACTTGTCATCCAAAGGTTACTTTGTATTGTGCGGAGTAAGCGCATATATAAGAGACATTGCCCATATTCATAACGCCCTGCAACAAAGCATGCGGGCTATCGACAACTACTCCTTCAATTGGGGTGCCTCTTATCACATTGCTGAATATCATGGTAAACCTACAAACGGCTTGCATGCGCCTGTTGCGCTGTCAATAGAGAAGGAGCAAGAACTGATCGCTTACGTGCTTAAAGGCAATCAAGACAGCTTGAAAGATTTCTTCTCATGCACCATATATAGCTTGGTCAAAAAAATGACCTATAGGGAATCATTCGGACTTTTTCGTTATTTGAACGATTTAATGAACGTCATTGCCGCAAGTAAAAAGGTGAATCATCATGATTCAGAATCGATTTATTCAGATATAAGTATGATTCGGAATCCAGAGCTCGCATACGAGGAATTGGTACGGAAATACGATTCATTGACTGCTCATGCCAGTGTTCAAGACCTGTCGCTATACGAAAAGATCGTCGAGTTCATTGACAAAAATTATAACAGCGATTTATCCCTTACCTATATTGCCGACCGCTTCTCGATTACCAGCGTATATTTATCAAGCTATTTCAAGAAGCACTCGGGGTATAACATCAGTTATTACATTATGCTTGTTCGTATAAAAGCGGCGCTGGCACAGTTCCGGCAAAATCATCATCTAACGATAAAAGAAATAGGAGAACGCGTTGGATACTCCAGTGAAAAAACATTTACTAGGCATTTCAAAAAAATAAACGGCACGACGCCTTCGCAATATCTCAAATTCATATCGGAGGAGTCTTAGTAGCGCTGAAAAGAAAGAAAGAAAGGAAGATAGCCCATTCGAGGCCATCTTCCCGCTAACTCTATTCCAATTCCGGATGCATCCCCTCATATTCCAACAGCGGATCGGGTATGGAAATGACATATGCTTCGGCGTCGCTGGCGCCTACATACAATTCGGCATTGCCGTTTCCTTGGCGAATCAGACCGCCACTAAAAATAACATCTTGCAAGTCGCTGCGTTTGGCTGGTCCATCCGGAAAGTCAGCGCGTTCAGCAACAAGCTTGAGTGTTGTACGTGCCAGCGTATCTGGATTGAGAGCAAACGTCATGGCGTAATAATGACGATGGCCTGCTTCGTCTAACCAGGCGATATGACCAAGCACGCCAATCAGCCCGTTCGCCAGCAGATGTGCCTCGTTGGCCCCACCCCATTCTTCGTCCATGAACATGCCTTCGAGCAACGGTGCTCCGGCAATCGCCTCCTGCGTAATAGCTTCGAGAGAAGCCGCCTTGAAAAACCCAATTTTCCCTCTGCCGCCCTTTTTTCCTTGCGGACGGGTAAACACGCCGATTGCGCCGTCCGCTAACTGCACTAGCCGTATGTCTTTCATATGACTGGGTCCAACCAGAAATGGCTGCAATACGGCAACGTTCGCTCCGCGATAAAACACCGTTTCCCATGATACGATTTGACCTGGATTGTCCTTGTCCTCGATGACGCACACACCGCCAAGAATCAGTTCCTCGCCGATAAAGGTATAGAAGGGATCTTGCCAATCTAACTCCGGCAACGCTTCATCGACCTGCCAACGGCTGTCCTTCTGACGGAAAAACTTGACGCAGCTAAATTCCGTATCGCGCGCTTCGACGCGGCCCGCCAGCACTGAAGCGCCGGCATCCGGGAAAGCGGCGGTAATGTTGTAAACATCTCTGCCGTCCACGCCTTCGAACCGAAGCTTCACTCCAATCGCCGGCTCTTTGTTAACCCGGTATGCCTGCAGCAGTTGTTCGCATGTTTGTGGGTGATGATGAATTTGAAGCATAAAGAACTAAACCTCCGTCCACGCAGGAGCTAAGCCTGCAAGCTATAGTCATATGTTTTTCAGCTTATTGCTGCGCCGCCTGCTGATCCAGGAATTCCTGCGTTTGACGAATCAGCTCTTCTTTAATTTTGGCAATATCCGCTTGCAGCCTGCTGTTCGCTTCCCACTTCTGCTGGAGGCTCGTCAAGCCCTCTGCCGGGTTGACAACCATGCCAAGCTTGTAAGCCAGCTCATCGGATGCAATTGTGCCAAAGTCGGGGTTGGCCAGTTCGTTTTTGACCGGATCTTGATTAAAGGCAAATCCAGCAAGCGCAGAACGGACATACGTTTTTTCGTCGGCTAGATAGCGGAACGCATCAACCAGATTGTCCGGCACGTTCTCCGACAGGCGGATATAATTGGGATTCCATGTCAGCATATAGCCGGGGAAAACATAATTTTGGCTCATATCGACGCCATCCGGGTATTTGAATTTGTCTTCGCCAATCGCTTCCCAATGCGTGCCCTCAATGCCTATTTCGAACAGATCGTGATTCTCCTGACTTTCGAACAACCAGTTAATAAACGCCATCGCCCGATCGGCATTCACTGAAGTTTTCGGGATCGCCAGGAAGTTCCAGACGCGGAAATCAGAGATGTACGCCGGATTCGGCTGCACGTTCTCGCGGGCTGCCTTGGATACCAGGAATACGCCCATTTCAGCCGAAGGCACGCCTGCCGTTAGTTGTGCTTTAATATTGTCGAGATTAGACAAGCCTTCCATCATTGCCGCCGCTCTTCCCGCTGCGAATGTGCCGCTGGCGTCTTTGCGCACAATCGGCTCTTTCTCGATATACCCCTTGTCATGCCATTCGCGGACCGTCTCGAGTACGCTGTGGTCCGACTTGTTGAACGGTTCAGGGTACGATTCGATCGCTTCCAGCTTCTCGCCTTTAATGTTGGCGGCTACAACCTTGTTGTCCTGAATTAGCACGGTGCCCTCCACGTTAGGTCCAAGCTGGATCGGCCATATTCCCTTCTCATATTTCGCATGCATCGGTTTATTGACTTCGATCGCAGTAACCGCGCCGTAATGCCCGTCGTTTTTGATCACGAACGGAATCATGCCAGCATCGTTTTCGGTAACCTTGTCGAAGAACTCCAGCAACTCCTCATAGGTAGACAACTCGCCTATGCCGTATTTCTCGGACAAATCCTTGCGGTAATAGATCACTCCGAGATCGCCCAAATATTGTCCCAGCGGCACGCCGTACACATGGAGCTTGCCATCCGCTCCCACAAACCGGTTGTTATCGAGGAATCCCTCGCCAAACGCCTTCTTCAGACCCGGATATTGATCGTTGTTGAAGTATTCATCCAGATTCGTATAGTTGTCTTGCGCAATAAAGGTGTTCATGTTCATCCATGGCGCGTCAAACGCGATGTCGACCTGCTCACCCGCCGACAGCTTCAGCTTCAGCTTGTTGACGTAATCGGCTTGAGGCGTGAACGTAAAGTTCAGTTTCAGGTTCAGCGTATCCTTTGTTCTCCGCTCGAATTCGGCGACAACTTCGTCGAATTGCTTCGGCTTGTCACCCCATAACATAATGTTCAGAGTAGCCGCTTCAGGCGTTTTGGAGCCTTGCTCTTCGCCCGCAGTCGGCGTTACCGTCGTCCCCGCACCCTGGCCGTTGTTGCCGTTATTGTCGTTGCCGCTGCATGCCGCCAGCATCGTTGCGAACAGACACATCGCCAGCAGCATAATCAACCCTTGCTTTCTCCGATTTTTCATGTACGAACCCTCCCGTATCATATCGTAATGCTGTATGCCAACCGGCGCAATCGCCGGATTCAGCCCTTAATGGCGCCAACCTTCAGTCCGCCTACAAAAAAACGCTGCAAGAACGGATACAGGAAAATGATCGGCCCGATCGTCACAATGGCCGTCGCCAGCCGCACCGTGTAAGCAGGAGCGATCGCGGCCGTCGACTGCGCGCCGGCCACCGCAATATTTTGCGCCATATCGACGTTGCGAATAATTTGCATAATGATGTATTGCAGTGAAAATAACTTGGTATCATCGATATACAACATCGCCGGCATCCAGCTCGACCAGTAGCCAAGCGCGTAGAACAAACCGATTGTCGCAAGTGCCGGTAGCGACAGCGGTAGCACGATTAAACGCAAGATAACCGCTTCGCCTGCTCCTTCCAGCTTGGCCGATTCGAACAGCTCCTTCGGAATATCGTTGAAGAAGTTGCGCATCAGGAACATATTCCACGGCGATAGCAAAGCCGGTAAAATATACACCCAGATCGAATTGCCCAGATGGAGATACTTAGTAATCAAAATATAGCTTGATACCATACCTCCACTGAACAGCATTGTAAAATAGAAAAACAGCGAGATATGCGGCGCGTAATGCAATCTGCGCCCGGAAAGCGCATATGCCGCCATGCTGGTAACAAGCAAGCTGAGCGCCGTTCCAGCGAACGTGATAAATATCGTAACCAGATATGCATCGGGGATCGTGTCCGACGAAAAAATGGCCTTGTAGGCCGCCAACGAATAATGTTCCGGGAACAGGCGGTAACCGTCGCGCAGCAGCGCCGTTTCCGCCGTGGCGGAGCTTGACAACACCAGCCAGAACGGATACAGACAGAGAGCGGCGAAGCCGGCGGTGAACAGATAGAACAAGATGGACATTATTCGGTCTTGCCTGGAATTTTTCATGTTGCCTTCCCTCCTAGAACAATGCAGAATCCTTGTCAATCCGTGAAGCGATCTTGTTCGCCACTACGACCAGTACGAAGCCGACCACCGACTGATACAGCGCTATTGCCTGCGTCATGCCCATCGATCCGGAAGTGCGCAATGCGCGGAACACATACGTATCGATCGTATCTGTCGTTCGGAACAGAAAGGTATTGTCACCTACCAGCGAATAGATCATGTCCAGATTGCCTCCAAAAATATTGCCCATACTGAGCAGAAACAGAAGGACTACGGTACTCCGCAACAGAGGCAGCGTAATGTGGAAGATGCATGACAAGCGCGAAGCACCGTCAATTCTGGCCGCCTCGTACAGCTCTTTATCAATGCCCACGATGGCCGCCATGTACACGATGGCTCCAAAGCCAGCCGTTTTCCACAAATTCATCAGCACAAGAATCGGCGGCCACACCTCGGGATCGGTATAAAAGGCAATCGTCTCCCAGCCAAGCTTGTTAAGCAGGCTGTTGATCACCCCCGTATCCGCGGTGAAAAAAGCAACCGTAAACAATCCGATAATCGGCCAAGAGATAAAGTTGGGCAAGATCATGATCGACTGCATGACCCGCACCAGCCAGTTGCGCCCTAGCTCCGTCAGCATAATAGCCAGTGTCAGCGACATGAGTGTACCCGTCAGGATAAAGGAGATGTTGTAAAGCACTGTATTTAAAGTAATTCGCACCCAAGCCTGGCCTCGAAAAAAAAAGCGGAAATTGTCAAACCCAATCCATTCACTGCCGAATATGCCTTTGATCGGGTTGAAATCCATAAACGCTATCGATACGCCAATCATCGGCAAATAGGCAAATATGATGCTGAACAGTACAGCCGGCACAGCAAGCGCATACAGATAACGGTTATAGACCAGATCTCGCACACCGGCGGATTTTATTTTCTTGCTCATGCCCCTTCCACCTCAATTTCTTTGTAGTTGTCCTCCGCCACTCCGTTTCGCTACCTGTTCTGTACCTTTATTGTAGCTTCACTCCGCCATCAGACGTTACATCCCCTTTTGTCGCATTGGGTGGATAAATTTATTGCGCCCCGCTCACGCAACAAAAAAACCGGAGATTCAGCACATAAAATAACGTGCTAAACAACCGGTATCCTGCCGTTCATTGCTCGCAGCGGCTTTGCAGCCTGTATTCGCTTGGTGCGCAACCCAGCTTTGTGCGAAATATTTTTCCGAAATACTTCTCATCGCTAAACCCCGATTTGTCCGCCACCTCGTAGATTGGCAGATTGGTCGTCTCCAGCAGCCGCTGCGCGTGGTGCAAATTCATCTCCTGCACATAGTACACGAAAGAAACGCCGACAATTTCTTTGAAGCATTTGCTGAAATAACTGACGCTCATCCCCACCTGCTTGCAAATGTCGGCTTGGCTCCATCTGCCGCCGTCAGTCCCGTGCAACAGGTCGAGCCCCTGCATGATCGATGCAATCACCTGCTCCGAATACATCGTGCGGCACAATCTGTGCATAGCTGCGTCCCGAAACCGCTCCACCCATTCCAGCAGCTCCGGCACGGATTGCAACGGCTCCAGTTGCGCGGATGCATGTGCAATCTCCGGGGCCAGCTGCGGGCAGAACCGTCGCCACTCCCCGGCTATGCAATACGTCAACGTTTCCTTCCAGAGGGCAGCGTTGAACACTCGCAGTGTATCCGCCGACAAGGCCTCGTACAATTCCTCGCGCGCCACCCAGTGCAGCGAGGCCCAACGCTCCGCCAGCCGTTTGCGGATGCCGGGATCAGCTTCGGCCTGCTCCGTCTCGGAGTACCGCTCGACATGGCGGGAGATTCGCTTCAGCAGATCATGCACGGAATCATCATCCAACTGTGTTTTGACCATGTAATCGATGGCTCCAAGTCGCAGCGCTTGCTGCAAATAATCAAAATCCTGATGACAAGTAATGACAACGGAACGGACGGATGGATGATCCGACTGCAGTTTTCGGATAAAAGTGAGCCCATCCATTCCCGGCATCGAAATGTCGGTCAGCACCAGATCGATGCCTCCGGCGTCCAACGCTTTCAACGCTTCTTCGACTGTGGACGCCTCCCCAGCCCATTCCATGCCATATTCGGCCAATGGCATAATACTGCGAATGCCTCTGCGCACCAATGGCTCATCATCCACGAGCAACACCCTGATCATGTTCTCCCTCCCCCTTTACGCTATCCGGAATTACGATGGTGACGGTCGTTCCTTCGCCAATTCGGCTGTCAATGCTCATAGAGGCCAGATCGCCGTAATGAACATCCAGCATTTTCTGCACATAATTCAGCCCAATGCCAATACCGGTCGACTTGCCTTCTTCTCCCCTGAGCAATGCGGCCACGGTGTCCGGATTCATGCCTTGCCCGCTGTCGGCTACCGTAATCTGGATATAACGCCCGGCGCTCCGCTTCAAATGAACGACCACGCGGTCTTGCTCTCCGCTTACACCATGGTAAAGCGCATTCTCCACAATAGGCTGCAGCACAAATCTTGGTATCGGCACTTCGGCAATATCCGAATCCACGCTGGAATCCACTTTGAAGCGATGATCGTAACGAATATTTTGCAGCTCGATATAGTCGTTTAATGCGGCAAGTTCCTCGCGGATGGTTACAATCATGCTTCTTTTGCCCAAATTATATTGCAGCACTCGCGTGAACACTTTCACCAGATCGTAAATTTCGCGTTGCCCCTTCTCCAGAGCCAGCCATTGAATCGTATTCAGCGTATTGTGTAGAAAATGAGGATTAATCTGGGCAATGAGTTTTTCAACCTCCAGTTCGCCCTTGCGCTTCTCCTTCTGCTCCACCTCGGTGATCAATTCTACAATTCTGCGGCTCATATCTCTGAAGCTGGAATAGATCACTTCAAATTCAGTCAAACGAGTATGCAGCTTCTGCAGGTGATTGCCATCGTGGCTGAAGCGGTTCATCGCCTTGTTCATCGTCTGCAGCGGACGGTACACCATCCTCCAAATATACGACACAGCGCCAACGGTCAGCACAAGCGATAAACAGGACATGATGACATACAGAATACGCCATTGCTGCACTTCCTTCTCATATACGCTCAGTTTCACGTGCGACACCAGCTCCCATCCATTCTTGCCGGCTATGGCGAATGACTTGAAGGCACTCAGCGCGACGCGTTCGTCATCCAGGCTTACCCCTTCGTGCAGCTCAATCGGCAGATTGCTGTACCGGATCACCCTATCGCTCCCGATCAGCGAATGATATACGCCGGCCGTTCCCCCGTCTCCCCCCCCAAGCGGGACATGATACATCCATTCCGTCTCCAGATAGACATAATATATTTGTCCGTTGCCGTATGGAATCGGCCGCAGCAATGACAGCACCGTCTTCTCGGAATTGTCCCGCACCGTCGAGTGAGGGCTGTTGTAGGTCAACTGATTGGCTCGGAACAGCGGCACAAACGGCATATCATCTATTGTTGCGCTCATGAAGCGATGTTTCAACGGAGCATTCTCGAACTGGATCGGCTTATAATGCTCTTCGAAATAGATGAAAATCGCATGAATCGCCGGGTTGGAATAGATGATGTTCGTAAGCGAACGGTCGATCGAGTGGAAGTACTTCGTCTTCTCGAATGGATCTTCGCTTTGTATATACAACGCAATGTCGTCGCCCAAGCCTCCGTCGGCCGCCAACAGCTGGGAGACGCTCGCAAGATTGTCGAACGCCTTCTCCAGCGCATCCCGCTCGCCGCGCAGCACCGTCTCATAGCTGGCATTGATTTTCTCCATCTGAATCTGATAAAACCAGAAATAAGAAGTGAATCCGATCAACACAATTGGCGTAATCGTCACAAAAATAAGCAATATGCTAAGTCTGCCCTTCAGCGTGTCTGGCCACAGCCAATGCAGCAGATGTCTGACATTCATGCGGACTCTTCCTTTCGTGGCATTCTCGCCTCCTTTTATTGTAAATCGACGGATGAAAATGCGATACGTTATTTTTCACCCCTCATCATGTACGCCGCAACTGCAATAAAGAGGCTGTCCCCAAAGCCGTACACGACTTGGAGGACGACCCCTCACTTGGTTTACACTCTCAGTTGCGATGAGCGAGATCCATTATGCCTTCACCACCCTGCTCCCCTCCAGGTTCGAATCGTATAGCCAATCCATTCCTGCATCAACGCGGCTGCCTGGGCACGCGTCAAATTGTCCCCGGGTGCAAAGCGGTTGCCCTCCTTGCCGCGGTGGATACCGGCGCTATGCAACAGCCGAACCGCCTCTTTCGCCCATGGCTGAATGTCCGCCGCATCGACGAATTCATCTGCCTTCTCGTTCTCAGGCCATTCAGCCGCCTCCTGCAGCGCAAGCCCGATGTATTGCGCGTAGCGCAGCAGCATGACAGCCATCTCCTCGCGTGTCACCAACCGATATGGCTCAAACTTCCCGTTCCCCGTTCCGACGATAACTCCCGCTTCATAAGCCCAGCCTGCGGCCGCTGCATACCACTCTTCATCATTCGTATCCGTAAATGGCACGCCTCCGACCGAGCCTGAGTTCACTGTTTGTTCCAAATTGGCCAACATGTGAACCGCCATCGCCCGGGTCATGCCCTGCTCCGGCGCAAAGCGCCCGCCGCCGATTCCCTGCATCAAGCCTCTGGCCGTTGCCAGAGCAATGCTCTCCGCCGCCCAATGCGAATTCGTGTCAACATAATGATTCGACTGATTCGCCAGAACAAAATAGACAGTTCCGCCGACCATGAAGCTAACGCCTCCGGCCGTACGATCCGACCATAGATTGGCCCGTTCAACGCCGGCAGCCGACAGTTCGTCCACAACCGCAGCGGCACCTGCAACCGGCAAGGTGACAAGCGCAAGATGGACGCCTGCAGCCGACGGCAGTTCTTCTCCATCCAACGTCGCAATGAACGCATATATCTGGCGTCCGCCCGCGACTTCGCGCACGGATTCCGCCAGTTGCGCAGTATCCGCTTTCCGCAGTGTCAACTGCAACGTACCCGAGCGATCGCGGTAAAGATCCAGCACCGCTTCAATGCTTAATTGGATATCACCCAGCGGACTTCCGAGCAACAGATGCCGGACTCCCGTCTCTGTCCATGCATCCCCCTTCCATACTTCCTCCGGAATCGCAACCGAGAAGCCTTCCGCAGCGGCCATATCCGCCTTATCCATGCTCACCGCAATTTGAGCTATGCCGCCTTGCTCTCCCGCAGCTTGCACAGCCCTTGCCACGCCGTACGAATGAAGCTTCGCCATGAAGAGCCCTTCTCTCCACTCGCCATCGTACGCAGCGGACTCGTCTCTGCCGCTATCCGTACCGCTACCGCTTCCGCCAACTCCCGTATTGCCGGTCGTATACCCGGTCACCTCAACGCTTGCGCTCGCGTAATGATCCTCTGTACGGATGTCAATAACCGTTGTGCCCGCACCAGTCACAGTAACGGTGCCTTCCGGATCAACTTGAGCTACCGTTGAATTCGAGGAGCGGAAGATCCATTGGCGGTTGACGGCATTAGACGGCGATACGATTGGCTTCAGCGTCACCCGGCTGCCGACGGCTAACGCCGACTGCGGAGCTTCAGCCGTTATGGTCTCGGCCCGTGCCGGAAGAACGGCAAGCGTCAGACTCGCTTCCACACTCGGACGGTCGCTGCGTTCGGCCCTGATTGTCGCCGTACCGCTGCCTATTGCTGTGATGCTTCCGCTGCTGTCGACCGACGCCACATTATCATCAGAGGAGCTCCAGATCACGGCGGCGTTGACATCGCCTCCCACAAGCCGAGCTGTCGCTTCCGCCGACTCTCCTGCCGTCAATTCCATCAGCTTCTTGTCAAGCTCAATAGCGTAATTTTCCGGCTGCCCATGCCGGATAGCGATGCTTCTTACATCAACGGAAGCATCTTCCGCTCCATTCGCCATCACGTACAACGTCACCCGCTGCAACCCCGTCTTGTCGAACAATGCGTCGTATTGACGCAGCATGTACGCTACATCCACCTCCACAATTCCTGTTGTTGTATAATCTGCCACCAGGTATTTCGGATGTTCGTCGCCTTCAAACTTCAATTGCAACGTCCATCGGGCTGTTGCCTGCGCCACATCGATCGCAAGCCGGATCGGCTTGTCGAAATCCAGCAGGAACGGAGCCGACCGAACCGTGCCATAATCGCCGTCAGGATGATTCTCCGTCACGCGCGCCGCTGCGTTAATGTAACCGATCCGCCCCGGTGCCGAGGAAGATTCGAACGTCTCGATCGTTGCTTTATCCGCCGCATAAGCCGTTGTTTCATCCTCATATATAACCTCTAGCGAATTAACTATGAAGTACGCGCCTTTCTTGTCGGTCGCCCACAACTCCAGCCTTGCTTCGCCGGAGCCGTTCGGCGCCTGGCTCTGATAGTCCAATATTCCCTGAGCCAGATTGATCGTTTGCATGCCGGAGGCCACCCGGTTCGCGTATACATAATAGGATGTACCACCCCACAGCAGCTTGAGCGTATAGGTGTTTCCTTCGCCGACCTCCGCAATATCGATAAGTAGAGACGGATTTCTCGCAAAATCGAGCGTAAATGTATCAGATTGAACACCTCCGTAACCCTCGTTGTCGGTCCTGTTTTCCATAATGCCTTTTTTGCCGATAAGCGTTGCCGTACCTGGTGATTCACCGGATACAAAATTAACGATATCAGAAGCTTCAAAGGTAACATCTGCAGCCACAGCTGGCGGATCGTCGTAGAACAGCTTAAGCGACTTCATTCCAAAGGACGCTCCTTCCTTGCCGTTCGCCATCAGATAGATGCGCAGCGGCACCTTATCCGTTCGATCCCGGTCGCCGAACGAAGCCAGCGCATTTTTCAGATCGATCAGCTTTTTGCCGGCATCTCCCCCATTCGACAGCACATATTTGCCCCATTGCTCATCTTCGAATTTGATCTGAACCGTATAATACGGGTCGGGCCAGACCGCCTCCAGTTCCAGAAACGGTCGGCGGGAGAAATCAACTTCAATCGAATCGGATTGCACCGCTCCCCAGTCGCCGTCCTCATTGGTTTCCGTAATAAGCGTGTAACCTTCGCCGCTATCCGATACCGTTGCCGGCATCGCCGCTACCGGCGTATACAGCAGCGCATCGGCGGCTGAAGCCTCATAGATGATGTTGGCCTCATCGGGACGACTGATCTCCAGCTTAATATTCGCCGTATCGCTTAATCCGTTCGCGTCGTTCACCGTTACCGCAATATCGACGATCCCGTTGGTCAGCCGAGCCGTCTCCAGCGAATAATCAGCCATGAACGGACCCGAGTACAGTAATGTATCGCCAGCGGCAATTTCCATCGAGGCGTTGTCGCTGCCCGTCAGCTCCAGCGTCAGCTCGACCGTATCCGCCGATATGTTCTTGCGTTGTACAGACGGTGACAGGATGTTAACCCCGATCGCGTCTTTGGCGATGGTCCGCGCGCCGACCATCCAGTTGGTTCCGACATGACGAATATCCGCCTCGGCAGGCAGCACAATCACATTGCGCGATGATTGCGTCGGAATCGTCAGGTTGTAGTTACCCGATGCATTGGCGACAATTGTAGTTTTGGCAACGACGTCGAACAGCTTGGAGGGACCGTCCAGTTCAACTGTCACATGTCTGGCCTCCGGATACGGGTTGTAATACAAATATTGCGGGAAGCTGCCCGCTTCGCGATAATAATCTGTTGCATTCAGATCGAGACGCAGAATGCGCTCCACGCTTGTCGGATCGATAATTGCGGCAAAAACGCCAATCAGCGACGAACCGTAAATGCCATAGTTGGTCTGTCCCCAGCCATGACTGACCGGATCGCCTGTAGCGTACGGCGCAACGCCGTTTTCCGAACGCCGGACACCCTCATAGCCAATAACGCCGTCCGGGTCATGCTGGAACGCACCTCCATGCGACTGATTGGTAGCCGGCACTTCGTTCGGATACATTAGCCGCACGCTGTTGGAGGCGCTCAGGAACCATTTGCCGACAGCGTCGGAATAACGGGGATCATATTTGGCAAGCGGCGCAAGCACCGAACCCAGATGATAGGTGTTCATCAGAAAACCATATCCACCGCCGTCCCGTTCCGCGCCAACAAGCCCGTCAGCTTGATAGCCGCCCCACTCGCCCTCCATGACGCCCCAGCCGGTACGGACATCGCTGTCCGCGTCGAAGAGCCAATTGATCATTTTGTCAACATTATACTTTTGGCCAAATCTGAAGTTCATCACGGCTGCCATCAGCGGGCTGTAATCCTGGGTGACCTCATAATTGGGGTTGATAGCGCTTGCATTCAGCTCATCCATGACCAACGCCATTGCATCCAGATACTTCTGCTCGCCTGTCGTCTCGTAAGCCGAATAAAAAATATAAGCAAGTGCCCCGCCGGGCGGTTCTATCCACCCTTCATTGCGGACCGGCTCATCTGTTTTCATGTTGTAGGAGGTGAAGTCAAATGACAGCTTCCCGCTGCTATCTTTGAAGTTCGGCAATGCCTCCAGCCATTTTTCCGCTCCCTGCACAATAATATTGCGCATCGAAGGAAGTTCTCGTCCGAATTTCCGCTTTGCCGTCTCGTAAATTTGAATGTGAAGCAACTGCGGGTATAGCTCGTACCAGAAGCTTTGGCCGGTGGACGTATTCGTGCGGTTCAACACCATCTCTTCGCCATTTGCGGCATTGTGAAAGCCGTTCGCCATTTCCGCCAAATTGTAGCCGTACTGATTCGTCTTATCGATGCCCGCCAGCATGCCAGACAGCAGAGGCGCCAGCGTCGAGATCGCCTCCTGCGCTCCCGGCGTCATCGTGCCTTCACCCGAGCCGTTGACATGGCCTATGTACGACGGGAATCCGAACATTCGACCATACCCGTTGTGATTGGTATCGTCCCAATAGCCGATCGGCATATACGATGCCGTCTGATCGACAGGCACATATGCAGGATTGGCGGCAAAAGCAAATAATAACTCGTCATAACGCTGCGCCATCCCGTCAAAATCCATATAGCGATATGAACTCGCCCAATCGGCCATTCGATCGACTTTGCGTATGGATTTGACGGCAGCCGGTTTCGCTTCGGCTTCCGCGCCTCCTGCAGACGAATTCACGGCCCCCGCCGAGCTGACGTATAGCAAACAGCCAAACACCGTCCCCGCAACAAGCGCAGCCGTTACTTGCTTCATCGCTTTTCTCATATTTCCATATACCTCCCCACCATTCATTCATTGCCTCCCCATAGTATAAAGCCACTATAGGACGTGGGGTTACATGTCAATTTGTCAGGATATGGCGGTCGTTTTCTCTTGTTCGCAACGCAATGATTTAAGATACCATTGTTCCTGTCCGGGCTCATCCCTTGTTAGCAGCCAGATCTCCGTAAAGGCTGCAGAAGGGACTGCAATTTTGTCCCAAGCCTGATTGAAATCGCTCCAGCCGAAGTTAGGCGACAGGTTCCGAATAAGCAAAGCCAGTGGGTAGTCGGAACTATAGCCTGCACTCTTGGCTTCTTTGCGAGCAATAAGCTGATTTAACGATTCGATCAATTGATTAATCGATTCAATGCAAATCATGGAGCGATGCTCTCGCAGAAACAATTGACGCGCTTCCTGCTCGCTATAGAACAAGTGCGTAATTTCCAGCCCCAGCTTGTTCCCGCGGCTATCCATCAGTACAGCGTCCGGTTTCTCCTGTTGATAAAGCAATCTTAGGCGATTGTCCGTAGTTTCGTTATACAAGCTAATAAACTGATCAACTGCCTCGCGCTCCAGCTCTTTTTTCGTGTTGACCACCATATTCCATTCACCTCGCAGCTAATTACCTCTTCTTATGAAATCCGCCCAGTAGGCGGCATTTACTTGGTTCTCCCTGCATATTCACTTGGCGTAAGACCTGTGAAGTTTTTGAAACACTTTAAAAAATAGCTTTTATTTTCATACCCCAGCTTTTCTGCCAGCTCCTCCACTGTGCTTGTCGTTTGGTCAATGAGCTCCTTTGCTTTTTCCATCTTCATTCGAGTGGTGTATACGACAAATGTTTCTCCCGTTTCCTTCTTAAACAATCGACTGAAGTAGCTGGGGTTCAGATGAAGATAGTCGGCTACCTCCTCTTGGGTGACCCGCCTCCCCAACGAGCGCATCACATATAGCTGCGCTTCTGTAATTTCCTTGCGTTGATTCTGCTGACTGATCTGATCCATCACAGGGAACGTGCTGTTCAGGATCGTAACGACCATCTCCAGCAGCTGATCGAGCGTCTCCGCCTCCAGAATTGACTGGTGCAATACTTCAATCGTGTAATCGGATCGAAAGTGCTGCAGCGACTTGAATTTAAGCTGTAAATCCATCATGATTTTTAGAAACCATTCCCTGACGATCCTTGGATGGTAGCGTTCTCGAGATATGAAGTCGGCCCAATATCTTGTAACCGTATCTACTTGACTTGCCGCTTGCTCAATCGCTATTTGCTTGAATTGGTTTAACGCACGGGAATAATGGACATATAAATCCTCAGAGGAATAGTCCGGCTTACAGAAGCGCGCAATGACTCTGCTTTTGGAATAAAATCGAAATTCCTCGGCTTCCTTCAGCAGCTTCAATACTCGTTCCTTAAGAGTTGTCACGTCCCTGGCATCCTGACCAACTAATAAAGTCACGCTTACGAGCAAATGCTTATAAAGCGCTCGTTGTATATCCTTTAGAATTTTCTCCCAATGATTCATGGCTCCCTGTAACGGAAAAAACAAAAGTAATCGTCCCTTAGAGTGGCGAAATAGGCTGGCATTCCTTGATTCCTCCGTCAGCTCTTCAATGACATTATTTATAACGAAGTTGAAATTATCTTCCGAGACAAATCTTTTCCATGTATCCTCATACCGTTCAATCAGACAAAGGACAGGAACGTACGCGTCTTTATCCAAATGAATGCCATAATCCTTGGCTTGATCTGAAAGGCGTTCAGGAAACAAAAGTGGACTGTACAACAACGATTGAAGAAACCTGTCCCTTAATACTGACGCGCTCTCATTTTTAATTTGCTGGAGACTCCAGCTTTCTGAATGCTGCTCCTCTACCTGATCAGCCAACTTCAAGAGCAACTGTACCACTTCATCTATTTCAATCGTTTCCTTTAGAATATAATCATCAACCTGGAGCCTGACCGCTTGCTGTGCATATGTGAACTCATTATGACACGATAAAATCGCTACTTTGAGCTTTGGATGAAGCTCCTTCATTTTCCGGATCAACTCAAGCCCGTTCATATGCGGCATCCCAATATCCGTAATTAATATGTCAGGAAGCGATGTCTTTGCAGCCTCTAAAGCCTTTGCACCGCTTTCATAGCAGCCTTGCACCTTCATCCCCAGCGACTCCCAAGGAACTGCTTGCATTAAATACTCAAGGACAGGATAATCATCGTCGACCAACATGATGTTATGCATGCTTCTCACCACTCTTCAGAGGTATTTCCAATGTGATAACCGTACCTTGGCCTGGCTTGCTTGCAAGTTGATAATGAAAGTGTTCTCCGTAGATCAGCCTCAATCGTTCAAACACATTTTTAAGCCCTATGCCTGACAACCCTCTCTTCAACTCTTCCTTCCGGGAGCTTTCGATTGAAGTTAAATGACCATGGAGCTGCGCGAGTTCCTTCGCTTCCATACCGCGACCCGTATCCCCTATTTGAATAAACAAATGTTCATCCTGCTTCTGAGCCAAGATGGATATGGAACCGGAATAATCGCGAAAACCGTGAATAAGTGAATTCTCCAAGATCGGCTGCAGGACAAAACGCGGAATGTCAACGGATGCAACCTCAGGCTCAATATTAATGTGAATCGTAATCGGCTCGCTGGTGCGGAAATTCATTAGTTTAAAATAGTGGGCAACCGTCTCTACCTCTTCATGCAAGGCAATAAACTCGTTGTTGCGATTTATAGTCATGCGCAGCAAAGAAGACAAGGAACTAATTAAAGCCGCATTCTCCTCATCGCCTTTCAACTTAATTCGTAACCGGATAGAGTTAAGAACGTTAAACAAGAAATGAGGATTAATTTGTGCTTGGAGCATCTCAAGCTCCGCCTTTCGTTTTCCCGTCTGCTCCAGAGTGATCTGTTGAATCATGTCTTCAATTCGATCCAGCATCTGATCGAAGGATTGTCCTAGCCGCCCCAGCTCATCATCCCCCTGTATATGCGTACGAAATTGCAGGTTGCCTGCTTCTACTTGTGACACCGCACGACTAAGTTTAAATACAGGCTTCGTAAACTGTCTCATCAAAGCAACGAGAATAAGTAGGAACACCGCAAAAAACAGTCCTTGAAGGATGAAATTTGTTCCTTGCACGGTATTAATCTGCGAAATAGCCTCTTGATAGGGCACCATGCTTACTAATATCCAATCGGAGATTGAAAGCTTCCTATTCAGCAGCATATAATCTTCTTTGTCTACTTTAATTATGCTGGGACTGGATTCATCTTCAAGCTTGTCAAAGTGCAAGAAGGATTGGCCTATTCTACTTTTATCCGGATGGGAGAGAATCGTTCCTTTGGAATCCAGCAGCATATGCTCATTATTCGTATTATTCTCGGGGAATATTGCACTGATCTGCTCCTCGCTTAAGCTAACAATAAGATAACCATACGGCTCTGAGGAGAAGCTCTTAATCGTATTGGCGATCGTAATGAAATAACGTCCTTCATCTTTATCCTCCGCTAAATAAGAAGGATGCGTACCAATCCAATACGTAGAAAATGACGGAATAGGAGCCAACTGTTTAAACCAGGGCTCTTGGAAAAAGTGCTGGGGATCGTAATCCAATTGCGATATATTGCTATAGGCTGTGCCATCCTTCAACAGAATCGTAATCCGCGTCTTTTCTCCCGGAAACGAAATGTTATCCAGCTTTTCTGTAATTTTCTTCGTATTGAAGTAATTCACTACAAACTGTTCTTCGCTGTTCAGTCGATTATCATTCCACTTGCCTCTAATAATAGATTGAATCTCACTATCGAATTGAATGAAATTGGACACATAAAGCATTTTATTCACCGTATTGACAATGTAACGATCCATCACCTCAAGGGTGCCTAACGCATTGTCGACAGCATGCTGCTTCACCACGCTCTTCGTGTTCAAGTTCGAGACCGTTAATGTAATGGCAGCAGGCAGCAGAAGACAAAGAATAGAGGAGATGATGAGCTTGTACCGAAGTGAGACAGGACGAATTTTGTCAGCGCGCTTCATGGGTATGACCTCTTTAGCTTCGATTATAGGGGTAGGGAGAGCGATTGCTCACTCTCCCTACCTGTAACCATTTTATCATCAATGCTGCTGGAAGCGCTATTATTTGTTTGCTGCTACGACCTTCTCTATCTTCGTTGCAGCGTTGGCTAAAGCGTCGTCAATCGTTTGTTCTCCCAGAAGCATCAGTTCAAACTCTGCAGAGTATGTCTTGTTGATTTCTTCTGTATAGGCAACCGGAATTTGTTTCGTAATCGCCTTAGAATTGTTAAGCGTATACAACAGCGACTCTTTATCGACCATAGAAGGATCCTTGGACCCATTAATCAACACATCTAATGCAGCAGCTGTATCTTCCTTCTTCCAAGAAGACAAGTATTTTTTCATCATTGGAAGACCTTCTGTCGTGAAGAAGCGAAGGAACTTGTATGCCTCTTCTTTATGCTTCGAAGTGGATACGACTCCGACAAAGTTAGAGCTCATCGTTGTGTAGCCGTTGGGATCTTCTTCGTTATTTTTTGGCATAGGAGCGAAGACGGTCTTGAAGTTAGCTGTGAACTCGTTTCCTCCGCCTACCTCACTAATCATCCAAGAACCAATAGGCATCATGCTCGCTTGTTGGTTGAAGTACAATGGACGGTAAGTGAGCTTCTGAGAAATAATCTCTGCATAAGGCGTAACCGACTGGTCAACTTTTTCTGCTTGATGACGAATTTCCAGAGATTTCTTCACACCTGGGTTGGCTACATTAACGGTGTGGTCAGCCAGCACCAAGTCATTGTTGTCAGGTTGATTCCAAAGGCCAAGCAGGAAATAGTCAATCCAAGTGTGGAAGTAGGTGCCATAACGCTTGCTAGGACCTTCTCCTTTAGTCATCGCTTTCGCGTAGGCCAAGTACTCGTCCCAAGTCCAATCTGTCGGTACCTCTAGATTGGCTTCATCAAGATGATCCTTGTTCAGAATAATAAACCACTGGCTGAATGATGCTGGAAGACCATAATAATTACCTTCAATAGACGTGTTTATTTTGTATTCCTCATCGTACGCCAGTCCTTCCCCGCTCATCAGATCGTTGAGCGGCTCAAGCAAGCCATTAGCGGCACGCTGCGAGTAGCTGCGAGCATCTGGAAGCAGAATAGCGTCAAGCTGTTCCCCGGAAGCAGACAGTAGATCAATTTTCTTCACATTATCAGCGGCACTCGCTTCGTTCAATGGAACAAACTCTACGAGAATACCCGGGTTCAACTCTTGGAATTTTTCGATGATGGGAGCCAAATCTTCGGTTTTGAATGAAATGCCATCCGCATGAAATTTAATCGTTACCGGCTTTGGGTCTGTACCGCTCGATGAAGGCTCTTTACTCGTACTCGGAGCGTTACCTGAATTGGATGAACAGCCTACCATGATCATAATTGTTAAAGCAAAGCTTACTACAGACAGCCATCTTCTACTTTTCATTGCTTTTCCCCCTATTTATAAAATGATTGCGCTTTAATTAAATCCTAACAGGAAGATAGCTTCATTAAAGTCAAATTATTTTACCTGTTGCGAATTTTTTTGACTTCTTGCCCTCACTCTGCTTTCCTTTATCCTTTCACACCGCCCAAAGAAAGTCCTGCAATAACGTGTTTTTGTCCCAATATAAACACAATCAGAAGCGGTACAATGGCAATGACCGATCCTGCCATCATTAAGGAGTAGAACTCGCCATAAGCATCGGCGAACTTGCGGATACCAAGCTGCAACGTTAGCAGCCCTTCAGATCGCAGGAATATAAGCGGATTCTGGTAATCGTTCCATGTCCAAATGAATCGGAGAATACCGTATGTTGCAATAGCGGGTCTAACAAGCGGAATCGCCACAATTGCAAATATGCGAATATGACCGGCACCATCCATTTTGGCCGCCTCAATATATTCCTTATTAATGCCTAGGAAAAATTGTCTTAGCAGAAACGTGCCGAGCACGCTGAAGCTGTTAAGCAAAATGAGCCCCAAATGCGTGTCAAATAATTGCAGCTCGCGAAAAATGATAAACTGTGGAACAAGAATAGCTTGGCTGGGAATCATATAGGTAGCCAGTACAATCATAAACGCAATGTCGCGTCCTTTGAACGCAATCTTTGCAAATGCGTATGCCGCCATACAGGAGAATAGCAGCGATGTTAAGGTTGTCAGAATCGTTACTTTAATGGAGTTCCAGTAATACAAATACAAAGGATATTGGCCGAGCCAAACTTCCTTGTAATTTTCAATAGCCTGCCATTGCTGCGGTATCCATTGAATGGGATAGGTGAACACTTCGGCCTCCGTCTTGAAGGAAGTCGATAACATCCAGAAGAAGGGCAGCAGGAAAGCTACGCCTACCCCTAAAAGCAGCACCGTTGTCACACATTTGCGTATATCCAGTTTACCAAATGCCATCCTCTTTCACCTCCTAGTAATTCACCCATTTGCGCTGGCTATACCATTGAATAACGGTAATAAGAAATATGACCAAGAACAGGACAAGCGCCATCGTTGAAGCGTAGCTCATCTTCAAATGAATGAAAGCTGTCTCGTACAGCTGGAACACCACAACTGTCGTCGAATTGGCAGGACCACCGTTTGTGAGCACCTGAATAATATCGAATACTTTGAACGTTCCGATAAGACCAGTAATTAATAGAAAAAAGGTTGTCGAGGACAGCATCGGCAGCGTAATGTTGAAAAACTTCTGTCTTGGCTTGGCGCCATCCATCTCGGCAGCTTCATACAGCTCCTGAGGTATGGCTTGTAATCCTGCAATGTAAATGATCAAGTTATAACCAATCGATACCCACACCATGATCATCATGATCGATGGAAGGGCAAAATCAATATCCGCTAACCATTTCGGTGGATTGTCGATCCCCAGTGATACCAGCAAGTTGTTCACAGGACCATAGGACGGATGAAACAGCACTTGCCATACCATCGCAACGGCTACAATACTTGAGATATAAGGCATGAAGTAGATGACCTTGAACGTATCCTTGAAGTACACATATCTATTAATAAGTACTGCCAACAGGAGAGACAGAGCCAACGTAGCCGGAATGACAAGCATGAAGATTATATTGTTTTTCATCGATTTCCAGAACAGCTCATCCATCAGCAGTCGCTCGAAATTACGGAAACCAATAAATTCAATCCGCTTGAATCCGTGTAGAAAGTTCCATTCTGTAAAGCTTAGGAAAAATGAAATGAGGATGGGCATTAAAGTAAGGACCGTAACGCCAATCAGCATGGGAGCAATAAAGAAATAGCCGTAAACATTTTCAAACAGTACATTTCTGTTGAAGCGCGGCTTTTTGCCTGCTGAAACCGTTGTTGACTGTAGTTGTTCACGCATTGGGTTCACCTCACTTCGATTCATTATTGACTCAAGACACATGACTTGAAGAATAGACTACCAATCCCATACAAGTACATCGCTATGGCTATGGCTCCCCCAGCAGCCACTTGTCTAAAAATGCATAGGCCAACTGTCGAATTGAATCCGGAAAGTCATGTCGCGACGTGCCTATTAACGCTTGAAATCGATCGCCAACATTCAGATGCTCGTACAGCAGATGCAGCTCAGACGCCGCCTCGCTAATTTCTTTCCAATGCGGCATGTACTGATCTTGTTGAGCGATCCAGCAGAAGAATGGCGTTGGGGCCGCTAGCGCTGCAATTTCGTGAAAGTCGAAATCGATTTTCCCCATACGCATTAGCTCTGTTACCCTCGGAAGATGTGAGAACCAATCTCTTCTCCCCCAGCGATTGTTATCTGCATCGCCATAGAAAGTGGATAAGCCGCAACTTACCGCTACCGCTTTCACTCTCTCGTCCATCCCAGCTAGAAAATAAGCGTTATAGCCGCCAAGTGAATGTCCAATCGCACCCACTCTCTCAGGGTCTACTTCGGGCAAGCTGCACAACAGATCCAAGCCGTGAAGGTGATCCGAGAGCATCTTCCCTACCGCTGACCACTCTGGATACTGCTTGTCGAATAAAGCGGTATGAAAGTAATCAGCGCCGTCATCCTTCCGCTCCCCTGCAGTAATCGTATCCGGAGCGAGCACGATATAGCCGCGCTCTACAAGCTCCAGGGCATATCTCCTGCCTTCTCTGCCCGATTCAACAGCAATGTCATCTTTGCCTGCGTTGGCTGTCGGGTGCAAAGCCATTATAGCGGGCAACTTTCCTACTGCGTTCGCACGAGACATCGTATAGGGCACTAATAGATAGGCTGTTACTTTGTCCCCATATGCAGCGTCATATTGGATATGAAGGCGCATATGATTCGCTTCCCTCACAGAGTCCAATTGTTCGAAGTGGACAGGTGCCCTCTCCGGCAGTCCGCCAACTAATTCCAGCCATGACTGAAGGATCGCGTCTCTCTTACGTGCCCAATCCTTCTGTGTAGACAAGCCGGCCAGTAAGGGAACCAATCCTTTATGACTATTTTTTCTCATAGAATGCGATAACCTTAGCAATTCCAGCGATCATCTCTTCGATATCCTTCTCCGTGAAGAACTCGTTAACCTGAATACGTACAGCTGTCTGCAGAATACTCTCAGCTACAGGACAAAGCCCTCTCTCATACGTAATCCCCGAGATATCGAATGGAAAGTGAGAACCAGGATAAGCCGTTCTATTCTGGAATAGAGGCTGCATATAGGCAACATCCGAGATATAGCCTTCCATATTGGGAATGCCCTCTGCTTCTAGCGCCTTGCAAAATTCTGTTCGCGTACAAGTCAATTGATCCAAATCCAGACGGAACATATAGAACCAATACGTGCAATAATTGCCTTCGTCTACCCTAGGAACATGAATGCCCCGCAAATGACTTATTCCTGCAGTAATTTTGTCGCCATATCGCTGACGAATATCACATATATGGCCTAGCTTCTTCAATTGCGCGATGCCTACGGCCCCCTGAAGCTCGGTCATGCGATAATTCGGAGCCAGTGTGTAGAGATCCTTCTGGACGTTGGTGCCGAATCTCTGATAGTTCTTATCCGCAAAGGCATGAGCAGCATGGTAATCGGCTTCTTCACCAGAATTAATCGTTACAATCCCGCCGTCTCCAGTTGATATATGCTTAAAGTCGTTCGTGCTGAAGCAGCCATAATCACCAATCGTACCAATTAGCCGGCCCTTATATCGAGTAAGATAGCTCTGTGCGCAATCCTCGATTACCTTAAGCTTGTGTTTGCGTGCAATAGCCATGATCGCGTCCATGTCCGCTGCATTGCCTGCAAGATGTACAACGACTATGGCCTTTGTTCTAGGCGTAATTCTTGCTTCAATCGATCGGGGATCCATGTTGTAGGTATGCGGATCGAGATCGGCGAACACTGGAATGGCATTCTGATAGAGGATACCGACAAGTGTTCCCTGATCCGTAATCGGACTTGTGATAACTTCATCGCCTACTGTTATACCCGCAGCGCCCAAAGCGACATGAATCGCCGCTGTTCCAGATGATGCAGCCACACTATAACGAATGCCATACATCGCATTGAAATCGTTTAGAAACGTTTTCACCTTTGTGCCAAAATGATAAAAAAGCGTGTTCTGATTCAGCGCCTCTACAAGCTCAGTCACCTCTTCAAATCCGAATCGCTTGCCAGTGCCGAAAGGTGTTGTTTTCACCTTTTCCCCGCCATGTATAGCTAATTTTTCTACGTGATTAACCATTTTGTTGCCTCCTCCATCATCTTTTTGAATAGACTTGCTTGCTGCATAGCACGCCCAATCGATACATGCTTGCATCCGGGGCTTCCTCTGCGCTTGCCATGCATCTTGGAACCCACACTGTAATTGGCTTCGTCACTGCTCCTGCATCGAGCTGAGCCTTGCCGCTGTCGTCAATCTCCAGAATTCGAATGGTCCTTCGCTCTCGCTGCCAATCGTTCACTTGCTTCGATGTCCAGAAAGTAAACCCAGAGCGCTTCGCCTTCTCAGCAACCTCGCGAATAGCTTCACGAACAGGCTCCAGCTGATGGATGTGAATCTGATGGAACAAAAAATGCGCTACGCCTCCAACATAGGCTACCTGCTCCAATAAAGGCTCGATAATCGTTGTATCCGACAGGCTGGGATGGTTGAGATCTTGCGTCAGAAAACCAACCTCGAGCACATCGTACAAACGATTCTCTTCGTCAAACCATCCAATGGGGAAATACGGCTGACAAGTTCCGAACAGAAAACCGACATTACCTCGTTTCGTAGGCCCCCTGGTCTGATCGACAGCGATGCCATTCGATTCACACCACTGGAACAACTCGCCCCATCCTTCATACCTTGTATAATGGTTCTTGTTGGAAGTTATTCGCTTCACACCTGTCGCGGATTGCACCCATTCCAGCTGACGTTCGAACGCCTCGCGTCCCCATATTCCCTCTTCCTTCTCCAGAGCATTGTAGTGCAGGGCAAGCTCATGACCTTCCCCATTCACTCTGTCATAGACACTGGAGGAGTAACCAGGCTCGATCATGCACCATGTGGAAGGAACCTCTATCTCCTTCAACACATCCAATGTCGTCACAGCAGTCTCATCAAGATTAAAGTCACTATCGAAGGAGATGAGCGCCACACGTTCGGTTCCTTCCGGCCAATCATCCAGCAGCGGCAAAGTTAACCCCCGGGCAAACGCACAGCGTATCAGATGGGAGAGCAGCACCTGCCTCCAATAATCCGCATAAGGATAAGCAAAGTAAGGCATTCCTGTCTCTGTATGCTCTCGATCCCACTTCCAATCCAGTTCCATACCGTCATCCGCCTTCAGAATGCCCTCGTCAATTGCGGCTGTCCCATCCGGGGCTGGGATACCATCCACAAGCACCGGCTTAACCCCCTGCGCAAATGGACCACCGTAGTCGGGATATCTACAGCCCAGCGGTGAATGGCGCCTTGGCCAACCATCCATTGCTGAAGCAGTGCTCCGCTTGCGGTACCCTCTGGTGACGACGCATGAAGGGAACCTGCGCTTACGCAAGGCTCACCCCCCGCGCACCATGCTTCAGCGGACAAGTAACGAAGCGGTATGGTGAGAAAATCGTATTCAGGCAACCGCGCATAGCCCTTATCCAATCGTGATCTCTTTGCACAGCCTAGCCTTTCAGCCAGCAGTGCGAGCCCACCGTAAGCAACTAGAGTGCCTCCCTGCTCCGCATAATGCCATAAAGCCTCAGCAGTCTGTTCATCTTGAGGTACAACTGATACGATAACCAAATCCACCTTAGCGGCTGGCAGCTCATCGATCTGTGTCATCATCGTGAACGGCACTCCCGCATGAGCTAATATTTCTTTTATATAAGCCTCGAATACATTCAACCCATATCTTCTGCGCTTCTTTACCGTTCCCGAGTCCAGAAGAACGCCTATTTTCATCATTTTCATCACAGCACCTGCTTTGTTCGATTATATGATTATTGTAGCGAACGAAGGCGCGCACCATAAGAAACTACATTGACTGATTTGAAAATTTTTTTACCGCTATACGAAAAGATCCCCTGTGTCAGATGGATGCAGTGAAATAGTGGAGTTGTGCAGCGCGAATGATTCACGCTGCACGAAGATGGAGTTCTATTTTGCGTGGAATTGTCTGTGGAGTTGTCGAACTTGCTCAGCGAGCTCAGGTACAGGACCTTCTATGAGCGTATCGCGAATAACAGCTTCGATGGGAAGAGTAAGAACGCGCGGGGCAGCAACACCCATCTCACTTAGCCATTGTGTCAGCTGCTTGGAAGAACTCGCATAAACGATACGTCCTAAGCCGACCCAACCATGAGCAGCGGCGCACATAGGGCAATGTTCTCCCGAGGTATAGACGGTAGCCTTGGCCCGTTCTTCTGGTGTCATATGATTGGCCGCCCAGCGCGCCAATGCAAACTCCGGATGCTGGGTATGGTCGCCTCCAGCAACATGGTTGTGGTCTTCCATAAGCACATCACCGTCAGCGGAGACTAGCACGGAACCGAATGGCTCATCGCCAACGTCAAGAGCTTCCTTTGCCAGTTCAACACAACGCTTCAGATGCTTCAGATCGGTATCATTGATCATCACAAAACCTCCAGTTCGATAATCGGCAATCATGATCTCTAGCTCAACTTGTAACCTGTCTCTTCATCATCATAACCCATACCGGCGATAGGTTGAAGGAGCTTACAGTGGAGAAAGTCCTTGTATGGGTTATTGGCGAAGGAGTTTCTCAATTTACTTCTTTTACAGTTGGATCTTCACGATAAATATTCAAAAGAAGTCTTGCCGCGTTCATTTAAACCACTTCTTCGCTTTTTCAAAATCTATGTTCGTGGATTTAGAGGCGCAGGCGAACTAAGAAACCAATTAATGGATACCACGTCAACAGACGAAGTACGTCGTTTAGTAAAACCTTTTTTAGAGCAAGAATTAGATGGATTCTATCCTCTTGCGCCCAGTTCCCGATAAACTACATCAAAAATATTAAGAGACCTTCCATAAGTTCAATGAACTTAGGAAAGGTCTCAAAATTGAAGCCAAAAGTTATGAGCGAGACTGTCAATCAAATGGACTTCATAGCCAATTCCAAGTATTCTTTCCTGGACCGAAACAGGGTAAGTGTCTGAATAGTGGGTGGCTTAATCCAAGTTCAGATATGGAAGCTCTACTTCTGAGAGGCTATGATACTTATCACCTTCCCTCATTTCTCAACAACGTTCTCCATAACGATTCCGAGAAACGCTGCAACATTACGATCGCTTCCGCACGTGTCGCTTGACCGTCTGGCACCAGCCGTTGTACACTTCGTCCATTCATAATTTTATGGTTGACGACGAAAGCCATAGCTGATTTTGCCCATTCACTAATTCGCTCATGATCGGAGTAGCCCTGAAGCGAATCCAGCGCTGCATTTGCCGACTGCACAGCGAATTGATGATAGGCGCGGTACAGCATGGTGGCCATTTGCTCTCGGGTAATGAGACCTGTCGGAGCTAGGTACTGCTCACTGATGCCATGTATCAGATTCGCCTCCCATGCTGTATAAAGTTCTTTCATATACCACGCGCCTGGATCCACATCTGTATGTGGAAGTAATCCGCTCTTGCTGGGAATTGCCAACGTTCTGAGCAACAATGCAGTGAACTCCGCTCGATTGATCAGGTCATTAGGAGCGAATTGATCTGTTGTTTTGCCCTGAACGACACCGCGAGCTGTCACCTGCGCAATCGCATCCTGCGCCCAGTGACCATTCACATCCGTAAATTCCTTGTTAATCTGCATCACGGCATATATGCCGGACTGGGTCATTTCGAAATAGTAGCGTTCCTCTTTGGCGACATAAATGTCAGGCACATCCATCCAGACTTGCTGGTGTGAATCCCAGCGATATACACTCCATTGCTTTGGAGCTGACATCATTCGCAGATCGTCACCTTGTAAGGAAGCAAGCAATTGGACCGTCCTTTCCGATGTAATGGACTGTTCCCCAACCTCGTCATACGACATCTCCACCGAAAACAGTTGGAAGAGCGACACATTCGGCTGTATGACGGTATCGCTACCGTCCAATGAGGTTAATAGCGCCTTCAAATATATGGAGTCCTCAGGGCGACTGGCAGAATTACGAACTTTAGCCGACAAGGTCAATCCTTCACTAAGCGGCAACTGTGCCATAGTTGTACTGCTAATGCGGATACGTTCATCTGTTGTATCCAACCCCTCTGCAGGGTGCGATGGCCAATAAGGTGGAATGGAGGGCGTCGGTTCTGTAAGGTCAGGCTTATCCCAGTTGACCGCCGCCGCTTTAGAAGGATCGCTAGACACCCCCTTCGCAGTTTGAACCACGGTATAGGATCCTTTGGCAGAGACGGTCACATGGGCGGATTGTCCCGAGCGATGGACAGCAATGGTCGCATCCACCGGCTGGCCGTTCCGGTACACCGACAATGCGGCATTCGGGTTCACCCCGTTCACAAAAAGTGTCCAGCCGTTCTCCGGTTTTGCCAATAAGGACACGGGGAGAGGCTTGACAAACACATTCCTTTGAACGTCCGCTGCATTGCCGGCCTGGTCGGCAACGGAATACATCACCTTGTACGTTCCCGGTGTGCTCATATCCAGTTGTGTGTAATCCGTCTGAATCATCGCGCTAATATCTCCGTCCCGATCATCATGCGCCGATACTCCTGTCTCCGCATATCGCTCCCCAGCAGACAAGTAGACCGTGTCATCGCCCAATAGCGTTAACTGTGGCGCAACCGTATCCGGACCGGGATCCGCTTCCACCAGCACCTTGCGTTCAATGCCATCTAATATCATGATGTCGGCATAGCTCATCAATGGCGCTTGCACAAGCAACGCATAGGTATCACCTAAGGTTAGCGGTTGATCCGGAACAAGCTGCACCTGCGTGGTCACTAAGTGGCCATCTACGCTTTCCTCTGCCAACTGCGGAAGAATCTCCATCGTTAACGGCTCGCCAATCCGATTGCCATCATCTTCTGAAGTTCGGTACATCTGGATGGAATCCCGTGACAACGTATCCGATCGAACATAATTGTCGAAGGTCAGGGTCAAATGAGATCCGCCTGTCTTAGCATCCACACGGACCAGCGCGGGCGCTTGCAAGGAGCGCATCGCGACATTCACATCGAAGTGCGGTGGCAAGACACGGAGCTCTTCGCTGTAAGCTGTTTCGTAGCCATCCTTCTCAAAGACGACTTGCCACCAGCCTTCAGGCACATCCCAACCGTAACGGCCTGCCCCGTCCGTATAGAGTGGATTGAGCTGACCATACCACTCGGCATCCCACACGGACCAGGGATCGCTCTGTTGCTCACGATATACGATTGTCGCTTTAACCCCTTCGACCCGGCGATGTGTTACGGCTTCGTACACATATCCGCTTGGATCATAGATCCATTTCGGATTGGCGGCAGGAGTGGGTGATTCCGGGAATTCGTCGTCGCCGTCGAACTTCTCGTCCTGATTCTCTTCCTCATCCTCTTCACACTCTAAAATCCCCTTGCTCTTAAAGCTTTCGAAAATTTCTTGCGCTTGATCCTTTGCGCCTTGCGAGGCATTGCTGGCCAGTTCGCCGAAGGCGGTGCTGCCTACGGCCAGAATGGCGCCTGGTATCATACCGACACCGGTTACCGCAAGCCCCATTGAAGTCCCCGTTAAGAGCGCGCCGGTCGTCACTTCAAGCGCTTTGTTAATCATGGCGCGTTCAATGACGGATTCCATAAGATCAAGCGCATCGGGCGGTCCTGTGCACGCATTGACTTGATCCCTGAATTGTTGAAGTTCCATCATTGCCCGAATTCCGAAACTATTTTTAGCCATATCTGCGAAGCTGACGCTGTCCGTTGCGATGCCGACAAAATCAATCGCAATTTTCACTTTGTTGGATGCGCCTCGAATGACTTGCGGATATTGCTGCAACATCTGCTTGTTATGCTGCTCAACGGCTTCGGCTGCCAACGCAGTCATATCAGTAGACTGAGCAGATGTGGTCGATTGGGACAGCGCTGCGCTTCTGTTCCCTTTGACATCGATCGCTATGACGGAGTATGGTCCGGATTCGCCTGGTTGCCCCTCTGTTACAGTGTACGCAGCTTGATGTGCCGGTACATGGGCGATCATGGTGCTGCCCCGATAAATTTCGTAGGATCGCACCCACGTATCGTCCAGCGCATGCGTCCAGGTCAGGCGATACTGGTCTGCCGTGTCTGCATGAAGGACTAAAGCAGCTTGATCGGGCCAATAAGGGGCCGCGGCGTCACGGTCAACAAACATCTCCTCTGGAACATACACGGCAGCGGAAAGCGTCACGCGGTCGCCGTTTATCGATATGACAGGCTCGGTTCCTGTTACTTCATACGTTCCGTTATGATCTTGCACTTCTGCCATCATTGACCCCGCCGCATATTGCCCGGTCTCTACCTTCACATGTAATTGTCCGTTTAATCCGAGCACATTTTCAAAGGCAAACTGATCGTTGAACTGAACATTCGATGCCGATGAGGAAGCTATGTCAACATGATCATCTGATGCCTGAACATGGCGAATAGTTGCGTCGGCCAGCCACTGCGGCGGATTGTCCGCTGTATCATAAGTGATATATATAGCTCCTTGCGCTCCATAACTCTCATCCGCAGGAAACTGCGCGATGTAGACTTGCTTGCTCGCATCCCAGACGGCTTGCCGCTCTCCCATGCCAATAATGCGCACTCGAACATCGCTTATCCGATCAGGCTGAGCAAACTTCATGTTCAACTGCAGCATTTCATCCGGATTATAAACGTATGGGAAAATCGGAACTTCTCCAGACGTTTGGAACGTACGGGTATGCCCGTCTTCTTGCGACATCGTCACTTCCTGCAAACGCGATTGATTCCGTTGATACAAGGTAGTCGCAGTGCGGGAATGCATAACAGCCCCATCCTCTTCAACTACGGCGTAAAGACGATAGAAGCGAGCTTGCTGATCTTCTGCGGGCTCCGGCATGGTGAGCATCAACGACCAATATCCGCCGGCTGATGCCACGGTTTGATCAATCGGTGTGTCGTCGGCATAAATGTTAACGAGACTGCCTGCAGGGGCGCGTCCGGATGCCTTCACATTCCGATCATGGATCCGCTCCGGAACATGAAGCGTTACTGGCTGCTGAGGCACTTCTACCATGCCGATTATCTCTGGCTCTGCTGATCCGTCATGGGTCATGAAAGCAGTTATTTGCACCTTCTGCTCATTCTCAGATCCTTCATTCCCCAACTTGACCTGCGCCAACACAGTGCCCGATTCGCCAGGAGCCAGATCGCCCAGTTCGAACGGAAAGTCCTGACCCGTCTGCGCCTCGCCATTGAGTACGAGACTGCCGGGAACAAAGGAAGCGCCATGCGGCAGCCTGAGCTGAATGTGGCTGTTATCCGCCGTCTGCTGGCCGCCATTGCGATAAGCAATGCGAACGGTCACGGTCGAACCGAGAGTCGGCTGCGCATCGGTCATGATCACCGCATTGCCGGGTTGACCTGCAAAATATCCGCTCTGCCGCCAGATAATAGCGCCAAGATCAATTCGCTCCTCACCAGCGACCTGAAGTACCTGCTCATAAAACTGCCTGTTACGGTTCGGATAAGGATGCACTTGCAGCATGTAATTGCCCGCATCCGGCGCATACATATCGATAACGTTGGTTTGACGGTATCCTGCGACCGTCTTGATCATTTGTCCCTGCTCATTCAGCTTGTATAACGTGACATCTGCAGTTACGCTCTCTCCCAAATTGCCGGTAATACGTGTTCCGGTTTGCTCCAGTTCGAAGGCGACGATGATGCGCGACTCGTCACCTGCAACGACCTGCTTGCATTGCTTGGGCAAATTCATCTTCGATCCGTCAATGCATGCGGGAAAGCTGGACCCGTAAGGCAGCTCTATGACATAGGGATATGGATCCCAGCGCTGCTCCGGCAAGAGCGGCAACGATGAAGAATGACCGCCGATAGCCGTATTATAATGGAACCTCGTCCTCCAGCTATCGAGGTTTTCCTCGCGCCATACGTCCCCCGCATATTTGATGCGCAGCTGCATCTCCACGGTGTACGTTCGCACATCTAGCAAAGCGATATCCTTCGTGACCGCACCGCGTGGCGGTACTTGAATCGATTGATGATCCGGTACGGCATGACCTTCGATCGTCACCTCGCCTGCAGGCACATCCAGACTGTAATGGCCATTCATGTCGGATATCGTGTAGAAAGAATGCGATGGATAATCCCCATGCGTAAAAGTCAGCCGATGGCTGGCTGCCGGTTCGCCGTCTGCCGTGGTCACTTTGCCAGAAAGTGTGCCGATGTTGACCCAGCTATCCGGCCATGGACGCTGCAGTTCCCATTCATTAACTCCAACATAAGATAGCGTGAACGCTTGTTCAGTTGCTTCTTGATAAGGGAATGTGTTCCCGTCTGCGATGACCAGAACATTCGTGCCCTGCGCCGCCAGTTGATCGCCGAACGGATGCGCCATACCCGCCTGATCCGTCTGCGCACTGCCAATCATTTGATCTCGGTCCAGATCCATAACGGTTACTCGTTCCCCCGGCAACGGATTGCCATTGGCATCGGTCAGCAATACGACAGCGTTGCCAAGCAAACGAGGCTGCCAGGATAAGGTATGTTCTTGCCCGGGCAACACCGTGATGCTCTCTGTGGCATCACTTGAATAATTCCCTTGATACAGTTCCAGCCGGTAGTTGCCTGGCACGACATGCGCATAAGACAACGTACTGTTCGGCTGCGGCGCTGTCAGCTTCACGTACTCACCGGTGAGCATCTCTTCACTCCATAACTTGCCGTATAAGGTCAGCGGGGAGAGTTGCGCCTCGGTTGCCGCCAAGTCAAGCTCGACCAATAGCTTGCCGGATACACGTATCGGCATGTTTGCCGTCGTTTGTTGCGTCATGGTCTCATTCAGCGTATTTACCAGCTTGCCGCTAATGGATATGAGTTCAGCCATACCTGCGACGATTGGGATGGTTCCTTCGTACCGTCCAGGCAGCTCAGGATCTTCCGTTAAAGCAATAATGTGCTGATGTGTATCGCTTCCAATCTGATCCCCATCCAATTCGCGCACAGACAAGACGGCTTCGCTGTGTTGACCGGGAGTGCCGTGCAGTTCGACCGTCATCGTGTCTCCCAGCTGGACGAATTCGCGGAGCCGATCGTAGCGCGGCGGCACAGACCAGCTCAGTCCGCTGATCTCCAGCGCGGCGGTCGTCACTTCGGCGATTAGCGTGTGAGCTCTGTCTGCTGCGCCTTCCAGCATGACAAGCACTTGATATTCATAAGCCGTGTTCGCCTGAAGCGCGGTGTCGGTGTAAGTGGCGGTGAATGCGTCTGTCGTAACTGCAATCGTCCCCCAGTCTTCCATTCCTGCTTCGCGGCGCTGAATGGAATAAGCCTGTGCAGCGGCGTCGCTACTGGCTTCCCATTGCAACAGAACGTTACCATTGGGTTGCGCAGTCGCAATCAGCGCCGTCTTTTCTCCGCTCGAAGACGCAGTAGTCGCAACCGAGGCGCTCGGACCGTCAGTCGTAGCTTGTGCGCCGTTGCGCGCCTCGACATGGAACGTATAACCCGTCTCCGGCTGCAGTTCCGTAACCGTATAAGTCGACTGGTCATAAGGGATGGATGCAAGCAACGCGTTATCCTGATACACATCATAGTGTGTGATCGACTGTCCGGGAGGAGCGGTCGCTGCCGACCAGGTCAGCGTCACCATCGTCGAACCGATGTAAGTTGCGGCGAGCTCGCTGCCTTGCGGCCAGGAAGGCGACAGTGGCTGTATGTCAGGCTGAATAGTCGCCATGAAGATGTCGTCTCTATTATTGGTATCATCAGCAATCAGATTTTTGAATGAAGACTGGAAGACGACCGTCTTACCGTCTGCGCTGATTGCCGGATTCGCGCTTTCCTCGCTGCCGCTGACCACAGCGCTTGAACGGCTTAGCAGCAGCGTTTTTTGTGCGGTGCGGTCGTGCCAATATATATTCCACTTCGCATATCCATCCGTTAGCGGAGACGGACTGATCAAATTGTCGGCGTTCGAAGCAAAGGCGACGTAGCGTCCGTCATCGCTCAGTACGGGCGTTCTGTGTTCCCTGTCCCCTCCATGCTGCGGATCGGTAACGCCTGCGGTAACCCGTTCATAACTGTCGGTTACCCTGTCATACACATAAATTTGATTATGCCCGAATAAGGTCAGCTCCTGCTCGTTATACCGGTGATCATTGGACACGAAGGCGACATACCGGCCATTGGCGCTGATGTAGGGATCATCATGCAATCCTGGAACTTGATCGATACTGGTAGACAGAGGACGAGAGATCGTATCTAGCGATTCATTCTCTCGGTCATAGACAAAAATATGCGATGCCGTTGAAGTGCCGCTTGACTCATCATGATAATGAACTCTGAAAGCGATCAGCTTGCCATCCGCGCTGACGGATGGAGCTTCGATCGTGCCGTATGGTCTGAACATATCAGAAGTGATCGCGCTCTCCTCCAAGGCTCCGACGGAAATCAATTGCGGTGTGCTGCCGGGCTGCGTACCAATGGCATAAAGACCCGTCTCTCCGCTTGGATGTTCGTCCACAAGCCGTCCTTTCGTTAAAAACACGACCGTGCTGCCATCGGCGCTGATGACCGGACTTAACGCTGGTTGATAGCTTGGGTTGCCCTCAGCCGTCAAATTGAGCCAGCGAAATTGTTGATCCGGCGGGCTATCGCGATCGTACAGAAACAAATTGTCTCTTCGATTAAAGTCATAATTGTCTGTTGTCAAATTTCTTGATCTTGACAGGAAAGCAATATAGCGGCCATCCGCGCTAATGGACGAATATGTGCTGTTTTCATCACCAGGCTGCCCAGCGGCATTCGTGGTGATCCTATGCACCACGGACTGATCTCGATCAAACAATTGTATTTGCTGTCTATACGTGATGGGTGTAGATCCGTCATTGGGCGTACCCGTATTGGCAAACAGCATATATTGGCCATTCGCGCTAATTGTCGGATGGAAGCTGGCCTCGCTTAACTCCTGTCCATCCTGCGACAAGCTGACGCGAGTAATCGTCACTTCTTCCCCTGTTGCTGTTGAAGTCGAGAACAAGCTGAACATCGACGGTTCCGGCTGTTCGAATGTCGCGATCAAATCGCCATCCGTCATTGTGCGTTCCTCGTATGTAACGTCAGGAATGCCAAGGCGAGTCAATGCTGCAGCGGCATTCACCTCATTGTCGTCGAGCAGCGCTTGACGAATATCTGCGGCCGATAGCTCCGGCAGCACGGACCGCATCATCGCTGCAATCCCCGATACGATTGCCGCTGCGCTCGATGTACTGGACATTGTGCCGTAGCGATCCTGCGGCCAGGTGGAGAGAATTGCATCCCCTGGAGCGAATAGATCGCCGTCGTAATTGGAACTGGGCAGCGGCGAGCCGTCTTGCCTCATGCTCATCACGGATACGACAGTCGGATAAGCGGCAGGATAAAAGTCTGCCGTATTCAGACCCAGATTTCCAGCTGCCGCCACCACTAGCACATTATTGGCTTCGGCATATGCTATGGCATCATGCAAGTCTTCCGGAGCTGTTGCAAAGTATTCTCCCGCACTTACATTAATGATCTGGATGCGCTCTTCAGCCGGTCCACGCCAATCGACGGCTGTACGAATCGCCTGCGCGAGCTGTTCAGCTGTGGCGGCCAATTGGTCGTCCAACACTTTAATTGGCAGTACATACACAGGCAGTTCACCTGTTACACTCACCGCATAATCATCGCCAGCGGCAGCAATAATCCCGGCCAGATGAGTACCGTGCCCATTGAGATCCGATACATCTGCCAGGTCCGTTGCGTCAGACAACATATTAATGCCGGGAAGCACCCGATTCACCAGTGCCGGATGACTGGCTTCCACACCGGAATCGATTAATGCAACATAGACTGCTTCCGACACGTTGTTCGTTGCTGCCGTATGCTGCGCAATCATTCGCCAAGCCCGATCAGCATCAACTGCGTCAAGCGCCCACGACTTTTCGGTCTCTGTTTCCTCTTCCGACCACTTCACAGGCAACATCATCGTTTCTTGTGAAGCCGCCCCGGCAGTAAGCACATTGATTGCATTGTCGCTGGCAGAAGCGGTTTCAATAGCAGCGAATACGGGCGAAATCAGTTGGAGTATTATTAAATATGAAATTGCGATCATGCCGTACCGCTTTAATTTATGAGTGCGCATACTTTATCCTCCTTGTTTCTCAAATGCCATTACCTATTTTTTCAAAAAAAATTAGCTGCACTGGTTAACATTGTATTGAACAAAGGTTAAAATCAGGTTAAGAGACTTATGACTGAACCAGTAGATTTTTGATTGGCCATATATTTATATAGTCCTGCCTATATTGCTTGTTCCAAAGGGGATGAAAACAATGCGGCGGCTGTCTAACAAAACATTGCTCGTCGATGAAAAAATCGGGATTCATGAATTGCTGAAGCTTAGCTTTAAAAAAAAAGGATATACCGTGCTGTCAGCAGCAGACGGCGAGCAAGCTATTGCTCTAACCGCATTGACCAAGCCGGATATTATTTTGTTGGATGTTGAAATGTCGGGACGAAGCGGCTTCGATGCATGTATCGAGATTCGCAGAATCACTAACGCTCCGATTATTTTTATCAGTAGCCGAGGACAGTTGGAGGACAAGCTGACTGGATTAAAGCTGGGCGGTGATGACTATATTACGAAACCATTTGACTTCAGCGAGCTTACCGCACGCATTGAGGCGAATTTGAGAAGATATCGCCAATTCAGCAACACGGATTATCACTCTGATGACATCGTGTCATATGGAGAATTGGAGATCGATGTGAAGCGCTGTCAGTTTGTACTGCGCGGCAAGCCGTTGAATTTGACTGCGAAAGAAGCACAGCTGTTGATGTTATTTGTACGGCATCCTAATCAGGTGTGGAGTGCGGAACAATTATATGATTACGTCTGGGGCTTGGAATCGACAGGTAATATAGAGACTGTCAAGGTACACATTAGTCATTTGCGGCGAAAGCTGGAGCACAATCCGTCCGACCCTCAGTTTATACGTACGGTGAGGGGATTCGGCTATATGTTTCCCTCAGACACCCTGAATCGATAGCATCCACTTCGCAGGTCCCCCATTCCACCGGCGGCTTTCTTTTTTTGCTAACAAACGACAAAAAACGGTACATGAGAGGCTATCCCTGCACCGCTATTTATTAAGAATTCGATCTTTAGGTTTAACGCTACGTACGTGCTTGCAACGCGCTTCTGGCAACCAGCATATACCCGGCCCCCCGAACCGTAATGATTCTCTCAGGAACGGCAGGGTTAGCCTCGATTTTTTTGCGTAAATTGCTGATGTGTACAGCGACTGTTCTCGTATCCTCCAGACTCTCCGTTCCCCAGATGAGCTGAAACAATGCCTCGCTACTAACGACACGATTGACGTTTTGTGCCATATAGGACAATAGACTGAACTCTTTTTTTGATAGATAGATGGATTCACTACCTATGTTGATGGACTGTGCGTAGAAATCCAGCGTCAAACCCGGTAACTCCAGCAATTGTTCCTTTCTGCCCGTCGACACTCTGCGAAGATGAGCCTTGATCTTGGCCATGAGTACTCCCGGACTGAACGGCTTGGTCACATAATCGTCGCCATAGGATAATGCGCTGATTTTCACCTCGTCTTCCTCTCGGCTGCTCAGGAACACGATCGGCGCATTCGTGTAGCCTCGTGCGTTCATGCACCAATCTATGCCATTCTCATGAGCCAGCATGACATCCAGTACAATCAAATCCGGCTCGAACGATGCAAGCAGCCTCATCGCTTCTGTTCCGCTATGACTGTAGGAGGATATGAAACCCTCTCTCTCGCAATACGCCTGAACAATCTCGCATATATGGGGATCATCATCAACGATCAATATTTTGTGCATGCCCACCACACCGTCACCTTCTTTCATTTTCCAAATGTGAACAATCGCTCGCCGATCAGCAACGACCGCCGTTATTTTTCATGAGCCTAATCTTTAACTAAATTGGATTGGGTGACGGTGCAGAGGACTGCTCCTGCCAGATTAGGCTCCTGCTTGCGCTCTCCTTGTATCTTATCATGGTAGATTAGTCCAAATGTGAAACTTAAAGAAAACTTTAAGTTCGTGCTTGCATACAAGGAAGCGATACATAGAATATCGCACCCGTCTTGCCGTCACTATCCGCTCGAACCGTTCCTCCATGCGCTTGCACGATTTCCCTGCAAATCGCCAGCCCAAGCCCGCTGCCCTCTACTCCCATCTCAGCGCCTGGCCGATCATACCTGTAATTGCGATCGAAGATTTGTTCAAGCTGCTCTGGAGGAATACCCGTACCAGAATCTTGTACGCTAATGTTCGCATAGCGGATATGATCTACCTCGTCAACAGCTAGCGAAATTCGCACCATCCCACCCCTAGAGGTGAACTTCATCGCGTTCGACACCAGATTAAACAATGCCTGCTCCAATCTTTGCGCATCCATCTCTACAACTGGCGAATGAGGTCCTTGATCTTGCACATCGCTGTAATCCAGCATGAAATCTAACCCTGCGTCACGCACTACCAACTCATATTGTTCATAGAACCCACGCAAGAAGTGAATGACATGAACAGACTCCATTCGATACGAGACTTGTCCCGTCTCCAGATGCGACAAGAAGGACAACTCCTCGATCATACGGTTAATCCTTATCGTGTTATCTCGGATATACTTCAGATATTGTTCATTACGTTCCGGCTTGACCCTGTCTTGCACAGCTTCTACATAACCCAGCATGCTGGACAGCGGCATACGCAGATCATGCGTAATATAGGCAAGAAGCTTCTTTCTCCCTTGCTCGGATTGCAGCAACTGGTCATATGAAGATCGAAGATCATCATGAGCAGCGGATAAGGCCTGTGTGCGTTCCTGCACGGTCCGTTCCAAATTCATATTCATTTCAGTCAGCTTGTTGTTCGCGTCCTGCAGTTCACGTGTAATTCTCTCTTCGTTCGATGCCGTCCTCGTAAATCTGGAAGAAAGCAGAACCATCTGAGCGATCGTAAACACCAATAAACCAAGTGGAGAGGTATTGCCGATTCGTGACCATTCGTTGTAATATAAAAAATCGTTGATAACCGTAACTAAAGCGACCATCGACACCAGCAGGAAGATCAGCGCTCCCTCCATACGCCGCATAGCCGATTGGATCAGCCCAACCATTAGATATACCATGTGCAGAACAACAATCACACCAATAATTAGTAGCATTTTTGAATAGATTAGTGCAGGGGTCACGACAACAACTAGACAGAGTATACCGGTTACAATCCGCGTACCGAGACGAAACAAACGTGACACATAATTCGGAAAAATGCAAATAGAGTACATGGTGATGATATAACCACTGCTGCAAAGAATCAGGTACTCGATCTTGAACTGCAATTCCCATGGAAAATCCGGCCATAATTGTGTGAGAAAGAGCTCGCCGACCAGCAAGGAGCGAATACCGAATAACAAGGTGAACAGACCAAAATACAATGGAGCTCTGTCTTTACGTCGCAGTATGAACAACAGCAGATGATAGATGCCAATTACCAGGAGGCTTGCGGTGATGAAAATTTCAGCAGCGATTTTCAGATTTGTCCTTACCGTTAACACATCACTGCCGCCAAGCTCGATATACTTGGTGATGCCACCTCGCACATGATGGAAGTTGGCGACTTGCATAACCAGCTCCACAGTGTCATTCTCGGGCTGGAAGAACACCAGCTTCGTTGCCAGATGCGGTGTCACGCTGCTCTTGTCCTGACCAACCACACCGACTTCTGCCAGCAGCTCGCCATTCACCCATAATTTATACGCATGAAAAATGGTAGGCACCCATAGAGCAAGCCGTTCGTTTCGATCCTGCTCGCTAAGCTGTATGATCACACGAAAGGTTGCAAAACCTGTACCGTTCAGTTGCTGACCATCTAGCCGATAGCCTAACCAGGAGCTCGGGATGCTAATCCAGCGGTCATGATTGCCGTCACTTGCTAATCGATTCTGTATGTCCTCAGGAGACAGCAGTTCTTGCCAGTAGAACGCCCAGTCCCCTTGTAACTTTAGCGGGTTCTCACGAACATGAGCCTGTCTTAAATCCAAAATGCCTTCTTCACTTTGAAACTTAGGGGAGTCCGGTGCAGGGACGATAGCATAGCTTGCAATCAAGCCAACAACAACAGCAGCAGCAATATAAAGGATGATCGTACGAGAACCGAATCGGAGAATCCCCCTCATGATGAAACCGACCCCAATCTACAAAATTCGCTATTATTCTAATCATACAAAATTAAGTAACATTTGCCCAGAAAAGAGTTGAGGGGAAGGCCGGATAAAAAGTTCGCCGGAACGCTGACGTATGCGGTACCGTTTTTCAGGTAACTTCCAACGTGTCGAACGGCTTCGTAATGTCAGTACGATCCACTCTTTCTACAAACAGAAGACACCGTAGAGCGATTTCCATCACTCACGGTGTCTTATTTTTACACAACGATCAGCCTTTACAGCTAATTTTCGTTGAAAATTGTTTTTATATACTTTGAGCTAAGACCAATGGCTTTTAGCTCTTCTTTCATTTCATCTGTATATGCGATTTTTCTGTTAGGGACATATAAAGCCACGCCATTGCGATTTTTATAGCCTGCTGAATTTCTTACTTCGAATGCAAGCGCTTGGGCTGTAGCAGTGATTTCTGATGATTTACCCATGATATCTATAAGATCATATTGATCAAATATCCCTTCGTTTTTGCCTAATAGCTCTGAGTTGCTTGCAAGGTCTGTTAGTGACAAATCAAATTCTGCATTTTCTATAGCCTTAACCAATGATTCCGCCTGTGAAAGCTTCATCATTGACATAGTTGTTGGTATATTAGCTTCAATCCCCGAATGAAGGGTAAAGGAATCTAAAATTAAACGCCCCACTCTTTCCGTGCTAATTTGTGGGTTTCGCTCCATTGCACTAATCCATGTTGTATAATATAACCCTCCCGCGGGGGTTGAATCTTCAGAAGCTATGAGATATTTGCCATTATGTCTAAGGGCATAGGCTGTTTCAACTGTGCCCATAAGACACGCATCAAAGACGATTAAGTCGAAATACATATCTGATGCATCGATTGCTTCCGAAAGCTCCGAAACTTTCATCGTTTTTCGTCCGTTTAGCTCGTCTGCACCGAATCCACCCATTGTACCATACCCATGATCCCATAAAATCAGTATATAACGCTCATTTGGTGCAACACTTTTGCCCCAAACAAGAAAATCTCTTAGTGTTTTAGGGTCTGATGCGGCGGTTTGGATGAGGCTCTCGTGCTTTTCAAGTTGTCCATCGCTAATTTCAAAGCGTTCTGATGCTCCAGCAGTCATATATTCGTTGTGATATTTGAGCGTTCCACCTGTTTGAATCAGGATTTTCGTATTTTGGTTTGGCTGACCGCGAAAAATCTCTTCCAAATCCTTTGTTAGCCGACCTTGTTGTGATTCAAGGTCAGAACCAACGGCATATATTAAAATCGTCGATGATTCAATTTTTTTATCCTGCTCCCAAAGTGATCTTGCCTCGTTTAAACTTTGCGTTGTGAAAACATCTGTTTCACGAAGAATTTGACCTAGTGTTGCAATTTGGTTTTTGGGTCTTGTGTTTAAAACATAGCTGCTTATTTTTGCAAGAGTTCCCCGATTGAACTCGACTTCTTTTGTAAGATCTATTCCTAGAACCATTGAGGCGAAAGGAACTGCGGATTCATATGTAAAGTCACCCTTTGTTTCTGAATATCCCAAAACCCTTAAAATCATTGCACAATATTGGTTTAGAGAGGTTTGTTGGTTGCCGCCAAAACGATGTTCATTCATTCCGTTAACTATACCATTTGTATAGGCAAACGACACATAGGGACTTTCCCAGCCAGTATCATGAAATGGATCTTTGTAGGTATTTTTCAAAATCTCTTCTTCCTTCCCCCACAGACGAAGCATCATCACAAGGGCTTCTGCTCTGGTAGGCACCCTCGAAAGCTCATATCCATTCCCCGTTCCATTGAATAATCCCAAGTGGTTAAGCGCTTCTGCATAGCTTGAGTTTTGTGCTGAGTTTTGTGCCGCTGCTGATGGAGTTATTGCCAGAAGAAAGATTAAAAAAATGATTACAGTTCGGATGTTTTTCATCAAAATCCGACCTTTCCATTTGAAAATTTCCTTATTAAACTGTAAAACATACGGTTTGACGCTCACATTGTAATCGTGAATCAATGCCGCAACTTCATCAAAAGTGCACAGAAAAAACCAAACTGACAAAGAAAAACTCTAAGTCAGCTTGGTTTTTATTAAGTTTTATCCCAACTCTTTAAACCTTTGGAGCATAGTTGCAACTTCTGCTCTGGTTGCAAGGCCAGAAGGGTTTAGAGTCAAATCAGAGTTGCCCTTCATAATGCCCTTTGACACAGCCCAAGTAATGGACTCTTTGGCAAAGTCTGAAATTTTATTTGCATCTTTGAAGCTCAGGTTTGAACTTTCGGTATGAAGGTCAAACCCTTTACCCTTTGCGTATCTATAGAGCATAACAGCAATTTGCTCACGAGTGATGGCATCATTGGGAGCAAATATACCCTTACCCTTACCGTTAACAATTTTGCTTTCGTTTGCCCAAATAATAGCATCAGAATACCAATGACCGCTTTGAACGTCAGAGAACACATCTGCAAATTCGACATTTGGTTGATTTTCCATACGATATAATACAGTAGCAAGCATGGCACGGCTCATTTTCCCATAGGGTGAAAACTCTGTTTCAGAGGTTCCCGTGAATAGCCCCTGGTTATAAGCATACCTTACAGAAAAGTAGAACCAATCGTCATGCGCTATATCTGTAAAGGGAGTTATTCTCGCAAATGTAACAACAACAGTGGTATCACGGCTAACCTCTGGAATGGTGTAAATGTCACGGCCTATAAACTTTTCACCGTTGATCATAATATATTCGGTTTCAAACCCTTCATCGGGAATCATTCTGATGGTTGCAGAGGTTGTTGCACGAATCGTTTGAGCTTCAAAGCCATCGGCAATTTTGCCATTCCCGCCTTCAACAGAAGCTCTAACAGAATAGTAAAGATCAACTGGAGCGTTACTGCCCGAGTCAGTCCAACGTTTCGGACCGATAATTTTTGAATTCTCAAAATTGGAAAAGCCAATGCTAAGCTTCTCGATTGCTTCTGAGATTTCCGAAGCCAGGGCATCTTCTTTATCGAAAACAGCCTCAGCCTCGGCAATAGCATCCCTAAAATGTTGAGCGGATTTTGTTGAATACCAGTAATTCGGGCTATATATGGTTTTGGGATTATCCGCGATAATAACTGAAGCAAGATAAGATTTTGCAGCAACAATGTCTTCATATAGTGAAGACTTAGAGCCTTCCTTGATTCCAGTGCCAACAATGATTTGCACATCTTCAAACGGTTCAATATATCGCTGTGTCGCATCTTTGTTGGTTACAATGAAGCTGCCTAAAGAAAAGCTGAACGTTCCATTGTTTTTAGCTTGGAAAACAGCAGTTCCAATATTTTTAAGCATTGAATCATCTTTTCCGCCTGCGGTCATATCAAGATAGATATAGTTGATGACACCATCGGAATATTTCATTGCTATGTCCTTTTCCATATGAACACTGGTGTTTTTCAGAACATAAGAATCAAACTGCAGCTTTCCTTGAAGGCCGTATACGGGCGCTCTTCCAGCGCCCGTATAGGAAAGACTTAGTTTCACAAAAATTTCTTCTCCAACTTCAAATGATGATCTTGAGGAGCCAGAGCTGTCAGTTACGGTGATGTTTACATGATAACCAAGGTCTGCGGCATCATTTGCGCTGTACGCATAGGATGGTAATACAGCCACTAGAAGAATCATGCAAACAATACTTTTCAAATATTTTATCATCTTCCAAGTGCCTCCATTAGTGTGAGTTGCGCATCAGTAATGTCAACAATGCCGTCACCATTTTTATCAGATCTCATCCAGTTTTCTGAAGAACTGTAGCCGTTGTAGACATTATTTAATAGAGCATCGATTGTCGCTAAAACGTCTACTCTATCCACAGCCCCACTACCATTGGTGTCTCCACGAAGAAGAATCGGAGATTTCACCGTTGGTTCAAAAGCAAGGTTGGCTGTTAATTGCTCACCTGTGACAAGTTCCCTTGAAGAACCAATATAGGCTTTCTTAAGGTTGTCATATAGAAGAGTTTGTTGGTTTCCTCCAATCACAACCGTTGCCTTGCCCATGTCTATTTCAGTGTATATGGCGTACAACGAGAACCCTTGTGTTTGGCGAACTTCATAACGATAACCTAGATCTTTTACACTAATTTTGATAACATCTGACAATTCTTTATAGACAGCTTCCCCATTTGGACCTTCAAAAGCAGTAAGTCTATAGCTAACTTTGATGGCAGTTTCTCCGGGAGCTAACGCTTCAATTGTCCCATCTTGTGAAAGGCTGATCATGTTCTGATTATAAAGAACGTGCCACACAACGTCTTCTGGTTCTAGAACGGTGTCGCCAGCGGTGCGCAGAGCCTTAACAGAAAGCGATGTTTTCCCGCCTATGCCAAGTTCGATGTAGTCAGGTTGATCATCAGAGCTTTCAAGATCAGAAATGAGTTTAATGCTTTCAAACTCTGACAAAGCGCGATTCACAAGATAAACTTGAACAACCGTTTCGTTTCCAGCCCCATCAACCGCCTTAAGAAGCAAGGTTTGGTCTGGGTCTTGGCTTGAGGTCTTACGATTGACAACGAATGTTCCGTCTGGATGAATAACAATTCCGTCTGAACTGCCGTCTAAAGTTAATGATGCGGATGGTTCTGTTAGACCATGGAAGCTATACCTTGAATTTGCGCCAACAAAAACAACTTGATTGCTGACGGTGTTTTCAACGTTTTCCTCGTCAAGGCTTGTTTGAACATCTTCGCGAAGGAGTAACGTCGGTGCTTGGGTATCAACCGAAAACCCGATTGCACCTGATGACCTGCTGCCTTGAATGGTGTCACGGTTTTCACCAACCGCTATAAAGTCAAGCAAATGCTGGCCGTCTTCAAGTATTTCTTCAAATGACCAAACCGTCTTAAACTCCTGAGGCGTGTTTTTATCTTCCGTGTTTAGGTTCAATGTCATTTGAACAGGTCTGTCGAAGGTGTAAGTTGCCTCTAATTTGTCAGTATTTAAATAATAGCGTTCTTTTGATCGGTCAATGTTTGTTTCAACGCTAACAAGCTGAGGTTTGTCCATTGAAGGCATAACAAAGCTTTGCGATGATGCAAATTCGGTTGAACGATAATATTCCGTATGATTAAGAGGAGACTCTACAATTCTAACAGCCTGCGCTTTAACAACATAAGTCTTGCCTTCCTCTAGTAGAGGTCGGTTCGTCTGGTCTTCTAATGGTTTTAGAATGATGTCACTGCCAACTTTAAATTGACCAAAGGAATTTTCAACCTCAACACCATCTTCATCTTGGATTGCCACGAAATAGTGCGTTGTCGTTTCGTCACTTCCAGTGATATCCACTTTTACATAGCCGTTACCACTGTAAACCGCAGAAACAGATTGTGGTTTTTCAGGAAGCAATGGATTTGTGAAAGCGAATGTTGAAGACGTGATTTTCTTACTCATTCCACCTTGATGATTAACTAGCATAGCTACAACATAATATTCCCCTTGAGGGAAGGACTCAGGAAGTGTGAACATATGAGAACCTGATTCAATTTCATCTAACTCCAGGTTGCCGATACTAATTAATGATGAAGTGTCTTGCATGTTACTTGATTCAATGGTTTGCATAATGGACGGGTCTTTTGTGACATAGACATTAAGTGCACCTGAATATTCGCTTTGCCCATCAGTTGTCCAAGAAACGTTAATATCACGACTTGAATCCTCGTTATTTGAAGCACTTATTCCTGTAAGCTCTGGCATATTGTCAACACTGTTTACTTCAAAGTTGTCGATATAGACATCAGGTGTTGTAATTGATATGGACCAGTTGCCAGCAACAATAAGAGTTGGGTCGGTGACAGTAATGTACAAATAATTTTTGCCATCTAAAGATTGAACAAGAAAGTTTCCGTTACCTTCATTATCGTCTTCAACCATTGCCAATTGCTTGCCGTCTGGATTGGTGACAATGATTTCTGATGCAGAAGGTTTCACATATCCACGAAGTGGAATTTCAAAGAGTAGCGCATCTTTCGTTGCTGGACTAACCTCTTTTGTAACGCCATTTCCGGCTCGAGTTTTAGCCATTGCCTTTGTAGTGAGTCTTCTCATATTCGTTCCATATAACGTGGTGGTTGGCACGAGATTACCGTTCTCGTCTAGCGCTTCTGAGTGGACATAGTGAACGGCCTTTCCTCTTGAAGATAGGTCGATTGAGCCGCCAAAGCTTAGATCACCATTCCAGTAATAGATAAAGCCAAGCTTAATCCCAATGACTTTAAAGTTTGCACCAACAAAGTCAGATGAAACAGCTGCCTCAACGCCTCCAATTTCCTTGCCCCCCACAAATGGGATGGAGTCTGGAATGAACAGTCCTGCGTAAACATAACCATAAAAATAATCTTCCGTAATTTTTATCGTTATACCACCACGAATGGCTCCAGCGTGAATGCTGATATTGCCATAGGCATTTAGCTGAAAAGGCGATATCCATTGAACATTCATTCCCGCTTGAAGATTAAAAAGTCTTCCTTCGTCGTCTCCATTTAACCGGCCAGCACCTTCAATTGCAAGACCGGATAGTTTGGCGTCCAGCTTAAAGTCACCTACAATAATTGCATTAATTAAAAGCCTAGTTTGAAGATGGATGGTAAGTGGTGGAAGTTCGCCTGCTGGCTCTCCAGCAATGGTGTCTGCAAGATTTGAAATGCCTCCGCCAAGCCCTGTGATAAAGACATACGGTGCAACCACTGGTACTATCATTGTACCACCTACAGGATCTGAAGGATCTACAGCTAAAAAGAAGGTGATCTCGTCCAGCATCATTTTGGGAACATCGTTAATACGAACCTTTTTCAGTGCCAATGACCCTTCTACTTCCAGCATGGTTATCGAAACACCGGCTTCAATCTTATAAATATCTTCAATGGTGTTAATTGTTACTTCGGCTTTGGCACCGATCTCGTTCCCTACTAAAGGACCTAATATATCTGCAGGCAGCTCAACAGATAGCGTTGTGTTAACGCCGCGAAAACCGATCTCGTCGCCGTCACTTCCATAGAGAACATCTTGAACATCTGCAGTTAGTGAGCCATCCTCTTTCTCTTCCTCTTTCTCTTCCTCTTTCTCTTCCTCTTTCTCTCCCTTCGACTTGTCAGCAGCTTTCAAAGGCAGTGAAATCCTTCCGCCAAAGCTAATTCCGAAATCATCATCGTCTTGGGTCATAACACCATATTTAATATTGATCATAAAACCTGCAATATTTTGCAGCATCTGTCCGGCATCCCCAAGCTGAAGCTCAAGTGCATGAGCATCCTCCTCGGAAACAGCCTCCCGATCCAGACTGTATTTCACTCCATTATTAGCTTCAAAATACCACTTATTATGCCAAATATTGATGGAGTTGATCACTTTGATTGTGCCATCACCTTCTAGCTTTGCACCATTGTTGTCAACTGTCATCTTAAGGGCTTCGTTGCTGTCATAAGCCAAGATGTTGTTGATGGTAATGTCGCCATCGGCTCTGCTAGCAGAATAATATTTTTCCGTACCTGTATCCATAAGCCTGATTTTCCCACGCAGTGTCAACAGAATTTCTGTGTTATCTTCTTCAAATGCTATGCCTTTGTGAAGAATGCCATCTCTTTTAACGCCGCCAGATACAAATTTTTTCATGACATCTTCGTTTGCAAAACTAATATAGTCATACAACTGTCTGTTGTTTGCAGCGTTTGTAAATCGAATTAGCGAAACAATACCGTAACTTGCACTTTTATCCGCTATATGATTTGTCACATCGAGTGTAGCCGTTGCTTTCATTTTCGAACCAAAGGCGTCGATTAGCTGTTGATTTGTAAATCTAAATTCAATATCGTATTTTCCAACCGTCAAATTCTCGTTAGTTGAAAACGCAAGCGTTTTACCGTTTTCTAAAAAACTTATTTTTCTTTTGTCAATCAAAACAGTCTCGCCGCTTGCTGATGAAACAAGATAAAGACTCCATCCATCAATACCAGCAATGGCTTGCTCCAACACTTCCATATCACCAGAAACGGTGAGATTTTTGTCTCCTTCATAATAAACTGCCGCTGGGAATATATGCTTCATTGAAACTTCCGGAAGCTTTCCTTTAACTGCAGGAATCAAAATGTTTGTATTTGCGCTATAATCAACCGTTTTATGTGTGCTAGAATCAATTATTTCGTTTGCGTTTACCGAAACGACCAAACGCTTTGATGTGATCATAGACTGAGTCTCTGCGATAATCTCAACATCTGGAATATCAAACACCGTTCCAATGTTAAGACCGCCCGAAATTTTCACCGTGTATTCTCGTGTGTTCGTTGCTGCAAAAACAAGTCCCTCATCGAGGCTAAGCTTCACAATTGGTTCTATGAGCTCTCTTGCCCCGGAGACACTGTTGTCAATGGTTACCGTTGCTTTAAAAACACCATTGTTTTCATATGCTTTTTTGTCACCAGTCAGTAAAACATCATCTGTTTGGATCCCTATTGAAACATGCTCCTTTTGTGTTTGATCAGAAAAGTTACCGATCCCATAGAGCATTTCAGAAATTCTGACTTGACCTGGCTCAATTGATTTTTCGCTCCAATAATAAGCAGTTGCAGTGTCAGGAACTAAATATTTGTTTGAATAGTTGGTAAAGTCAACGTTAGGGTTGGGTGTATAATCGTATCTTGTGTTTGCAAGATTAACCCAGTGACCAACAATCACTTTATCTACGTTTACGTTTTTGTTGCCGCTCCAGCCGGACAAAAGGGCATAAGCCATTTTGTCCGAAGCTGAAAGAGAATCCACATATCTAATTTGTTGCGGAAGGTTGTCGCCGCTATATTCGGTTTCCACGATTGTCGGTTGTGTTGGGTCAACCAAAACATGAGGTGAATCAAGTTCTGAACCAAGCGCATTGTCTAGAAGAAGACGAATACCCACTGTTCCGGCTGTGGCATTGTTATTCTTCACATCATATGAAATACCAATGTTTCCAGCCATCGAGTTGTTAGGGTCAATAGAAATGGACACCTTTTGTGTGATGGTATAGCCCTTGATGTCCCAGGCAACTGTTAAAAGTCTGTTTTGCTCTGAAACGACAGGTTCATGAAGCTTGGTATCTATTCCAAACCAGCCATATTCCTGACCGAAAATATAATCTTTTCCGTCGATACGAACGGTTGTGAATGATGTTCCATTGCTCCTTGCCGCATCCTCCCTATAAAGCAGCGGAAGGTTGTTGTCGAAAGCTTTTTGCGGGTGACCGTCAATGGTTTCGATTGAAAAACCACCCGTTCTTGGATTTATAGAATATTTCATAAATTCGTTCGCAATTGAATAATTCGCACTACTAGCGTCTGCACGATCTGGGAAACTGGCAACCGTGAATAGCATGGCTAGAACAAGGGTTGCAGCTATGCTGCGTCTTACTATTCTATAGATCGTCATTGCCTACTTCCCTCCTTGATTGGATACATATACAGAAATGTTGAAATAGTCGCGTTTATCCGTTTGGATATATACGGTATACCAACCCTCTGACACATTATCCATTGTATAAACTCCGTTTTTCTCCCGAAGGACAGTTCCTTTTGTTTTCATTTGACCTTGTGTTAAAATACCTTTCTCATAACGTGCATATGAGATCCCGGAAAAGTTTTTCAATGAAATCTCAACTTTGTTTCCAAGAACGGTTGCAACGTTTGTGCTGTCTGGCATAACTCCGTTAACAAGGGCTATTGTGTCATAAAGACCCACAAGGCGCACGGTTCGACGAATGGTTGTTTGATTTCCTGCATCATCTCTTACTGTATAGTCGATATAATAAGGATTAGAGCGATTAAATTCATTTGCCGAGAAGTTGTCAGGATTAAATACTCGCCCGCCTGCACCATAGCTTATGGTGACTCGGTTTGTGAGGTCAACCTTTTGACCTGCAACCATATCCCATGCTTCAAAGTCGAGCAACTTTGACTTGTCATAGGCAATAGAGGCATCTTTTGCAGGCGTCATTCCTTCGATGAAGATGAGCTCCTCGCCATTATTAAGTTTTAGCACAGGAGGTGTTTTGTCGATTACACCAACGTTGACACCATATGAGGTAGATTCCCCGGTTCTTCCTTGAAGGTTAAAATGATAAAGTCCATTTTCTCTATAGTTCATTGACTTGTCTAGTTCCCAAACGTCGTTTCCTCCAACGAACTTGGCATCTTTGTCAGTAATTACAGTGACATTGACATCTTGATTTGTTGTTGGATTTTTATCGATTCCGACAACATAACCTTCTTCTTTTCCAGATGTGTCAACTCCAACATTAATCTTGTTTTGATGATCCTTCTCCACCCACTGACCAGCCTGGTTTTTCTCAAGATATTTATAGGTCCAACGAACTTCTTTAACCTTGGGTGCTCCGACTTCAATTCCTTCAATCGTTAGCAGAATTTTTTGTGTTAGTCCTGTTTTGTCTCTAACTCGAAAGACGTGCTCCCCATTCGTCTTAACGTTGATAACTGCCTCTTTAGTAGACACTACATCACCGTTTTCATTCGTCACCTCAGTTAAAAGCGCATAATCATATCCACGATAAGAAACGGTAAGATCTGTCATCTTTCTAAGAATGTCCAGCGGAACGCCGTCACTATCACGGATTTGGTCAAATGTTACATTAACGCTCAGCTTATCTTCTGCTAATGTTGCAATTGCGCTAATCTGAGGCGGTGTGGACACAATATTTGAAATGGTAATAACCTCATGACCTTCGTTACCATAGTCGTCAACAAAGAACATCGTTACCGTACCATTCTTTCTAAAGCGAACAGCTTTGGTGCCAGGGATATATACGATATCGTTGGCAGTTAGGCTTCCGGTCAGTTCTACACCGGTGACTGTAATGGTTTTGATATCTTTGCTGAACTGTGTCAACTCCACATTCACGCTTTGTGTAGTAATTGCGGTTGGAAGTGCGCTGTAAGTCCTTCCGGTTGCAATTGGCGCCTCTTTGTTAATGTTGGAAACTGTGATTGGAGTCGTCCACTCGTTTCCTGCGTAGTCATAGGCTGTCACATAATAAATGCCCGAGCTGTCAAGCTCAACGACATATTCATTTTCAAGCGGCTCACCTATGAATGGATAAACCACATCGCCCTTTTTAACCTCCGCAAATGCTATTTCACCTGAATCATCCGATAAAGTGATCGTTGCAAAAATATTTTGATTTGTCTTGGAAGTGTTTGATAACACATAGGATGTTTGACCAATTGTATTGTCAAAATGGTCATACCTAACCGTATGCGAACCTGTGTTTCCCGACTCATCTCTAAACTCAAATGTGAATGTGTTAACCTCTTGAGTTAAAGTCCTTGAAAGTGCGGCGTTATTGTTTATCATAGAAAGCGTTTTTTCGCCACCGATAAACGTGAGCGTTGCCATAACCTTTCTATAGGCTTTTCCTTCTTCGATTGGAACCCAATTTCCAAGATAGTTCTCGTAGGCGTATTCAACCGTGTAGTGTCTGCCTTCTGTAATTGGCGTTTTATCAATATTTGAAACTGTAACTGGCACGATTGTTTCTATTCCTGCTTTGTTTGTCACTTTGAAATATACCGTTGCATTTTGCTCGAATGTTTCGGTGTGCGAAACAATGGAGTCAATTGGGCTATAGCTTGTGCCGTCATACGAACGTTCAAGCTTCAAAATTCCGCTTTCCGGGTCGGATATAGCAAGTGTTGCGTTAACATTTTGGTTGGTTGACTCTGTGATCGAATAGTTCACATTGGCAACAGGCGCAGTTTCGTCAACGACTGAGATTGCAACATATTCAGCTTCCATCCGATCGGCTTCCATTCCTTCTGTTGTGTAGGCCTCGAAATAAGCAGATTTTGATGTTTGGCCATCTCTTAGCGCTTCAAAAACAAGCTTTGAATAAGCTGGACCATATGTAGCAGCCGTAACAGTTCTTCCTTCTCCGCCTTCTGCTCCTTCTCCCTCTGTAAAGGAAGGATCAAGAACACTTAGCTCTGTATTTAGCTCTAATCCAGACAACACTGCATTTTCAACAAAGAAATATTGTCCAGAATAATTTGGGTTGGGAACGACAACATAGTAAAGCTTATCGTTTTGGGTATAGGATATAAACCCTCCGTTTTGGATGGTTTGTCCATTTTTCTCTACATACCCCGTAATGTCAAATCCTGCAACAAATTCAACATCAGGTGTGAATTCTAAAACACGATCCCTTCCGACCTCGTCCTGAATATAGAGGCTGATTTTATTGTTGTTTTGAATCACAACATCATAGTTCATCACATAGTTAGCGGATGTTGTTAAAAGTCCGGTATAAAGAAGGTTCGACATTGCCATTGCCCCTACAGCATCACCTTGGGCAGGCGCGTTAGGCATTACGGTTACTGGAACGTTGAATGTAACGGTAACCGTTGAGGTCGTTTTTGTTGTTGCAGGGTTTGCGCTAACACTTACAATGGATGCTTCCGCGTCAACCAGGTCCAGTTTGGCGTCATAGAATAATTTCTCCGTCACATTGCCTGCTGAGTCAATGGCTTTAATCCCAATGGCATAGCTTCCACTAAGCCCTTTCAAGTCAATCGTATAGGTTTTCTGTTTGTTTCCTTCGCCATTAACGATTACCGGACTACTTTGCATTGCCACGGATTGACTTGTATTAAACAATGCATAGTCAGCTTCTGTTAGAATATGGTCTTCTGTTGGTTTTTTAATAAGTGCGAATGAAACGGTTGTGTCATTCTTGTCAGAAACATCAACTGTAATCAGACCATCTTGTCTTGCTCCATTTGTTACGATGTCACTTGACGCAATCGCAGATGGAGCTGCTTTGTCAATGTTTGAAACGGTAATAGGGACAAGAACACTATTTCCAAGCTCGTCAGCTAGTGTTAGATTTGTTGTTATGTTTTCGTTAATCGTGACGGTGAATGCACCGTTTGTATAGGGAGAAACCGTGATTTTGCCCCCATCTTCTGGCGCAACTGTCAGTTTACTAATTCCCGTGCCCACATCATTTGCTACTATTGTTGCTGTCACTGGTGCGTTTGTTGGCTGGATTGTGCTATAGTCCGGCAATTCAAAGGTTGGTGCCTTACTGTCGTATAAAATCTGGATAGATGTTGCGTCCGATAAAAACTCTGGTCTTACGCCATCTGGATTTATTATTCCAAACTGAAAATAAAGGGTGTTAACACCTTCTTGTAGTGCAATAGGGGTGTCAAGTGAAAATTGATAATATCCCCCACTCCAATTAATGGCTGAAAATTCTGGTACGATAACATAATTCTCAATTGGCGCGCCATCAGTCGTTGCATAATATACCGGTTTTTGATTTTTCATTGGACTATCAAGAGTATACGATTGATGAGCTTCTCTTAAAATAGCAGAAATTCTATATGAACCATCATTTGTCGCCCCTATTCCATTTATAGTCTTTGGTTGAGAATGTTGGAATTTCTCTAGCCTAGGCTGGTATGTCCTCATTCCAAAGTATGGGGAAATTTTCTTGCTTTCTCTTCCATGAATATCTGTCGTCACAACAACAATACTGTACGCCCCATTGAAAATTCCTGACATCGTCAAAGTTTGATCAACTTCTGAAATATTTTCACTGTTTTTTGTCAGTGTCAGTGGATAGTTTGGTTCTCCAGATCTTCTTTCGTCTACTTCTGCTCTAGATAGATAGTAATATGCGCTTGCAATTCCACTTGTATCTGTCACTTTAACTTTAAACTGTTGTATGGACTTAAAATACTGTATCTGATCTCCAACGATAAAGCTAATCTCCGGGGCATAGTTGTCATAAATGTATTCTCGTGAAAATTCGGCAGTGTTGCCAGACTGTTTATCTGTAACTCTATATTCAAGAATATATCTTCCATTCATTAAATCGATTTGAACTTTTCCAACATCATGGCTCGATTCATATACGCTAAAGTTTTGTACAAGGCTTTGATCATTGCTCGGATGAGAAATCCATCTATAACTTGTTTCAATGTTTGGATCGCTTATGTCGAAACTGATGTTGAACCGTGGCTTTGGAAGACTGGAATCCTCCGTAATGAGTGTGTCGACAACATCCCCATTGAAAATCTTCACAGGTCTTTTATAATACCTGGACACTTGCTCGTCTCTTGAATCGTTTCCAAGGGAGTCTACTGTGAAATAATAGAGAGTTCCGTCAAAGTTCTCACCTTTTGGAATGGATATCATAGCAGTTGAGCTATCGCCTTCTGAGTCTACATATGCCCACATCCCTTGAGTTGAAGCCATTTCTCCTGATACAGGTTCAATTTGATCGATTGGAGTGTCAGGTGGCGTCGCAGTTCCGCTTATAAACGTATAATAAGTCCTTGACCAGCCGTTAGAGCTTTGTTGAAGGTCGTTCATTTCAAAACGATAGTCATTTCTTTTGCGAAGCTGCGCATCTTGCGGATGTACAGTTTCGTGAATGGTCACTCGTGGAGCCTGGTTATCAAGTTTAATATTTTCAATTTCTGTATATCCGGCATCGCCTAGTGGATTGTCAGCTTTATCCCATCCGTACAATCGAAGCTTAAACTCACCTTCCGTCAGATCAACTGGACGTAGGTTTATACTAACCCCTTTTAATACTTGCGTACTAATAGGTGCTGTAACTCTAGCTGCAGTTCCCGTACCGTCAAAGTTTGTTATTCTTGTCATTGCCGTTTCATAGGAATCATTGGTTTTCTTGTACAGCTCATATTTAAAATAATTTTGATTATTAATGGTGTGGGCGACATTTCCGTCTGGATAGAGCGTTTCGCTTGAAACCATATAAAATTCATGCATCTTTTTGATGTTGTTTTGAATTGAATTTTGTCCTGTTAGATCCAGTCCATTTTCATCGGTCACTCTTATGGTTGGTGTTTTTGTGTCAACTTTGTGAGTTGAAAAATAAAAACTTTGTGATGTTGTTGATTCTGGCGTTGGATTTTCCAAATGATAGGACTGAGCTTGACCATTTTTCGTTAAATAGGTAGATACGTTATCAAGCTGAAGCCTTATACCCTCGCCATCAATTTCACTAACATCCAGCGGCACTTTTCCAGTAAACTGAAGTGTCCCGCTTGGTGTACCATCCCATGCCGGGAGCTTCGTCATAGTAAGGTTAGCAAGCGGTGTTTCAGTGCTATTTCCAAGATATAATACAGGTGTTGCTTGGAAGTTTGTTGTGAGCTCCGTTTTTTCTTCTTTCGTCATGTTTTTTTTATGAAGTGAAACCACGTCAACTGTAATATTAACATCTGTAAATTTTCGATTTAGATATCGATTGTCAGTGCCATGCGAAAAGGTAGCCGTTTGTGTAATATTTGGGTTACCGAGGTCATATATACTTCGATAAAAAGTATAGGTTACATCTTTATAATAGTAATCCTGTTGCCCAATTTTTGTTGTTAAATAGGTTTTAGCTCCGGGATTTCCTGAAGCTGTGTGGGCAAAAGTCCCTCCAAGACTTTCAGCATTTGTAGACTGAGCAAGAAGCGCCACCCTATAAGTTAAGGTAATCTCTGCTTTGTCCTGTGCAACCATTGCATCATGAAGTTTTTTACGGTCAATATCCAACTTGAAGTTCTGTGTTTTTGTTGGTTCTTGAAATGTTAACCAATCTTGGCCTACAGAGTCATCCGAAAGTGTAGGACTAGTTATAATAGGAGCATCTTCATATTGCATAATGTCATAGTGACCGTATTGATCCCTGACCATTTTGTCCCACTCTACACGTTCAGAGCCTGATGAAGCAGGATCAAGATAGAATTCTCCCCCACGCGTATCAACGTCGCCTAAACTTGTAAATTTTCTTTGTGTTACGTCAGAAATATCACGATAAAGTCTGCCAAGGTCTTTTGTCCATGAGTGTATTGGAATGGTCTTCGCCTGTGTTGGATTTAATGTCCCATCATGATAAGGAAGCCACAGAACCACAGATTCACCGTACCAGTCATCACTGCCCACCAGCCAAAAAACGAATTCATTCATTCTCCATGGTGGAATATTTTTCATTTTAAATGGGTATTGGGCAAAAGAACCAGGCTCAAAGTCGTCGCCAGGTCCGTCAATATTCGCTACATGGTCAGAGTATACTCCTGGTTCATAGGTACTAACGCCCATATAAATTTCATCATCTGTTCCGTTTCCTCCTGTTTTCACACCGAACACATAGTTGTACTCTGTGTCTACATTCGCATAAACGGGTGCTACTGAGGTTAAAAGCGTGAGTGCTAGTATCAAGCTTAAAATCTTCTTCATAAAATACCTCCTCGTATAATCGTGCTTGTTTTCGTTTTTCCATCGTATCCACTACTCTATTCGCTTCGATCTGTATGCTAATCTATTTGAGCCTCCTTGCCGGCATTAATGAAAATAAGCCACTACTAGTCATTCCTAGGTATATAGAATTACTATATCAGATATTGTCGATTTCTTTAGAAATGTAAAGAAAACTTTAAACTTATGATTTACACATTTGGGGATACCAGATGAATGTTGAGGGATATACGAAGTATTGAAGAAGTGCAAAGGCAAATGAATCGTACATCGCCAACAGGCTTGAAGCTGCGGGGGGAGTTATTTTGAATGAACGCGACAGGTCAATGCAGAGAATCCGAACAAGGAGCTAATTTGCTTAATGCCTTCGAATCCGTTGTATTAGGCAATTGCGGTAAGCCGTCCACTGCCATATAGCCAGAGTTACGATTTGGTTTGCGCGGCACGTCCCGGCTCACGTAGCACTTGTAGCGTCGTTTCATCAGCGCTGAGCGTATTTAGCTTTAAGAGTTCCTCATGCATATACTCATATAACGGAGCTAGCCAACGTTCACTTCCTGCGATCATCCAAATTGCCATCGTTTGTCGGAACAGCTTTACGCCAAGACGTTGGAATTGTTTCTCTTGACGATAAAGCGGTAAGCTGTCCACATATTTCTGGCTCATGACATAGGCCATCATGGATGGGCTTACCAGGCTGCCTGGCACGACAGGAGCAGGCATTGGCGCTGTTTGAATAGGCGTGTGAATCTCCTGTTTCTCACAATGGCGACAAGCTTAGACATAAGGTACATACTGAAGCACTTTGACTACAGCCGGAATGTCTTAGTTGCAGCCCTGATGATGATTTACGCAATGTTTAACAAAAAAAGGCTTCTCAACAAGTTCGAATTTTGAACTCGTGAGAAGCCTATTTTTATTCGATGTGGTCAGAATATGGTCAAACGGCATTTCGCATTTCCTAGAACAGAAAACCGTTGATGTTACAGGCTTTTCAGCCTGATTACCGCACTGGACGCATTCTGTCCAGTCGGCGATGAAATCTACCGCTTAAGCGCGGTCGCTCATCATCGAATTACTTCGATAATGATTTCATCACATCATGCCGCCCATGAGACAAAAGCTTTTTTATGTGTTTTTTGAGTCTTTTGGTGGGGTATTTGTCCGATTTTCTTGAAGATTTGGTTCGATAACTCCGTGTGAATACAATGCATACGTAGAGTTCGTGGACAAAACGTGGGCAAGTTGTGGCCACTACCATCAATCTCAATCATACAAGAAGGGCACACGATAATGGCTCGTTCTGTGCGCCGCGATCATATCCATTCATTCCATTATCGGGTATAATTGTTTATAAGTAGAGATAGCGGAAGCGAACCGATTTTGCAACATATTTTGATAAGGGAGTGATTCTCCATGTCAATGGTACGCAAACTCCATCCTCATATAGCAAAAGACTTAAGAGAGTTTTTATCTGAAAACAATATTTCCACCAAGAAGCTTGTCATAGACCTTGAAGCAGAAACCATCGAGGACTTTGATGATTACTCAGTCGATGACATTTTAAGTGTGGCTGGAATTCTGAAGCCGGGGGAAGCACAAGAATTATTAGACCATATTCAGGAGTCACGGGAGAGCTGGGGAAAGCGACTCGCAACCACTCCGGATATTTATTCGATTCGAACATCGTCATCTCCATTCTGGACAACGAAGATGCCACCATTAACTTAGTACGACAAGCCCAAGAAGAAAAACGGCGAATATACTTTTCGACGATTACGGAATTTTGTTGTCCGTATGAGAATCATCCCTCATGCAGAGACGACAATTGTCCCTAAATGAACTTCAACTGTTTCAACAACCGTTCAATCAACGCAGCCGCTTCAGCTCGGGTTGTATGCGCTTGTGGTGCGAATTCATTCTCGCTTCGTCCGTTGATTAACCCGTCTTGAACAAGATTTGCGATCGATGGCTTCGACCAGTTCGCCATATCGGTCTGATCGGCAAAACGGGTTAATACTTCGCTCACATGAACTTGATCTCGCTTCGTATTCGTGTCGGCTAATCGCTTCGCCCGGTCGATGATGACTGCAATTTCTTCTCGACTAATCGACTGATTCGGTTGGAATGACCCGTCTTCATAACCATTTATCAGATTAGCTTCCACCGCTGCAGCGACCGCTGGAGCATACCATGTGTCTGCTGAGATATCGCTGAAAGGGCTCGTTGTCTGTGCTCCATTCGGTGCGATCGCAAGTCCGAGGGAACGAACGAGTAACGCTGCAAACTCTGCTCGAGTAATCTCATTATTCGGTGCAAATTGATTCTCTGCCACGCCATTAACGATAAGCTTGGAAGCCAGCAACTCCACTTCCCTTTTCGCCCAATGACCTAGTAAATCTTCAAACGTCTTGTTCTGAACTTCTACGACCGCATACATACTGTTGTGCGGTACATTCATCACCATTTCCTGAGTCCCGTCCGAGCGAACATTCGGTTGAGAAGGTACGAAATGGAATTTTTTTGTTGTCACCTCATACAAAACACCCATTAAATTTTGGTTCGCTTGATCTGCGTTCGGCACGATCGACCTCGCCATATACGTTCCGCCGAAGTCGGTGATTGCCTTCGTTTGCCCATTCGCTTCAACTGTCACTTTGAAGTCAATGATGCCGCTCGCCAAATGAAGCCCTTGGAGGTCAGCCGCTTGCCGAATCTCTGCTTCGGCTTTTTCGTTTACTCGTTCAATCGTAACGTTGACCTTCAGCTCTTTCAGATCCACGCCAAGTTCCAACGCCATTCTCTCCAGCTCCAACGCTAGAATCGCTAACTGATAGCTTGAGCCGTTCAACTGTACTTCGATGATCATATTCGGTGCGAACTTCGCCGCCGATACTATGGATGAAGCCGGAAGCTGGACCCCGACCGCTCGTTCGGTATCGTTAATATTAATCGTTAAGTGATATTTACGATCTTTCTGCAATACATCCAACGCTTGATCGAATGTCGCTGCATCAAGTGTCACTTGCTCTACTACAGTGCCGTCTGGCCGGGTCACTTTCTTGGCAACGGTCGTATCAATCAAGGTCGTGCCGTCTAATAAACGCACTTCATTTCCCTTTAAACTTCCTTGATTATCTGTGTTTTTCTTATGTCCGCTGCCCGTACTCGGTACATATAACCGGAAGCGGTTGGACACCGCAGACACGGCAGGAATCGGATTCCTTGCGTTATCCTGCGCTCGGATGTGCAGATACCAATCCCCGCTCACACCACTTTGTGTTAATATGTCTCCGTTCGTAAAGGAAGTCCATGTCGTCCCGCCTCCCGGTGAGCTTGTACTCTGTGTCCATGCATATTGCAGAGAGTTCGAATCCATACCGCTGCCCCCTGTGTCAATCACGTATACGGAGGAGGTTACCGTCGTTTGGGCGGGTGAGTTGCCGTTCGTACCAAAGCTGACGCTTGGCGCCGTTTGGTCAATCCGAATCGTTCTGGAAGCCGTTACCTCGTTATTCGCACTGTCAGTCGCCTTCGCATCTAACGTATATGTGCCTTCGCTGTTAAAGAGCAGCGATGACGTGTACGCCTGCCACGTTGTTCCCCCATCCAAGGAGTAGGTTGTCGATGTGATGTTCACGCCAGAGGTGCTTTGACTCGCATAGACGCTCGCCGTCACACTCTCCTTGGTCCATTCCCCGCTCGTATACGCCGATGCATCTGCCGTAAAAGCAAGGGGAATATCCAACGTCAAGCCGCTTCTGGAGATGTTGATGACTTTCGTTACCGCTGTGCTTGTATTTCCAAGCTTGTCCGTTGCTCTCACTGTGAAGGAATGGGAATCCTCATCCGCGAACGTTACCGGAGTCGTATAGACGGTCCAGCTAGTCCCATGATCTAACGAATATTCAATCGTATCCGTATCGACACCGCTTCCCGTGTCAGCCGCATATACACTTGCGGTTACCGTTTGATTCGTCCAGCTGCCGCTCGAATAAGCGGTATGGTCGGGATATTGCAGTGTCACGGTCACTACTGGTGGTGTGTGGTCCACATCAGATTCAATCGCATACAGACGGACCACTCCATTCGATGCCTTCACCGCCAGTTCGTCACCGGCTGCAAGGGTCGCAGCTGCCGCTTTTGCCGCTGCACTGTCAAAGTCGCTTGCATTCGTAATCGCTGTTCCAGCAGAGACAACCTTCCAGGCTGCATTCGGATGCTTATTCAAACGGGACAGCAGCTCCCCAATCTCTGTCCAACCTGCGAACAGATGGCTGGCATTGGCACGGACCTCGTTCGCCGCTTGATCGACGGTATAATGACTGTCTACCGCTGAAACCTGAGCATTCCGCGTAACCTGTACATCCTGCACGCTCAATAACGGACCGGCTTCCAAATCCTCCATATTTCCATCAGTGATGTCATACGAAAAAGTCATCGTCTGATCGAATAGTAAGGTACGGTCCATTTGCAGAGTAATCTTCGATGTGCCTGAACCGCCTAGATAACTTAAACCCACCGCCGTATTGCCCCCTGGCAGTTCACTGTCAAACACCATACTGCTCGCACCGCCTGCATCCGTCAGCTGTACCGCTTCATCAAACTCAAGCACCAGCCTATCCGCCGCATTCGCTTCCACATAAGCATGCTCGAGCTTCGGCCCAATCATTCCCTCCTGATCGACTTCCCAGACGCCGCGCAGCGTAGGATATACGTTGCCAGGAAGCAGCTCCCAGACCGTTGCAAAATCCCAACCTGCATAGGTGCTGACCTGATTCATGGAAGCGGTATCTATCCCGCTTACAAATCCAACGCCATACGATCCACCGGCACTCATCTGTCCGCTCGTTTCTGTATTCCAGAAGCTCTTCCCGGCATACTCACCACTTGCCCAAGGCGCTTCCAAACCAATCAGACCTCCAACAGCCGTGCCTGTCACCCTACCCGTGCTAAATGAATTTTCCAAGCCCCCGTTGTTCAGTCCCAAAAGCCCGCCAACATAGTTCGTTCCCGTCACGCTTCCCGTACTGTAGCTGAATGCAACTTTCGACACCGGACTAGTATTCGAAGTGGTATATCCAACAAGTCCGCCAACATAGTCATTTCCCTCTACATTCACTTGGCTAAAGCTATATTGGATAAAAGCTCCATTCGTGGCGCTCCCCACTAATCCGCCAACCCTGTTGTTTCCCTGAACTTCCCCGCTGCAAAATGTATGGCTAACGCTCGTAACGCTGAGAAATCCCGCTAAACAACCAACGGACTCACGTCCAACGATATGTACATCCCGCAGCCCAATATTAATCAGTTCGCCTCCAGTTGCACCGAATAACCCCACATTATTATCGGTAGGCCGATTGATCATGAACCCGGAAATCACATGACCGTCCCCATTGAAGCCACCATTAAAAAAACTATTGGAAGCATTCGTGCCTATAGGTAGCCAGCCGGCATCGCCCCAGCTCGCATAACCGTCTCCTCCCGGAGACAGATAGGGTCCCAAATCAATATCATTCACCATAATAAAATGCTTGTCGCTGTGAGCACTGCCCAAATAATTGCGCAGCAAATTCAGCTGCTCCGCCGTCGCAATTTGCCACGGATTGCCCGCCGTCCCATCTCCTCCGGCAAACGTAGCCGCCTCCGCTTTCTGCATCGGCATCCAAGTCACCAGCATAAGCATGCAAAGTATGCTTAGGATAATCCTCCGAATGTTTTTTCTGTAACGCACCTTCATGTCTAGCATCCACCTAACCTCTCCGTAGCAATGATTTCCCGCGAAACAAAACCCATTTTAATATGCGCTAAGCATACCATCTAACGGACGCCAACTCCCTTAAAGAAACCTTAAAGAATGCATGATCGCTTTCTATCTGGTGGAATTGGTAGGTTATAATAGGGATAGACCTAAACAGGGGCGGGAGAGTAGACATGAGTCAACCAAACATTTTGATCGTAGATAATGAAAAAGAGATCAGACAACTACTTAAGGTGAGTCTGCATACATCCGGCATGCAAACGTATGAAGCCGAATCCGGAAGGGAAGCCGTATCTATTCTCCAGCAAAACAGGATACATTTAGTGATTCTTGATTTAATGATGGAGGATATGAATGGCTGGGAAGTCCTTCAATACTTGAAATCACACCATTTGAAGATGCCAGTCATTGTCTTGAGTGCGCGGCAACTGGATACGGACAAAATCGAAGTACTCGGAATGGGAGCCGATGATTATGTCACCAAACCATTCAGCACAGGTGAATTGATTGCCCGGGTTCAAGCTAATCTTCGCCGGTGGAATCCCTCCTTGCTGGAAAATAAATTAAGTGTGGGAGAGCTGACCTATGACCCAACGATCCAGCAGCTGCACAAATCGTCGGGAACGATTTCACTTTCTCCGCTGGAAGGCCAACTGTTAGAGCTATTCATGAGCCAGCCCGGGTATGTATTTACGAAGGAAGACATTTTTCGAAGCATATGGAAACTTGATCAATTCGATGTGAATCCGGTCAATGTGTACATTAATTTTTTGCGCAAGAAAATTGAGGATGATCCCGCCAATCCTCGCTACATTCAGACGATACGCGGGATCGGCTATCGCTTCCAGGAGGTTGACACATGAAGCTGTCATTAAAATTATGGATATACTTTACGATCAGCAGTATCGTTGCAGTGGTGTTATTCGTCAGCAGTGCTATAGTCATCGGAAAGATGTACAATCATGGATACACCCATCAAACATTAACGATCCTGGCAGATGAAGTGATCAACGAAGTCGGACATTCCAACGTCACCTCTTCTTCTCTCAATAAAATCATCCGTAACTATGAAGCCGAACATCGCTCTGTTGAATTTGAATGGTTCTCTGCTGGCGGTAACATTTTGTACTCCACGGAACGTAGAACAATGCCATACACCTTTTCTGAGTACAGCAACCTTTTTGTCAATCAACCTTACAGCTTATGGACAGCAGGTCAGCCCGTCCATATGATTTTTCCGGCCGATATTGCGGGAGAACACTACTTTTTGCATCTGCACCTCCCCAGTGACGCGATGAAAGCCACACAACTGCAATTTTTTGTGCAGAAAAACGCTGATTTCGTCACGCTGATCCTACCATTACTTTTCTTTTTCATTACACCTTATCTTTTTACTTATTTCTTCTTCACGAAATTGCGGAAGCGATTGCAAAAATTAAACGAAGGATTGTCTGAAACCAATCTCGATCAACAAAAAATCATCCGCGATCCATCCGAGGATGAAATCGGTCAACTAACACGCCGGTTCAACAAAATGTCCGAGCGAATCCGTGACCACGTCAACCAAATACAAGAGTTTGAAAACAAGCGAAAAATGTTAATTGCGAATATATCACACGACCTGAGAACACCGATGACGATGATTCAAGGTTATGCAGAACTCCTCGACAACAATCTTTATCAGGACGAAGAGGAGAAAAAACAATATACTGAGATTATTTTGCGCCGATCCAAATATATGGACCAGCTTCTACAGAAATTATTTGAAATTTCCAAGCTGGATACACAAGAAGATCGATTTCATATGGTGACGGTCAACGTATCCGAACAATTAAGGCGGATTGCGGCAGATTATGTCCATGTCTTGGAGTCACAAGGGATCGACTTCGATATCCACATTCCCGAGTATCCGATCTATATGAAAATGGACTTGCCAATGTTTGAACGAGCCGTTCGCAACCTCATAGACAATGCCATTCAATACGGCAATTCTGGGAAGTACTTGGGAATCATGTTGGAGCAAAAAAACGATGCTTGTCAAATCAACTTCACCGATCACGGACCCGGTATTCCTGAAGAACTGGGTTCCCGTGTTTTTGAACGATTTTTCCGGGGGTCCAGCGGAAGGGAAGGAGAAGGGATCGGCATCGGATTATCCATTGTCAAAGAAATCGCCGACGCTCATAAAGGAACAATCCAAGTGATCAGCACACCAAATGAACAAACCACCTTCACTCTTACCCTGCCTGCGACGTAAAACTTGAAGCAGGTTTATCTGCCATTACAAAGAGAATGAAAAAAGAGGCTTTCCACAAGTTTGCTCAACTCATGGAAAACCTCTAATTCTTCACCGCCAATTGTTACCCCAATGTTACCCTTGGCGGTATATGTTCAACAAAACCGTTGGTATTGCTGGGCTGTAGGCATTAACCTACATCATGCCGCCCATGCCGCCCATTCCACCCATGCCGCCCATATCAGGAGCAGCCGGTGCGTTCTTCTCAGGCTTGTCGGCAACGACAGCTTCTGTCGTCAGGAACATAGCCGCTACGGAAGCAGCGTTTTGCAGCGCGGAACGAGTTACCTTCGCAGGGTCAACGATACCCGCTTCGAACATGTTCACCCATTCGCCAGTAGCCGCATTGTAGCCGATGCCGATTTGCTCGCCTTTCAGACGCTCAACGATAACAGAGCCCTCTTGGCCTGCATTCGCAGCAATCGTACGGATTGGCTCTTCCAGCGCGCGAAGTACGATGTTCACGCCAGTCGCTTCGTCTCCTTGCGCTTCAACCGCTTGAACGGCCTTGTATACGTTAACCAGTGCAGTACCGCCACCGGATACGATGCCTTCTTCTACAGCCGCGCGAGTGGAGTTCAGAGCGTCCTCGATGCGAAGCTTGCGCTCTTTCAGCTCAGTCTCAGTAGCTGCGCCGACTTTGATGACCGCTACGCCGCCAGCCAGTTTAGCCAGACGCTCTTGCAGCTTCTCACGGTCGAACTCGGAAGTTGTTTCTTCCAGTTGCGCACGGATCTGGTTCACGCGTGCTTGGATGTCAGCGGAATCGCCGGAACCGTCCACGATAATTGTGTTTTCTTTCGTAATGCGCACTTGACGAGCGGAACCAAGCTGTGTCACGTCAGTGGATTTCAGGTCGAGACCAAGCTCTTCTGTAATCACTTGACCGCCAGTCAGAGCCGCGATGTCTTGCAGCATTGCTTTGCGACGGTCGCCGAAGCCAGGAGCTTTAACCGCTACGCAAGTGAATGTGCCGCGCAGCTTGTTCACGACGAGTGTTGCTTGCGCTTCGCCTTCTACATCCTCGGCGATGATCAGAAGCTGCTTGCCGGATTGTACGACTTTCTCCAGCACAGGCAGTACTTCTTGAATGTTGGAGATCTTCTTATCTGTGATCAAGATATAAGGGTTGTCAAGCACCGCTTCCATCTTGTCTGTATCTGTAATCATGTATGGGGAGATATAGCCGCGGTCGAACTGCATGCCTTCAACCACTTCCAGCTCGGTAATGAAGCCTTTGGACTCCTCCACCGTAATAACGCCGTCATTGCCTACTTTCTCCATTGCTTCTGCGATTTGCTCGCCTACTTCCTCATCAGCGGAAGAGATAGCGGCAACTTGAGCGATAGATTGCTTGCCTTCGATCGGCTTGGAGATGCTTTTCAGCTCTTCTACAGCTGCTTTTACCGCTTTTTCGATGCCCTTGCGGATCACCATCGGGTTAGCGCCAGCCGTTACATTTTTCAGACCTTCGCGGATCATCGCTTGAGCCAGAACGGTAGCCGTAGTCGTACCGTCGCCAGCTACGTCGTTTGTTTTTGTTGCTACTTCTTTCACCAGCTGCGCACCCATGTTCTCGAATGCGTCATCCAGCTCGATTTCCTTCGCGATGGACACGCCGTCATTCGTGATGAGCGGGCTGCCGAACTTCTTCTCCAGTACGACATTACGTCCCTTCGGTCCAAGCGTTACCTTTACCGCATCTGCAAGAGCGTCCACACCGCGCAGCATTGCGCGACGAGCGTCTTCACTGAACTTGATATCTTTCGCCATGTGTATATACCTCCCAAGATTTTGTTATTAAGTATTTGTAAGCAATTTCCTATTCAAAAATTGCGTGAATGTCGCTTTCCTTCATGATCAAATATTCTTTGCCGTCATACTTGATCTCTGTGCCTGCATATTTGGAGAACAGAACGCGATCGCCTACTTTTACTTCCAGCGCTACACGCTCGCCATCTTTAAGCGCTCCGCTGCCAACGGCTACAATCTTGCCTTCTTGCGGCTTTTCCTTTGCCGTATCCGGCAGCACGATGCCGCTTGCAGTCGTTTCCTCTTTGGCCATTGGTTCGACCAATACGCGTTCACCCAGGGGTTTAATCATTGAAAAAAGCCTCCTTCGAAATATTGTAGCTTAATGTGTTTGTTAGCACTCGTAACCTCTTAGTGCTAACAACCATTTTTATCATACTCATTTTTGGCCTTCTTTGCAAGTATCTCTTCACATTTTTTCAGCACTTTAACATCGGTAGCGGAAGGAAGAAATCCCTCCACCAAATGACAAACTTCGTTGTTCGTTCTCGGACGTTTCGTTCGACTCTCTTTTACGGTTACCAACACGCTTATTACGTCTCATATCCCACTTTTCTCTACGATAACGGTCACCACGAAGCCTAATTCAGGCAGTAACACCTGATATCTCACGTTCCAGACTCCATAAGCGCCAACGCAACCGTTAGCCAGCATATTCGCCCATTTCGAGCCCCTTAAGCTCTATAGCGACCGCCACATCCACTTCTGCACGACTTTCCATACCTGCTTTGCTATCCGGTGTACGGCTCACATGCACCTTTTCAACGCTCCTGTATACAATTCTACACTCAGACGGATTACACACACCTTTTCAGCGTTCAGAGTAGAATTTTGCCGTCCAAAAAAACCGAAGCAAGAGACTGCTTGCTTCGGTTCCCTCTTCTTATCCTTTCCACGCGCTGTCAATCGGGATAGGTGAGCCGCCCCATGCCAGTCGCGACGTCCATTCCCGGTCAGCCCCGCTCCAGAACGGATGCTCGGGCGGAAGGCCCAGTGGCAGGAACACCGCTGCACACAAGTATAAACTGCCCGTGGAGATGTAAGCTTCGCCCAGTCCAGGCTGATGGCCGCTAAGCCCGATTCTCAGCCAGCCTTCAGTCGTGAAAGTGCCCTGGGCTTCCAACGTCCGCCGAATGACGGCCGCCAGCGCGCAGCGAACCGCTGCCGGCTCCAGCCCTTCCGGGAGCATGTCCAGCAGAGCGATCTGCGCCAAGCTCTGGAAAGCCCCGCTGCGATAAGCCAGTGAGCGGCCGATCGGAGGGAAGCTTCCATCCGGCGCAATAAAACGTTCCTGCACAGCCGCATACCGAATGGCATGCTTCATGACGCCTTCTCGCATACTGCTCCAATCGCCGTATTCGTTACCAACTGTGCGAAGCACGTCCACCAGCATCGGGATAATGACAAAGCTGTTGTAATAATCCCAATGGAACTCCGGCCCGTCGCCGTATGCGCCGTCACCGGCATACCATCCGGCATGCTGCTTGAGCGCGTAATCGATGCGCATCGGGTCCCAATCGCTCTCCCCCGCCATATGTAACGCCGCTTCAATCGTTGCCCCGAAGAGAAGCCAATTGTTGTAATGAGGCTTACGTGTTCTTGTCGCCCTTAAGGCGGAGACAACGTTGCTCCGGACGCGGTCATCCAGCTTCACCCATAGCTCATTCGGCGCGCGCAACAACGCTTGAGCCAGAAATGCCGCATCTACGATGGGCTGATAACCTTCGGAGAAATTCATATAATCTACGGAATTGGGATCAGTAGCGGCATCAATTGCTCCGCGCGCCAGCTCCGCATACTTCCTCCGAAGCTCCTCCTCATCGGCAGGGACCCGATCGTTGTCAAGCCATGGCGCAATGCCGCAGAGCAGACGTCCAAGCGCTTCCAGATGCGTGTACAGCGCCCGATCTTCTTGGCACCCTTCAACGCATTCGACAGGCATTCTCGCCTTCAGCATCCGTTCGTTCAATGCTTGAAGCACGGGCTTTGCCACCGCTTGCAACTGACACAGCCAATAGCTTCTTCCACTTTCACTACCTACGGTCCCCTTACTCTCCAACATCCAAGTCCAGCTCCCCTCAGTTGTCCTCATCCATGTCCAAGCGCATCTCTTCGGAAGCAATCATGCATGCCTCATACCCCAGGCTCGGCTTCCCCTTCAGCCCACTGGGCGTCCTTCTCTAACTGCTTACGGTAAATGAATCCGGACATCAATACGCTCAACTCATACAATAAAATGAGAGGTACTATGACCAGAATGTCGGAGACGAGATCAGGCGGAGTAATCATCACACCTACAGCCGCCATAATAAAATAAGCCAGCCGACGCATCTTGCGCAGACGCAACGGATTCACAATGCGCAGAGCAGTTAAAAACATAATAATGAGCGGAATTTCGAACAATAGTGAAATCGGAATCAATATGCTGAACATAAAGGTGAAGTACTGCACAATACCGTACGTTTCCTCCAAATTCAAATGACTCGCTATCGTTCTTGTAAAGCCAAAGGCAAGCGGAAACACGACAAAATACGCAAACGAAAGTCCTGCCAAAAACATAATAAGTGCGAACGGCACGTACTTCAGCGTCGAGCGCTGCTCATGCTCCTGCAGCCCCGGCTTGACGAACGCCCACAATTGATACACCGTAAATGGCAACGTAATAATCAGGGCAATGACAAAGGCAATCTTCATGTACATGCCGATACCATCCCATAGTGAAAATGCATTTAGTGATATCGTATCCGCAGGTTCCTGGCTCATGAGCCAATTGTATAGCGGCTTGGCCACCGTAAGTCCCAGAATGAGCCCGATCGTAAGAACAATCACGATGTAAATGACCCTCTTGCGTAATTCTCCTAGATGTTCCAGCAGGGGCATTAGCTGCTCTTCCTGCTTTCCCTTGTCATGATCGGTCCGATCTGCCTCGGTGTCTCTTTTCATCATCTCGCTGAACGCCCCCTAACTGCAAGAAAAAAGCGGACCCCATTAATCCGGCAGCCGCTTGTTTCCCATGTCGCTATTTTCTGACCGCGTAACTTCAATTCGCTTATCGCTTTCCTTGCGATCGGTCTCGTCCATAATCTCCCTTGCTCCGGACTTGAATTCACGCAGCGTCCGTCCCACAGCTCGTCCAAGCTCCGGAAGCTTACTAGGGCCGAACAAAAGTAAAGCCACCAATACGAGCAAAATCATACCTGTAACGCCAATGCCTCCCATTACATTCCCTCCTTGTCATTCAGTTATTATTACCAACCAAGCAAAGCGCCGTATCCCACAATGTCTTCATCCGCGGCCTTGATCGCTCCTGAATTGCGATCATCCAATCCACGGACATGCTGCCAGTTACGATTATTATATCACAATCTTTCTGCAATAAATATTGTATTCTATTGACTTTTTCCATCCGCAAGCGCCCTAATCGCTATCTATACTCACGAATATGCTCTCCAAGCCGTCCCGACAGAATGGCAAGCGCATGAGGCAACTGGTCGATAATGGCAAGCAGATTCTCACTCACGCCCTTCGGAGTGCCCGGCAGGTTTACAATTAGCGAGCTGTCTCTAATGCCGCATATGCCGCGGGACAACATGGCCTGTCTGCTCTTCTTCATAGCCCCCATTCGCATCGCTTCCGACAAGCCCGGCACTTCGCGATCGATCACCTTCTTCGTCGCTTCTGGGGTTATGTCGCGCGGCGCTAGCCCCGTTCCTCCTGTCGTCAACACAAGATCCGCCTGATAATATTCCGTCATCTCGATGAGGGCGGCCATAATTTCATCCTGCTCATCCGGTACAATACGATAATCCACGATAACGCCGCCCAGCTCTTCCTCCACCAGCTCGCGTATGACTTGTGCGCTAGTATCCTCCCTCTCCCCTCGCGAACCTTTGTCACTGGCTGTCAATATTGCCACTTTCCACTGCATGTCCCTTTCCTCCCATCCCAGCAGTTCTTGTATAATCGCCGCTCTTGCCGCCAGAACTTGGAGAGCAGCTCCCATTACGCTTCAATTGAAGTCCGTACCCCCGTCTCGGTAGCTATTCCGCCTAGACGGAGATCGTGCGCTTCCGTTGGCACCTTCTCCATAATCTGAGATTCGTAGCCCACTCCAATCCAGCTCACTGGCTTGCTCTTCCAGTCATTGCTTGCCGCTGCCGCATAACGGTCGTAATAGCCACCGCCATAGCCGATTCTCCCTCCATGATAATCGAATCCAAGACCCGGTACGATGACCAGATCGGGCAAGACGGCTTCAGACAGCGTCTCCATCGTCTCCGGATCGGGCTCTTTAATGCCATAAGCGCCATCAACCAGATTATCCCAGTCTCGCAGTCTATAAAACGTCATGGAGCGATCTTGTCTCCTGCACCGTGGAACCCATACTTCAACATCGGAGCTCCAGCACCACTCTACAAAAGGCGATATGTTCAGCTCGCTTCTGAACGGTACATACGCCAAAATCCGATTGAACCCGCATTCCTGAACGTAATTGACCAAATGCTGTGAGCAGCGCTCAGACCATACAACGCGCAGTTCTTCATTCAGAGCGTCTCTTTCCGCAGCGAGTCTGGCCCGCAAGACGGACTTATCTATTTCACTTTCCAATCCCATCATCCGTTCTAAATTCCATCATACCTAAAGTTACTAGTAGTGTACCACTGTCAGGCAACTTTCGCCAATGATAACCGATGTTATGGTAAACTATGAATAGGAAGCAAGCTTTCCATGAATAGTGCTTGCCGCCTATGTTACAATGAAATACGTTTATCGCATATATTCGCGCTGAATCATCATTTCCCTGCTAATGACAGGCGAATTTGAACCGTAGAGTACGCTCTCATAGCTATTATACATTGGAGGTAATCACGATCATGCTACTGCAAGTATCGAACTTGTCCAAGAGCTACGGTGTCAATGCCGTACTTCATCATATAACATTCCAGGTTCAACACAAGGAAAAGATTGGTATTGTAGGTGTGAACGGGGCAGGGAAATCTACCCTTCTTAAAATCATTGCGGGCGAGATGTCGGCGGACTCCGGCGACATTCACAAGTCCAAAGAAACAACGCTCGGCTATTTGGCACAAAACAGCGGGCTGCAATCCGAACGCACGATTATTGAGGAGATGCGGACCGTATTCGCTCATCTTATTGAAGCGGAGAATGAGCTCCGCGAGCTGGAGGTACGAATAGCCGATCCTTCGCTTCATGAGAATGAGAAACTCTACGCCGACACGATGGAACGATATGCCAAGCGATCCGACTGGTTCCGCGAACAGGGCGGATTCGAAATCAATACGCGCATTAACAGCGTGCTGCACGGCATGGGCTTCGGGAGCTTCGATCACAATACTCCCATCTCCACACTTAGCGGCGGACAGAAGACGAGGCTCGCACTCGCTCGCATTCTGCTGCAGGCACCCGATCTGCTCATGCTTGACGAGCCGACCAACCATCTGGATATTGAGACGCTGACTTGGCTGGAGTCTTACTTGAGAAGCTACTCTGGCGCAATTCTGGTCGTCTCTCATGACCGTTACTTCCTGGATGCCTTAACGGGAACGACGATCGAGATCGAACGGCACGCCGCAAGACGATATAGCGGCAATTACAGCCGATACCTGGAGCTGAAGGCCGCTCAATATGAGACGGATCTGAAGCATTATGAGAAGCAGCAGGAGGAGATCGCCCGCATGGAGCAGTTCATTCAGCGCAATATCGTTCGCGCTTCGACCACCAAGCGGGCACAGAGCAGACGCAAGGCGCTGGAGAAGATGGATCGTGTCGAGAAGCCGCTAGGCGAATTGAAGAAAGCTCACTTCTCATTCGAGGTCGAACGGATGACCGGCAAGGATGTGCTTACGGTTAGCGATCTGTCCATTACCTTCCCCGGTCGGAACACACCGCTATTGGACAACGTATCCTTCCAGCTATCGCGCGGCGAGACCGTTGCGCTTATCGGACCGAACGGCATCGGGAAATCCACATTGTTAAAAGCGTTGACAGGCGCGATGGAACCTTCCGGCGGAACGATTGCCTTCGGCTCGCATGTGAAGATCGGTTATTACGATCAGGAGCATGCCCGGCTGAACTCGAATAACACCGTCCTTGAGGAAGTATGGAGCGCTTATCCACACTTGGAAGAAGTGAAAATTCGGACTGTACTCGGCAATTTCCTATTCAGTGGCGAAGATGTATTAAAGCGGATATCAGCGCTAAGCGGTGGAGAGAAAGCACGCGTCTCTCTCTCCAAGCTAATGCTGGCCAAAGCCAACGTCCTCATCTTGGACGAGCCGACGAACCATCTGGACCTGTTCAGCAAAGAAATGCTGGAGGCGGCTCTAATCGACTATGAAGGCACCTTGCTATTCATCTCACACGACCGCTACTTCCTGAACAAGATGGCGGAGCGTATTGTCGAATTAAGTCCTGAAGGGATACAGCATTTCCTGGGAAATTATGACGATATGTTAGAGAAAAAGCGAGATATGGAGGCGGACAAGGAGCTGTCGCAAATATCGACAGCTCCAGCGAAGCTTAAGCAAGAGGCCGAGACGGCTGCTGCTGCAATTGCCGGAACTTACGAGGCCAACAAGCAAGCCAAGCAAGCGGAACGCAGCAGACAGCGAAAATTAGAGAAGCTGGAGAACGACATAGCGCGGCTGGAAGAGCAAATTGCCGAGCTGGAGCAGCAGCTCACAGAGCCTGAAGTGTTCAACGACTACGTTCGTATCGGCGAAATTCAGGCCAACATTGACGAGAGGAAAAAGGCTCTTGAAGAAGCGTACGAGCAATGGGAGCAGCATATGGAGTGATTTCATCACTTGATGGAGCGGTCGGTAACGTTACATAGCGACTCAGCCGACGCTGCATCCAGATGACCTTATAAGCAGCTCATAAGCTGCTTATAAGACCAAGCCGCTTCGCTTCTCTTATCGCTTCCGAGCGAGAACGAACGTTCAGCTTCTCGAATATGCGAGATAGCTGATACTCTACATTGCGCTGACTGACGTGCATGGAAGCCGCGAGCTCCTTATTGCTTATGCCTGCCGCCACCTCATGCAATATCGTCAGCTCTTTCTCATTAATGGACACGTCCTGGATCGACAGTTCCGAACGCGAGATCGCCACTTCATTTCTACGTAGCTGTTTCAACAGGGAGATTGGAATGATAGCCTCTCCCCGGAGTGCGCAGCGCAGCGATTGATGAAGCTGCTCCCTGGATGCCGTCTTGGATATAAACCCCGATACGCCCGACTCTACCAGCAGATTGAAGTGCGATCCGATCTCATACCCGGAATAAATAATCACCTTGCGATTGGGATCGAATTGGATTAACCGTTTGGTCAGTTCCAGACCATTAATGCCAGGCATATTCAAGTCGCATAAGATGAGGTCGTACGAGTCATTCTGTACCTTCTCCAACGCTTCCAGGGCAGATAATGCGACTGTTACTTCCATCTCGCCATCTTGTTCGATCATCGTCTTGGTCCCTTCTCCTACAGATGGATGATCGTCAACTAATAAGATACGAATCACGCGTTACCCCCCTTTCCGAACGTCCGCCTGCCGTCATCACCGGCATCAGTATCAATACCTCCAAGCCATTCCCCCGCTTGGAATGGAATGATATGTCGCCTTCAAGGCTGGCTACTCTTTCCTTGATGCCTGACAACCCCATGTGCCGGAACGATTCAGTCATATGGTTGACGTCCATGCCGATCCCGTCGTCCTGATACCGGAAGTAGATGGTGTCTTGCCGCTGCTCAAGCTCCAAAGTCACTAATCTGGCGCCTGCATGCTTGTCCGCATTGCGGAGGAGCTCCTGCACGATACGATAGATTGCGGTAATCTGCTCCTCGTCCAGCTGATCCTCCAGCGGCTTCGGATGGAACTGGACCTCGAAGTTCACTCTCATCTGGGTATGCTCGATGATGGAGTCCACCGCTTCCACAGCTCCCATTTCCTTCAATAGAGGAGGACGCAGCTCGTTGCAGGTTTCACGAATTTGATGGATCACATCCAGCAGTCCTTCCTTGATATCCTCTAGTTCGGAGCCAAGCTTGGCCGACATGGGATGATCCATCATGACGGATTCCAGCTTCCGATACCATAGAAGCTGATCCTGGAGCGCAGAGTCGTGCAGATCCGCTGCAAGCTTCCTTCTCTCATTCTCCGACAGGCAGAACAACAGACGAAGCACCCAGGGAGACGTGGAATGCTCCTTCCGCACCTCAGATTCCAGGTCTTCAATTAACCCTTCAATCAAATATAAATTCTCGAATACGATACTGGAATAATTCGCGATCGTCTTCAGCCACCTTATCTCATCGGAGTTGAAGCGCGTATGATTCGTCTTCATACCAATCCATAACAGATGATAACGTGACCTCTGTCTCCCGATAATCATGCCTAATCCGAAAGGCAGATCGATCAACTCCCCCAGCTTGAGAGAATTGACGATGCCCAGCATAAAATCCCCTGTCACTTTCTCCTCATGGTTGTCGCTCATTGGAAAGACAGCCTGCTCCTCCTGATCCACAATAAGGAAAGTGATCCGATTGACCGGCAGCAGATGGGATATCTCTTCCTTCAGCACATTCTCCAGATCGGATTGCTTCATCACTTTCGCAATATTGCGAGAGAATCGATCAAGGCTGTCCTGGTAGCTGTACATCGCTTTGAACAGCTTCGGCCGGAAGCGGTTGTCGATCTGCTCCTTCCCGTACAGGAAGAGCGTTATTCCGATATATACGATCAGGAAAATGATCAGCCACCCTGACCAAGATTGGTTCGCCGTCCATATGAAGAGGGACAGCAGCAGCGCGATGACAAGCGAAGGTATGAGCGACAGCGCTGTGTAATACTTGAAGCGCGTCAGTATGAAGTCAATGTCGAACAGTTGGTTAGATGTCGACAGATAGAAATAGACGATCGGCAGCACGAATAAAAATAGCGCTGTAAACGCAGAAGGCAACACTTGCGTCTCGCCAAGCATCTGCGGCAGCAGATTCAGCATCGCGAACGGCGTAAAGGCGATGATATGCGTAATGAGCGTAATCGTGAACAAGGACTTTAATTTCGTCTTGCGATGCTTGACGAACTTGTCAATCAACTTGAACACACATGTTAAATTGCCCAGTAGCAATATCCCGCTATGGGCACCCTTAATATACGTATAGACTTCTCTTCCCAATATATCCTGCCATATATACATCAGGCTGAAGAGGCTCACGACGCCAACCGCACCGAACAAGCAGCCAAGCAACCTATTGCTTATAAAATGAGAGTCGAACCGCCGCAAATACATATTCATAAAGCTCATATAGAACAGTGGAACGAGCGGCAATACAACATATATAATCGATAAGCCAACCGGATCCCGCAGGTTGGAGGCTGACGAGCTATAGTAACAAATGCCCACCGAGATAATAAACAATATGAGCATAATCGCGGCCGGATCGTCCTTGCGCTTCACGTACAGAAAAAGTGAAAAGGCGCAAAAAATAAAAAGGGAGGCGCCCGGAATGTATAACTGCAGCAGCAACTCCACCACAGACTGTTCACTTGACCATGCCTTAGCAAAAGTAAAAGCAAGTGTTTCATTCGTGCTTCCCCTGTATACAAGAACATGATCGGCGTTGTCAAGCGAGTTATACTTTATTAAATTGTTGAACTCGCCCGCCGGCTCTCCGTTCACTTCAAGAATCAGGTCGCCGACTTGCATCCCCTGGAATTTGGCCTGCCCCTCCGGTCCGATGGAGTGTACGATATAACCTTCAGATATATCCCTCTCGACATAAAGCCCGACGGATGGAGCCTTTATGATTACGGTCGTCAAATAGAGCGTGATGGCAAGAAATAAACCGAGGAAGAGAAATGCCGACAGGCGCTTGAAAAGTACGAAAATCATGCAAGTCTCTTCCTTTCAATCTAGTGAATTCGTAAGCTTAGTTCCAACCGTAATCGTAGCGGCTAACGCCGTTGTCCTTCTTGTTCAGTTCGCTAAGCAATGCCTTTTGTTCCTCTGCAGAAACTCCCGCAAGCTGAAGTTGCCCCCCCATAACCAAGGACATTTTCTCTTTGTTGCTTGCCAATTGTCGAATTGTTTCTTTTAACATTAGAAGTCCTCCTCTTCATACTTTTTTGCCATCTAGTACATTTCTACTATATCAGTTAATAGTTTCTCAAGGAACGCAAAAGTGATTGGTATTTACCGAAATGACTTTTGCGTGGTGGGAGCATTCGCCGAATAACCGTTTAACATAAGGGATAGCCGCTCCTGCCATGCCTTTCCTTGGGGGAAAGTGCCCACGAGCTCGAGACAGCGGTTATAATGCTTGCGTCCTATAACGGAACCATATAGAATTGCGCCGGATTGTTCGCAGGCTTGCAGGAACATCTCCTTGCGATGTGACACATCCGCCACGGTTAATTGTCCTTCGTAGTAGTCGGAGATCCACTCGAACTCATCGCTTCTCTCTTCCATCATATATAAGAGCAACAGGTTTCGTTTCCTCTGCAGAAAATCATTTTTTTCGTCCCATTTCAAAATGTCTCGGACGTCGTTTTTGATTTGCGCGGAAATTCCCAGTTCCGCTGCATATTCCGCCACCGTATCATGCCAAGGATACCCGGCTACCATGACGCCAGCCATACAGGCAAATACGAATAGCGAGGCCGACTTCATCCTGACCATATCCAGGTAAGCTTCTTCGGTATGTATTTCATTCATCAGATCCAGCATCTGACCGTTAGCCGCCTGCAGCAGTTGACTATTCATCATACGGACCAGCGCTTCGCTGTCGCTTCTGTTCGTCACACTATCCATCAACGCCTGCTGGGACAAAGTAATGATGGATGAGGCGACATGAATCGCAATTGGCTGAGGAGCCTGCATCCAAGGCTTGAAGGGGGCGTCTCCATCCTGTAGATCGTCCAGCATATCCGACGCAAGGATAAACAGCTCTACTGCGGCCGCCGCCTGGTATATGTCACCTGAAATTCCATTAAACATATGATAATGGAATAACGTCAACTCCCCAAAAATATTCCTCTCGCGGAGCTTGTCCTCGATGAACAGGATAGCATGGCGAGCCAGCGGTTCCGCTACGAACCACTGATTCACAAGATCCTTCATGCATTGACCTATGCGTTCATAGCTATTCTCCACTTGCCTTCCTCCAAAAGTTACTTTTTACCAGTATACTATGTTTTAGGTGAAGAAACATCCTTATCTTCTTTCTCGCGTTGATGCCCCCCTTCTCTCTTCCAATTAAGGATCAGTGCAATCATCTCCATTCTCTTCGCCAGCAACTGCTTATGCTGACAGGAGTGATTGCTGCGCGGTTCCTCATGATGTAAATGATTAAACTTCGACACCCCCCTCCACCTCATGGATGGCGTAATGCATATAGACTGCTTCCATCGTCATGCCACCGTATGGGAGCTCATCGATTAGCTGCCTAGGCTTATTGCAAGCGACCAGTTGCCCCGTGCGCATAACGCCTACGCGATCGCAATGGGAATAGATCTCGCTCATATCGTGTGAATTGATAATAATCGTCTTACCCTGCATTTTTAACGCGGACAGCATCTTCCAATATTCCTGCTTCGCTGCGGCATCCAGCCCCGTTGTCGGTTCATCCAGAAATACGACCTGGGGATCATTGGAGACGGCTATAGCAAGCATTGCTTTCTGACGCAAGCCGCCGGACAGCCGCTTCACTTCCTTGTCGGCGTAAGCAGACAAACCAAACTGCTCAATCACCCCTTCTGTCTTCAAGTCTTGATGGAAGAAGCTCTGGAATTTATGCAGCGCTTCTCGCACCGTCAACTTGTCCACCAGGGAGGTGCTCTGCATGAATATGCTTATATTCTCTTTCAATGCCGAGTTGCCGCCCTTCACATCGACGCCAAGCACCTTAATGGTGCCTTCGTCCGGCAAGCGGTGTCCCATCAGCAGCTCCAGCAGTGTTGACTTCCCGGAACCGTGCCTGCCTATAAGCCCGAACAATTCCCCACGCTTCACCTGAAAGGATACAGACTTAATCGCTTTATTCTCGCCATAGCATTTGCTGACTGCATTTACCTGAATAACAGCTTGCTCATCCATTCCGGTACCTCCGACATATACTAGTATATGTCTACGATAGCTCATAGCCTGTCTCATTTCACCGAAAAGATGATTTGTAATTCACGCAACTGCTTTTGCGTGAATCTCAGAACTCGCATACAATGTTATACACAGAGATATCCACACCCGTGAATAAATTGTTAGTTAATTCTGTCGATAATTGACGACTCCGCTCATGCGCCACCATCTAATTTTTGCTTTTTCATCATCTACACCATAATTTGACTATATATTTATCCACTTTATCCACATTATCCACAGAACCAATGTGAAAAAAATATCCCCATTTGCAATACAGCTTGTTCCTTTAATAAACCCGCTTTTTACAAAGGATTCACAAATCTATGCACATAATGTTGAGGATATGTGGATAACTTTGTGCACAATGTCGAATTGTCAATCGTCCATCGCCTGCAAATCCGCTTACAACCTGCTCTGCAACCACGATCACATCGCTTACGACTCCTCATTGGCTCATATCTCAAACCGTGATTACATGCCCGACAGCTTCGAAACTGGCGATATCTGACGATATCTAGACAGAAAGGGCTGTTCCTTCACGCAGTGAACTGCATGAAGGAACAACCCTGTTCTTACTCTACCGACCACTTCTCAAGCGACAAGCCGGGGTCGGCCTTCATATCCAGATCGGAGTACAGACCGCGCTTCTGCTTCAGATAAGCGGCTGCCCCGATCATGGCCGCATTGTCCGTGCACAAGGTGTGAGGCGGAATACATAGCCGTACCCCTTCCGCCTCGCAGCTGGCCGTCAGCACTTCACGCAGCCCCCGATTGGCCGCAACGCCGCCGCACAGCAGCAACTCCTTCGCCTCATACTGCTTAACGGCGCGCAGCGCTTTCGTTACGAGCACGTCGATAACCGACTCCTGGAAGCCTCTTGCAAGTGAGCGTTCATCGAGCGTCTGTCCCTTCATTCTCGCCTGGTTGATCGCGGACAGCACCGCAGACTTCAAGCCGCTGAAGCTGAAATCGTAGCTATCCGCTTCCAGCCAGGCCCGTGGCAGCGCAACTGCCTCATCCGCTTCTGCTGCAAGCTTATCGATATGAGGCCCTCCGGGATAAGGTAGCTTCAATGCTCTGGCCACTTTGTCATACGCTTCCCCTGCCGCATCGTCTCTCGTCCTGCCAATCACTTCGAATCTGCCCTCGCTGCGCATCAGCACGAGCTCTGTATGCCCGCCCGATACGACAAGCGCCATAGCGGGATACGATAACTCCTGCTGCAGCCTGTTCGCATATATATGTCCCGCGATATGATGCGTCCCGATCAGCGGGATATCCAGCGCAAGCGCGAGCGTCTTCGCCGCCACAATGCCGACTAGAAGCGCGCCGACCAGTCCAGGCCCTTGTGTGACTGCGATCGCGTCGAGATCCTTCATCCGGTAACCGGACTTCTCTATCGCCTGTTCCATAATGCGAGTAATGGATTCTACATGCTTGCGGGAGGCAATCTCCGGAACGACGCCCCCGAATCGTTCATGCACGTCGATCTGACTGGAGACGACGTTCGATCGCACAATCGCACCGTCTTCCACAACCGCGGCCGAAGTCTCGTCGCAGCTGGTCTCTATCGCCAGAATTAAGGATCGCCCTTGCCGTCCCCGCTCCTTTATTGCTGCACTGCTGCCCTTCATTGGTGCTCCTCCTTGCTCCGTCGATCACTCGGTAGCTCTGCCCACATAATGAGCGCATCTTCGTTATTATCGGAATAGTAGCCTTTCCTAATGCCGCTCGGCTGGAAGCCTTGCTTCCGATACAGCCTCTGCGCATGCTCGTTCGAGACGCGCACCTCGAGCGTCATTCGCACTGCGCCGTACTCCACCGCCGTTGCGCGCAGCCGCTCCAGCAGCCGAGAGCCGAGTCCCATCCCACGGCAATCGCCGCGTATCGCAACATTGGTAATATGGGCTTCATCGACAATAATCCACATGCCTCCATACCCGATCAGTTCATTCCGATACTCCATCACAACATAACGTGCGAACATGTTATTCATTAGTTCATTGCGGAATGCTTCCTCTGACCACGGTATTGTGAACGCTTCTTCTTCAATCGCGAGAATGGCGGGAATATCATGTACCGTCATTGCTCGATACATCAGCTGGTCTGCTTGCTCGTTCATTTACGACCGCTCACCCGCCTGCTTCGCCTTCAGCTTCACTTCCGCCTCCGTAAGCTGTGTATAATTAGGCAAGATCTCATGGGCAGCCTTGCCTGCCCCTTCGTTCAGCGCTTTCAGCCCAAGCTGAGCGAGATATCGCCCTTCCATGACGTAAGGGAGAACACGAGTGTGGACACCGATCTCAGCCGCCTTCACGCTCAGCCGCTCTACTTCCGCTTCATGCTGCGACACATCGCCTGTGACAACAAGCAACGGCCCGTCCGCATCTTCGGAGAACCGCTGCGACAGCATACTCAGCAGCGTATTCACCCAATCCTTCATCAGAACAATGCCATCCTCAGCCCAGCGCGTCCAATTGCCGCCGGCTTCTCCGCTCCAGCGGAAGCCGCCCCTGTACACTTGTCCTCTCCTGCCATCCATAATGGGGATGATCCAGTACTCCCCGGCTTCTGCGCCGTATTGCGCCTTGCATTGATGCAGCGCTCCATACCCTAACGATTCAAGGCTCGATACGGCCACAACCGGCTTGTCCCATGCCCATCCCAACGTCTTCGCAGCCGTCACGGCAATTCTTACCCCGGTATACGAGCCAGGTCCCTGTCCGACGACAATGCCGTCCAGTTGCTCCCGTCCTACCGCAGCTTGCTCCAGCAACGACTTCATATGAGATATGACATGCACGGAGTGATTCCGCTCCGCCACCGCCTGCACCTCGCTCTTCACTACTCCATCGCATATGACCGCTCCTGCCATAGCCGCCGTCGAAGTATCCAATGCAATGACCGTCCCTGCGACAATTCCTCTCATCCTTCCGACTCCCCTATCTCATTCAGCATCTGGCACCATTCTGCATAGGGAGCGCCATATCCCTTGATCCGGAATTCTCTTGATCCGTCTCCGGCATGCTGGATAGAGATCACCAGCCGCCGAGGCGGCAGGAGATCGTCGATCAGACTGGCCCATTCCACTACCGTCACGCCATCGCCGAAGAAATACTCATCCAGTCCAAGCTCGTCGGCTTCTTCCTGGGACAGTCTGTATACATCCATATGATAGAAGGGAAGCTTCTCCCCCTCGTACTCTTTAATAATTGTGAAAGTAGGACTGTTCACTACTTCCCGAACGCCGATCGCCGCTGCGAACGCTTGCGACCAGGTCGTCTTCCCCGCTCCCAGATCGCCGTCAAGCGCAATGACCGTTCCAGGCACTACCAGATCCGCCAGCTTCCTTGCAAGCCGTGTCGTATCTTCCTGCGATTGCGCTATCCATAACAATTCACCGTTAGTCCATTCCATTGCATTCACCCGTTCACTGTAGAAAAATGATTATATCCCCGCTTCTCGATCAGAATTGTCCTCCGCGAGCCGCGTCCACCTCTTGCTGCACCCGAATGCTGAGACTGTCCGAATCCTTCATCGCTCAAGAGCAGCTCCACCCCGGGATCGCCCGTCTTGACCTGACCAATGACATAGAACGGAAGGCCTTCCCGAAGAAAGGCTTCACGCACTTCCGCCGCATCCTCCCCCGTCACGGTCCCAGTCAGAATGTAGTCCTCGCCCCCATACAGCATCCAATCCAGCGGAGGAACGCCTGCTCGCGCAGCATAAGCTGCCATGCTGCCGCTCTTCGGCAAGGCTTGCTCGTCGATTAGCAATCGCACACCCGAAGCTTCCGCAATCTCCCACACTTCACTGGCCAGTCCGTCGCTACTATCATTCAATGACGTGCATGCGCCACTCTGAAGCAGCAGCCTGCCCGCTCTGACGGACGGCGCCGGCCGCTGATGCGCGGCAATTAATCGGGAATACCCCGATTGCTCCGCTTCGCCGGCATGCTGCAGCAGGTGCAGACCGGCCGCCGACATGCCGATCGGTCCCGTCACGAACAAGGCATCGCCGGGCCGCGCTCCGGACCGCTTCAGCGCCCGGCCCGCTTCCACAGCTCCCGTTACGGTCACGCTTATCGTCAGATGACTCGGCGCGGACGTCGTATCGCCTCCGATAATTGCCACGCCATACTTATCCGCGCATGCGTATATGCCGTCATACAGACGGCGGATGCGGTCTACGTCATATGACTTCGGCACGCTGATCGCGACAAGAGCATGCAGAGGAATAGCCCCCATTGCCGCTATATCGCTTACATTGCAAGCAAGCGCCTTGTAGCCAATATCTTCATCGGCCATCGTGATAGAATTGAAGTGCACGTGTTCCACCATCGTATCTACGGCGAGTACCATATGTGCATCGGCAGTCAGGCCGCAAGTAACGGCGGGCAGCGTGATCACCGCTGCATCGTCCCCGATGCCCTGCTCTACACCTCGCTCGCGCTGCCACTCCAACGGCTGCCTGCCGCTTGTCCAGTATGCAATACTTGTGAACTCGTCCACGACATGCTCCCCCAGACCATCCCGTACTTATACCAGATTCATTCCTACATTGTAACCCAATCGTTGTCGGATTCAAAGCTGCAGCAAAAAAACCTCCTCCGCTGCAATTAGGCAGCCCGGAAGAGGCAGGATAGACGTTCACAGCTCTTTCACAATCGTAATATGCAGCTCGTCCTTCAATTCCAACTCGTATGGAGACTTCAATTCCGTACCGTCCGCTTCCTTAATAACCCGAACTCGAGGGCGGTGTACAGCAAGCGGGTTGTTCTCGGTTACGACAACTGTCTGTCCCGTATTCAAGAGCAGCGTAGTGGATACAGGATAGACAGATATGTGGCTGCAGAACAGCTTGATAAGCTCCAGATCAAAAAAAGTGCCTCCCGCAGCAAACAGAAACTCCACCGCTTCGCTTGTTGTGTAACGCTTGCGGTGGGGTCGAGGCGAGACGAGGGCGTCGTACATATCCGCCAGCCCAACAATCTGCCCGTAGAGATGAATTTCGTCCTTCTTCAGTCCGCGCGGATAACCGAAGCCGTTGAACCGCTCATGATGCTGAAGCGCACAGTGGGCCGATACAATAGATATGTCATGATACTTGCGCAAAATATCAAAGCCTTCCTTCGGATGCGAATGCAGCAGCTTCTGCTCCTCCGGCGTATAACGGCCATTGCTCGTTAACAGCTTCTGCGGCATGCGGGTCATCCCGATATCGAACAACAACGCACCCACGCCTAGCTCTTCAAGCTGTATGCGGTTCAGCCCCTTCGCAATGCCCATGATTCCGGCCAGCACCGCCACGTTGAAGGAATGCTGGAACAGATAGGCGTCCATGGAATGTATGCTGGACAGATTGACCAACATATTAGGCCTAGTCGCCAGGTCCTGCATAATGCTGCCGAATAAATTCCGAAAGTTACGTCCCATATCCGGAGCAATCGTTCTTCCTTTGTCGCCGAAGTCTTCTTTAATAGAATTCATCGTATTGTAGATCGTCGTAACCGCCTGCCGTCTGGTCTCTTCCCGAATAGCATCCTCAGGTTCTATATCGTCGGTAAGTCCATCTTCAATAAACAAAAAATCAATGCCCAAATTGCGTAACCGCTCGATATAGCGGTCATTCAACTCTACCCCTTCGCCAAGCAGAACGTTGCCATTCTCTTGAAAAACGGGCTTTGCTACCTTGTCGCCAGGCTTGACCATTCCAAGGTGTACTCTTCTCATTAGCTTGCTCCCGCCCTTGCACTTCCCAGATTGACTAGTTCTATCTTATCAGCCATGAAAAGTGCAGGCAAGACATTATGCCAGCTTTCGCTTCACCACGCAATTGCGGCCGTTATATTTGGCCTCATATAAGGCCGCATCAGCCTGGGCCATCAAGCCTCTCAGAAACCGCTTGGAATCGAACAAGCAATCCTCATGAAATCGGTCTATCGACACGACGCCCATGCTGATCGTAATCGAAATATCGGAATCACACTGATCTGAACTAATCCGATTATGCTCGACAGCGTTCTTCACCCGCTCCGCAATTATCTCCGCTTGCTCTCGATTCGTATGGGGAAGATAGACCGCGAACTCCTCCCCTCCCAGTCTGGCTAACACATCGGTCAGCCTGAGCACGCTGCGGACCGTATCCACCGTACTACATAGCACTTCGTCGCCTGCCAGATGACCGTACTTGTCATTCACCGTCTTGAAGTAGTCCAGATCGAATATGAAGAGCGAGAACGGGATGCCGTAACGAATATTATCCACCACTTCCTTCTCCAGCTGTTCCAGCAAGTACCTTCTATTGAAGCAGCCTGTCAAGCTGTCCGTAACCGCCATCTGCTCGAGCTGCTTGTTCGCCTGATACAGCTTATCCTGCATGTTGAGCAGCTCCGTATTCTGATCTTGGAGCTGTATGTTCTGTTGATTGGTCGCCACGACGAGCCGACGCAATTCGGTAACATCCTGGAAGGTGAGCACCCTCCCCAGCATCTTCTTCTTCCTGTCCAGTATGGGGGCCGACTGCATAATAATATGCCGCTCCGCCTCCACCTTCAGCATAATCTCGAACTCCAGACGCTCCAGCGGATGGGCTTCCATCTCATCGAAGATACGCTGGAATTCACGCTTCGTCTCTCCCTTGAACTGTCCGCTCAGCATGGCTGGATTGAACATGTCTCCGAAGTGGAAGCGGAATATATGCTTGATTGCCTTGTTCACTTCAATGATTCGGTTGTTCTCATCCAACACGATAATGCCCGTCGACATCGTGTTCATGACATCCTGCTGGGCAATCTGAATAATATCGAACACCTTGCTGCGAATAATGGCATGGACGATATAGAGGGCAGTCAGCATAAGCCCAATCGATATAACGGGAATGAATCGGCCGATATAACCGATGAGCAGGATGTTCAACGCAAAGTCAAGCACTGCGGAGAAAGACAGCAGAAACACGCTGTTGAACGCAGTCCAGATCATGTCGCGGTGCTTGGAGGACGCTTCTCCGTTCTTCAGCTTGTAGAGCAATATAATGATGGACACGGACATATACAGCGTCAGCTGACCCACCATAATCCAGAACAAAGGGCCATGCTCCTGCTGAATGCCGGATTCCAACGTCTCGTACACGTCCAGAAAGTGATGATTGTGATTCCATACAATCATCAGAACCGACAAAAGGGCTGGCAACGATAATAAAAACAACACGCTCTTCCTGATGATGAAATAGGATCTGGCCGTCAAAAACAGAATAAACACAAACCAGCCCAAACCCAGTAATGACAGCGCAACATAGGATGCGGATAGATAAAATAACTTAAACTGAGGTCCGTCCGCAGTTTGTGCGGCGAATTGAAACAACGGCCATAACATGAATAACACATGCAACAGCAAATAGATGCGGTGCAAAACCGTGACGGCGCTTGTAATATATATGTACAGCAGCAAGCCCAATAAACCCAGGAATATCGCCAAATCGAGCCATATCATCCAATCCAATAAGGTTCACCACTTCGTTTATTAGCCATCTTCTTCCATTGTATCAAATGTTACCGACAACGACAATTAGCGAAATTGCAAGAATGGCCAGCATTTCCCCGCTCACTCTGTCCACTTCTCCGGCCACTTCTCCGCTAACGCTCTCTCCATTGCAGGAGACACCTGAAGAAAGTTCTTAAAGCGTTTATACTCTTCCCATTTTTGCCGGGATCGTTCTTTATTCTCACCCTTCACCGCTCTGATTAGCAAATTTTTTGGCGTATGCTCTGGATCGACGAACTCCAACATCTGCACCTTATAGCCTAGCACTTCAAGCAAGCTTCCTCGGGCAGCGTCAGTAGCAATCGCGGCAAATCGCTCCTTAAGAAGTCCCTGCGACAATATAGGCGCCAGCGTGTCGTTCCGAACCTGCCTGAACAGCTCATGCTGACAGCAAGGAACAGACATAATGACGGAGGCCCCCCAATGAATGGCCTTCACAAGCGCCGCATCCGTCGCGGTATCGCATGCGTGCAGCGTCACGACCATGTCAGCCCTCCGCGTCTCCTCGTACTCCGCAATATCGCCTACCTGGAACGAAAGCCCCTCGTATCCCAGCTTATCAGACAAGTCTGAACAAAAACTGATCACATCCGCTTTCAGGTCCAAACCTACGATATTGACATCATATCCATGAACGATTTTAAGCAGATGATAGAGGGCGAAGGTAAGGTAAGATTTACCGCAGCCGAAATCCACGATCTGAACGGTGCGATTTTGCGGAAGCGCATGCATCACATCGCTGACCATCTCCAGAAATCGATTGATTTGCCGATATTTATCCTGCTTTTGGGATTTCACACGCCCGTCCGGCGTCATAATTCCAAGCTCTACAAGGAAAGGTGCCGCTTCTCCCTCGTTCAGAACTCTTTGCTTCTGACGATTGTGCTGCCTATCTTCGGCTTTGGCGTTGACATTGCCGGTAGGGGCCGACCTGCGGATTGCAGCCCTCCCCTTCTTGTTCAATAGAATCTGCACATCCGCTTCAGCGGTCTTCAGGAGCGCCTGCTTGTAATCGCCCAGCAACACGTCCAACAACTGCTCTCCCGCTCTCTCCGCCTCCACATTCCTATGCGTTACTTTCTTGGCGAAGTGCGATTCGAACTGATAGTGAGACCCGCTCTTCAATAGGATAGGTCTAACGACGACTCGGGCCGGCAATTCATTATCCTTGCGACGCAATCCACTCAGAGTCGCTCCCTGCAGCAATCCCTCTCTCATCCAATTGATAATGTCCTGCTGCCACGCTTCCTGCATATGCGCTCACTCCTTCTATTCCTTATCCTAATCAGAATCGGTTGAATCCATCCAGGCTTGCGCAATGGCGCTTGCCGTCACCGCCGCCATCTCCATCACCAGACGCAATGACGTCGTCTGAAGCATCCAATACGCTTTAGGACCGAACCGATTCACAATCCCCTTAATATGATAGTGTCCCAGCGACGGCAATCCTCTGCTTAACGCTTCGCCCGGCTCCAACGGACCGCTGGCCATCAGCATGCTCCCGACAGCTTCAGGCTTGCCCAAGCACGCGTCAATGGCAATCGTTATCGCTCCGGCAACCTCACGTTCCCTTGCAGCCGCTGCAACTGATGGGAAGCTTCTTGCATCGCAAGGCTCCTCCAACGTGCCTATTACATGAGGAAATCCTTTCGCGGCAAGTTCAGAGCCGACCAATGGACCATAGGCGTCTCCTGTCGAACAATCGCTTCCGATGCACACAAAGGTGATTTGGCCGCAATCCGGGTGCCGGGCCGCAATATCGCTCAGCAGACGACGAAGGTCCTCGCCCGTTGCTGCATACGCGCGCACATCCAACATTTACCAACCCTTCCTTCGAACGGATTGTCCCATTATTCATTAACCTCGATAGAGGCTATCTATCCATTCATTGTAGCCAATTTCTCCGCCAGCATCAATTTGATTAAAGCGCGTCCAAGAGAAACATGTTACAATAATTGAATGTGATAAATACGAGAGGGGGAGAGTGAAGTCGTGAGTTTGGAACAGCATTCAGAAGAGAATATCGTCTACATGATCGAAGCGATCAAAACCAAGCTGAGGATGGCGTCAGGCGCCGCGATGCAGGCTTCGAATTTCAAAATCGAACAATACGAGGACATCAGAGACATTTATGAAGTCGTCCAATCCAAGAACAACTTCAGTATCAGCGAAGTGGAAGCGCTCGTCTCCGAGCTGGGCAAGTTACGTAAATAAATGGCTTCAGCTCATAATTTCCACATATTTCAATTAACTTTTATATTTCGACAATTTTCCCATTGTAAAACATGTAAGTAAAGACAAAAAAGCAGACGCCTTATGTTCAGGTGTCTGCTTCTTCACTATTCAGATTGCCGAGCCCCTTCGTCCGAATGCGCTTGTTGCTCTTGCTTCTCCAACGATACGATGGACAATTTAATGGAAATGTCCTTCTGCTCCCCTTTCAGGAAGTGCGCAAGACGCTCAAGCTTGTCCGCAAGATCCGGTCCCTTCAACGTCGTATTCAACTGGTAATCGAAAGCGTCCGGCTTCATCTCCTGGTAACCGCCGCTTCGCCAGCCTCGCTCCTCCATCCCGCCGGGACGCTGCTGAAGCTGCTCTTGCACAGGATAGAATTTGTCCGATTTGTTCACGACGCGCTCGTAGATGCGCAGCTTCTTAAGCAGCATGTAATACTGCGCGGAATGCTTGAAATTCCAAGCCTCCCGAATATCCTTCAGTGTATAGTCCATCTTCCATCTTTTCAACTTCTCTACTTGCTCGTCAGCATCTAGCTTCAAAAACTCGTCGAGCGGAAGCATAGTCTCAGGCATCCTGACCCCTCCATATAAAAAAAATAAAAAAATATAAATTCAATAATTATTATATAAAAAATACCATAAGTTTATCAGGAATACAATAAAGAACCTCCTTATTCTCACAGAAATTAATCCAATTACACCTGTGGGAATAGGAGGTTGTTATAGTCGGCACTACAAATTATAATATTGGGGCTAAGGAAATGGCGGACAGGAAGCGGCGGAAGCCTTCCAGCCCTTCGGACGAGCGCTTATACACGCCGGCATCGGTCAACACTTGCAGGAACTTGTCTCCCGTCTCCGCAAGAACGATGTCTCTTGCTTGCTCCCGGCTTAATCCGGCACCATGTCTGCGAATAAGCTCATTCGTCCAGTCGGCATGCTTATGAAGCGGATGTTCGGAATCCGCCAGCCTATTCGCCCCCGTGCCGCCAGCCTCGGTCAGCAATGCCGCGATCGCTTCCAGCTCATCATTCAGCCTGCCCGGCAATACGGCCAGCCCCATCACTTCGATCAAGCCGATATTCTCTTTCTTAATATGATGCAGCTCCGCATGAGGATGGAAGATGCCATCGGGATGCTCCTCGCTGGTACGGTTGTTGCGCAGCACCAGATCAAGCTCATATTCCCCGTCTTCACGCAAGCGGGCAATCGGCGTAATCGTATTGTGCGGCGTGCGCGTTCCGTCCGCCTGATCCGTATAGGCCAGAATGTCGGCCGCAGGATCGCTGTATGCTCGCCACGCATCCAGCACGCGGCATGCCGCTTCATGCACGGCCGTCTTCGACGTTCCGTTCAAGCGAATGACGGACATCGGCCACTTGACGATACCCGCCCGCACTTCGGCAAGCTCATCGCTCCAACGGTACGACTCCTCCACGGCCGCTTCCTCCATCGGGAAGACATGCCGCCCCGCCTGGAAGTGGTCATGGCTCAGGATGGAGCCGCCGACGATGGGCAGATCCGCATTGGAGCCGATGAAGTAATGCGGGAGTTGCTCCACGAAGTCCAGCAGCCGCAGGAATGAAGCATGGGAGACGACCATCGGCTCATGCTCACCCTTGAACACGATGCTGTGCTCATTGTAGTACACATAAGGCGAGTATTGGAAAAACCAGCGCTCTCCCTGCAGTTCCATCGGGATGACCCTCAGATTCTGACGACCGGGATGATCCGCGCGCCCAGCATAGCCCACATTGTCCGCGCACAGCAGACACTTCGGATAATGCGCCTGCGGTATACTCTTCAGCCGGGCAATCTCTCTGGGGTCCTTCTCCGGCTTGGACAGATTGATTGTCATCTCCAGCTTCCCATAAGGGGTATCGTGGAGCCAATACTTATTCTTCCGAATCCGATCCATGCGGATATAATTGCAGTCGATATTAGCGCGGTAGAAGGCGCTCGTCGCCGCGGCGATGCCATCGCTGGCAGCCGTGTCGCGGAATGTGCGAACCGTCTCCGCAGGCCGCGACATCAGCAGGCCCATCAGACGGGCATCCAGCAGATCGCGCTGCGTCGTCGTATCGTCCGGAATGAGTCCGATAGAGCAGCCGTAATCCAGCAGCGCTTCCAGCAGCTCGCCTGCACTCTCCAACTCCTCGTTCGGCACGTCTCCTCCATACGGCTCCGTGAACCGGAACAAGTCCAGCAGCGCATTGCGGGCGAAGCTGACATCCAATTCATGAAGCAGCTCTCTCTGCCGCGCGAATTGAAGCAGCCTCTCGATCAGCAGCTGCGCTTCCTGCGCGGAAGGTATCGTACGGGCTTTGCTTGTTAACTCTTGCATCTGTTGCATCTCCTCTCGCTCCTTCTTCCGTGCTCCGCTTCTCGCTTATTTCCTGTAGCCTTCGGGATGCGCGCTATGCCATTGCCATGCGCTTGCGATAATTTGCTCCAGCGTATTGCGGCTTGGGCTCCAGCCCAGCTCCTTGCGAGCGCGCTCGGAAGATGCCACCAGCACCGCGGGATCTCCCGCGCGGCGCGGCTCCATGACGGCCGGAATGTCGCGTCCGGTTACGGAGCGGGCAATGTCGATGACCTCCTTCACAGAGAAGCCTTTACCGTTGCCCAGGTTGTAGACGGAGCTGTCCGCCCCGCCGCGTAGCCGCTCCACCGCGAGCACATGAGCGTCGGCCAGATCACTGACATGAATATAGTCGCGAATGCATGTACCGTCGGGAGTATCATAGTCTTCGCCGAATACAGATATATGAGGGCGCTTGCCCAGCGCCGCCTCCAGCACGATCGGGATCAGATGCGTCTCGGGGCTGTGATCTTCCCCGATAGCCCCGCTCTCATGGGCGCCTGCGGCGTTGAAGTAGCGCAGCGATATATACTTGATGCCGTGCGCGACATCGTACCACTTCATCATCTTCTCCATCGCCAGCTTCGTCTCGCCATAAGCGTTCGTCGGAAGCGTACGGTCGTACTCGTCGATCGGCACGTTCTCCGGCTCGCCGTAAGTTGCCGCTGTGGAGGAGAAGACGATGCTGCCCACATTGTATTGCTTCATCTTTTCCAGCAGGCACAATGTGCCGTAGACGTTGTTATGATAGTACTTGCCCGGCTCCTTCATGCTCTCTCCTACGAGAGAGTTGGCTGCGAAGTGGATAACGGCGTCGATGCGATTCTCACCGAATACGACGTCCATGAAGTCGCTGTCGCGCAAGTCCCCCTTGTACAGCTTGCCGGCCAAGAGCGCTTCCTGATGCCCTTGCTGCATATTGTCCACAATGATAATCTCTTCTCCGCGCTCCCTCAGCGCCGCTACCGTATGGGAGCCGATATACCCCGCTCCTCCTGTTACCAATACCGCCATTGTCCCCATTCCCCTCTATATGCTTGGATGAATAGTGCGCTAACCGCCGCTTCACGCACTGGATGATTGCACAATCTATTGCAGCTGCTCTACGCCGTTGCCGATGCTGCATACATAGAAATCGGCCGTAAGTCCCGTTGTTTCCTTGTAGCGCTGACCCACCTCTGCAATGAATGCCTCTACACTGTCTTCATGAACAAGGGATACGGTGCAGCCGCCGAAGCCCGCACCCGTCATTCGGGAGCCAAGCACGCCTTCCACTTCGCGTGCGGCTTCCACCATCGCATCCAGCTCCGCGCCCGTCACCTCATACAGATCGCGCAAGGAATCGTGCGAACCGTTCATCAGCGCTCCGAAGCGTTCCAGATCATTATTCTTCAGCGCTTCGATCGATTGCAGCACACGGTCGATCTCCTCCACGACATGCCGCGCTCGGTTGCACACGACCTCATCCGCAATATGGTGCTTCGCGGCATTGAACTGCTCTACGTTCAGCTCGCCCAGCAGCTTAAGCTCCGGATACGCCTTGCGGAGTTCGCCGACGGCCTGCTCGCATTGGCTTCTGCGCTCGTTGTATTTGGAATCGACAAGACCGCGTCTCTTATTCGTATTGCCGATAATCAGCTTGTAGCTGCCCGAATTGAACGGTACCAGCTCATAGGCAAGCGTATCGCACATGAGCAGGATTGCGTGATCCTTCTTGCCATTCGCAACGGCGAATTGATCCATAATGCCGCATTTCACGCCATTGAACTCATTCTCCGACTTCTGAGCCAGCAAGGCGATCTTTACCGTATCCAGCGGCTGCTTCTCCAAGGCTAGCAGCGCATATGCGGTAACGACCTCGATCGAAGCCGACGAGGACAAGCCTGCTCCGTTCGGAATTTCGCCATGATAGAGCAGGTCGTAACCGCTCGTGAAGACGATGTCTTCACCGTGCAGTTCGTTCACGATCCCCTTCGGATAATTCATCCAGTCGTCCGCTTCATCGTACTGAACCGCTTCTATCGACAGCGTCTTGCTATCGGGGAAGTTGGTGGAAGCAAGGCCCAGCCCCTTATCCTCCCGCTTGCGAATGAGCAGCGTCGTGCCGAAGGTCAGCGCCGCCGGGAATACGTAGCCGCCGTTGTAATCGGTATGTTCGCCGATCAGATTCACTCTGCCCGGTGCGTGGAATACAGAGATTCCTTGTTCGTCACCGCCGTACAAATCGATAAATTGCTTCTTCAACGCATCCAAATTCGCCATCGTCGATCACATTCCTTTTCATCAAATAGTATAGCTCCAGTATAGAGGATAGAGTGGAGAAGCGAAATGGCGGCATGTGAATTGCATATGGATTTATGTGACTTTTCCTTCTCGGAATGTACATGCTATGATGAAAGAGATAAGACCAGAGAGCCATTCTTGGGATGGAAGCAGGTGAATCCATGGAACAGGAGTACTATAAAGTCGCATCCAATCCGTTCATACCCGATACCGATTCCGAGCCGGTCCCCATGCAAGTACTGTTCGCAGGGGAAAGCCAGACAAAGCCGGCTCATCGTCTGGGGCCAAAAGTATACGACTTCTACTTGATGCATATCGTGCTGTCCGGACACGGTACCTACTCCGCAGGCGGCGAACAGCACAGACTGGGACCGGGACACACCTTCCTAATCCGCCCGGAGCAGCTAATCAGCTATGAATCCGACGGAGCTTCGCCATGGCGATACCGCTGGGTGGCGTTCCGTGGGGACCATATCCCGCTTCTGCTCCAGCAAGCGGGCTTCGCGTCTGAGCGGGAAATCGCATATCTGCCAGACATTCGCAAGGCCGCCCTGCTATTCCATCGTATCTATGAAGCGTTGCGCCATGGCAGGCCGTCGGCTTCCCTACAAGCGATGGGCTCGCTTCATATGCTGCTGGCCAGCTACAGCGAAGCGCTGCTCCCACTCAGCCCTACCGCGCGACACTCCAAGCAGAAGGAGAGCGACCGCCTCTACCAGCAAGTCGTCCATTATCTCAGCACCCAATATACGCATCCCGTATCGATTGAAGCGATGGCGGAGACACTGGGCTATAATCGCGCTTATCTGTCGCGCTTGTTCAAGCGTCAGACAGGCTTGTCCCCCGTCACGTTCCTGCTCAGGCTCCGACTCGACAAAGCCAGGCACATGCTGCGGGAGCGTCCGGAGCTGACGATTGAGCAGGTCGCCGCCTCCGTCGGCATTCAGGACGCCTTGTACTTCTCCAAGCAGTTCCGAAATATTCATGGCCAATCGCCGACTTCCTACCGGCAAGATATGCTAAACACCCCTGATTAAGGACATACTAGAGGTCGGGGTGAGAATGAATATGAAAGAATTGCACACTGGCCGATTATATTGGCCGACAACACTGCCGCAAGTCCCCGACTATCCCTCCCTTACTTCGTCGGCAAAAGGGAAGGCCGTCATCATCGGAGGAGGAATGTCCGGCATGATATGCGGTTTCGTACTGTCATCGGCCGGCGTGGATACGATTGTAGTGGAAAGAGGAGAAATTGCCGGGGGAAGCACTTCCGCGAACACAGGCTTGCTGCAGTTCTGCAACGATGTCATGCTCTCGGAATTGATCGGCCAGATTGGGAAAGCGGATGCGGAGCTGTTCTATAAAAGGTGCGAGAATGCGATAGGCCAGCTCACTGCAGCAGCGGATAGCTTGCCGGTCGATGTAGGCTTTCGGAAGCGGTCCAGCTTGTATTTCGCCTCAAGCGAGCAGGATCTTCCCAAGCTTAAACGAGAGTACGAAGCATTGGCGGCTTGCGGCTTCCGCGTGGAATACTGGGAGCCGGAGGACATCGCCGCCCGCTTCCCATTCCGCAAGCCGGGCGCTATTGTTACGCATGGGGACGCCGAGGTGAATCCCTATCAGTTCGTCCACACGCTCGCGGCTTCCGCGGTACGCCATGGGCTTCGCATATACGAGGGAACCGATATCGTGCGGCACGATACTTCGCCTGACGGAAGCCACCGGCTCCATTCCTCGGAAGGACATCTAATTGAAGCGGAGCATGTCGTCTACGCCGTCGGATACGAGCCGGAAGAGCTTCGTGGCCGCTTGAATAAAGCAGCCTTGAACCGCTCTTATGCGATCGTCACGAATGTGCAGCTGGAGACAGATCTCGCCGCATGGCATGGCAAGTATATGCTGTGGGAGACGGCTAGACCTTACTTGTACTTGCGCACGACACTTGACAATCGTATCGTTGCAGGAGGATTGGACGAGGAGGAGGAAAGGCCTACGCATAACCGCCATACCCAATTGAACCGCAGCCACAAGCTGCTGAAGCAGCTGCAAGCCTTGTTCCCGGCGCTGAAGCTGGAAGCGGAGTATGAGTGGAATGCCACCTTCGGGGAATCCCGAGACAATCTGCCTTTCATCGGGGAGGACCCTGCTTGGCCGAATGTCTATTATAGTCTGGGTTACGGCGGCAACGGAACCGTCTACAGCATGGTGGCGGCACACCTGCTGCTCGGCCTGATTCAAGGCAGCAGCACTGGCGATGATCGGCAGCTTCTGAACATCCTGTCCTTGAAGCGCACGACGCTTGCGAACTCTTAACCTTTGAAGGTGGCACACTCATTGGCTCGCTCGCCGCTCCAGCGTATGTGGCATACACTCGGGGCGCGCACGTAGGCCATTTCGCTGCTCCAGCGTATGTGGCATACACTCGGGGCGCGCACGTAGGCCATTTCGCTGCTCCAGCGTATGTGGCATACACTCGGGGCGCGCACGTAGGCCGTTTCGCTGCTCCAGCGTATGTGGCATACACTCGGGGCGCGCACGTAGGCCGTTTCGCCGCTCCAGCGTATGTGGCATACACTCGAGGTACGCACACTAGTACTCGCCTCTCGATTGTGTCTGCCGCATACGCTGGTAATGAACAGTCGCGCGCTCGTTGCTTGCAAGCCCATGCAGCGCGATGCGCCGCGTCAGCTGCCGTCGACGATACGATCGGCCCCGCATCGGCGGAAGACCGCTTCCGCGATGCCCAGCTTGGACAGATCGGGGCCGCCGTCCTTGTCCAGCAATGCCTTGCTTTCGTCCGACTCCACATACAAAATGACAGAACCGCTCTCCACAGCTTGCGAGCAAAGCTCTGTCTCCTCGCTGTCGAGGCCCGACTTCGCATAAGCCGCCTGATGATTCTCATCCCAATCCCCCGTTACCGCTCCCAGCGCAACCGGGATACCGCCGGCCAACGTTGTGAATCCCCCCAAGCCGCCAAAGCTTATTGCGCCAGCCGTCGCTACACCCGCCCGCGTGGAGGGACTGTCTCCGAACGGAGCCGTCGCCTCTTGCGTCAACTCCAGCTCTCTCATTTCATCCGCATGCACATCTGTCTCCGACTCTACACGTCGAGAATGCTCCCAATCCTTGGCTAGCACTTTCATCTCTCCGGGAGAGAAGCCTGCTTGCTCCAATTGCTCGATAGCATCAATTACCCCTTGTTGATTAGGAAAGATACCGAATTTTTTGGCCATTGCCTACCGCCTCCATATTCGCTTGTATACTTACTTCTGACACTCCCTCTTGGTATGCCCTAACAGTCACCTGAACAATCATATATGTCGAATAATGACCGCTCATGACAGGTTGTGGAAGAATCGCGACGCAAGGTTGTACTCCATTGCCGTTCAGGGTATGATGATGAGTAGATGTGTGAAAATATGGATGAAGTAAGGGAGGATGGCTAAGCGATGATTCATCGAATGCTACGCTATCCAGCGCAATGGGATTGGCACATTCTGCAGTTGTCCAGACAACCGGAAAAAGGACAAAAGATTCAGGACACCGCGGCCGGACCCACATCCCTTCATGCTGAGCAGGATATGTTGGAAATGAAGCGTATGCTGCCCGCATGCTCTTCCTGGCTGGAAGAAGCGAAGGATAGAAGCAGCAATCATATATCGGTTAATTCCATGACGGATGAAGGAGCGGTCATCAGCGGGACATTAATGGTGCAAGTATCGGAAGAACAATCCGATATTCAGCCGTTTCACTTCTGGCTATCCTCATCTACGCTTGTGACAATGCATAGCGATATGAGACTGCCGCTGCGCCTGCAATCCCCCCATCATACCGAAAAATATGAACGATGCAGCAGTGCTCCAGAAGCCTTCTTCATTATGATCGGAGTTATCCTTGAATCGTTCCATGCCGGACTGGACGGCTTCGAACGACGGCTCGGCGAATTGGAGAAAGCGATGCGGCACCGTAATCGCAGCGGCTTAATCGATACCATCTTCGACAGACGTTACGACCTGTTGCATTGGAGCCATCTGTTCATTCCTGTCAGAGAAGTGTACGGCGCGGCTAAGGAAGCCTTCATGGAGACGCTGACCGCCAAGGACGCTTTCCAGCGCATAACACATAAGCTGGACCGCATCGATACGTTATTGAAGCACTACTCCCTGGAGATCGATACGCTCATCTCGATGGATGACGCCATGTCCAGCTTCAAGGGCAACGATATTATTCGGACACTGACGATCTTCACCGTACTCTGCTTGCCCGGCACTGTAGCAGGAACGCTGATGGGCAGCAATTTCCACTGGTTGCCGCTTAGAGACAAGCCTTGGGGATTCGTCCTAATGATTGCCGTCATTGCAGTCATTACAGGCGGCTTATATATGTGGTTATGGAAGAAGGGCTGGACCGGCGACATCCTTCATTACCGCAAGAGAAGCAGCCGCTCGGCGATCCAAGAGGTTGAATCCGACTTAAGCGTCAGCCGCTCTCGCCGCCACTCCGGCAAGCCGGGTTCTCCCTCTATACAGCTGAACAATGACTGGATCAAAGAACAACCGCTGCAACCGCGGGCAAGAAGGAAGAAGGCTGTCCGGAAAGGATAACTTCCCGCTATAGTACTCGGCGATTGAAGAAGCCTCCCGTCCACAACTTGTAAGTGGATAGGAGGCTTCTTCTTGCGAACCGACAGCTATCGTTCGATTTTTGTCCCATTCCACTCTCCGCCGGTACCCATTGCGTGCTGCGAACATACAATGTAGAATCAGATCGCGCTGAGTGGAGGGATGATGATGTTCAAGAGCTTTGCACGCATACACAGACCCGATATGGAAACTGCGCTTTTCCTTGCCGCAGTATGCGGACAAACTTATGTACAGTACAACAATAAAGAGGACGAATTATTCCTTGTCCCGAGAACCTACCATCTGATCGGAGGATTCAAGGCATCCTCCTACGACAACCGTCCGGAACCATTCGGCTTCGTTATTACTTCCGAGCAATGCTCTATTCTTGCTTTCCGGGGCAGCGGTTCAGCCGTTGACTGGGTATCCGATTTCATCGCGCAGCAGACCCCATATTCACCTGTCCCTAATGCGGGACTTACTCATAAAGGCTTTACGGATATTTATATGTCCGCCAGAAGCAGCGTGCATCTGCTCCTCAATCAACTTCCCGCAGACAAGCCGTTGTTCATTACTGGTCACAGCCTGGGAGGTGCTCTTGCTACGCTCGCCGCGCTTGACATAGCTAGAAATACTGTATTCTCTTCTCCTGTCGTCTACACCTTCGCTGCACCGCGGGTCGGAGACCCTTCATTCGTTCAGACTTATAACTATACCGTACACACTCATTGGCGCTTCCAGAATGAATTCGATATCGTGCCTCATCTGCCTCCCCTCGTCTACCAGTCGCCACGCTCGAAAGGGACCTACTACTATCTTCATGTAAAAGGTGAAGTGATGCGCTCCTTCCGCATGGGCTCGGTATCGGGCAATCATGTGCTACCCAGCTACTTCGCTGATCTGGCCAGGGAAGAGCCTGCCGCTGCGGCCATCATATGTGCGGATCCCCCAGGCTGGTGCCCATTGTCTGATTAACGCTTAAGCAGGCAGAACATAGAACAGAATCGCGAAGAAGTGAACGATGGACCCCGCCAGCACGAATAAATGCCATACTGCATGGTGATAGGGAAAGCTTCTCCACATATAAAAAACAGTTCCAATCGTATAAAGTACGCCTCCGGCTACCAACAGCAAAAGCCCTCCCGGAGCCAGATGTGTAACAAGCGGCTTCCAGGCGAAGACGATAAGCCAGCCCATGGCAATATATACAAGCGTGGAAGTAAACAGAAATCTGGATGGGAAGAAGGATTTAAAAATAACGCCAATAAGAGCCGTTCCCCATACGATGCCGAACAATATCCATCCCAAAGCTCCTCCGATAATGTGGAAAAGAATCGGCGTATACGTCCCGGCAATGAACACATAAATAAAGGAGTGGTCAAGTGATTCGAAGACCCGCTTGGCCTTGCCTTGCGGAAAGCTATGGACAAGCGTGGAGGCCATGTAGAGCAGAAGCATCGTCGACCCGTATATCGTGAAGCTCACCACATGCCAAGCGGTTCCAGCCATTGCGGAGAAAACAATAAGCAGTACAAGGGCTGCGATGCTGAGGAGCGCGCCAATGCCATGCGTGACGGCATTGGCGATCTCTTCTCGTTTTGTAAATGTATGAGTGTCAGCCATATTATCTACTCCTTCACAAACATATGCTATACACTCCATATTAAAGGGTTACAACCACCCTTTCAACCATTCCTTCACACGGCCGAGCGTTTTATCCAGATTACATATCATTTCTTGATCGATATAGGGATGCTCATGCCTGAAGTAATCGGCATGCCCTCCCATAACAGGAATGCCTCCTACATAGCCAGGTGCATATTTGTGCCGATTCCATACAGGCACAGTGCGTTTGTAACTTGTCCAGCCGCCCCAGCTGCCAAGCTTGCTGATGGGATCGTTCAACTTGCCCAGAGTATCCACCGAATGGAAGTAGCTCACGTTCTCCTGCATCTCCGGAATGATTGGCGTCTTGGGCGAGCCTACTTGGACAACGCGCAGATCAATGGAGGAATCGGCTGCTTTCAGCAGTCTGGCAGCTTGATATGCCGCCGCCCCCCCGCCGCTATGCCCAATCAGCAGCATCCGGTCGCCTGTGAAGCTGTCCTTGATACTCTCCCACACCTTCCGACCTCCCACTCTTCCCGCGTTCATCCGGTTGCTTAGATCGCTCCTCACCTCCATCACTTGTCGGAACAAGCTGCGGTTGGCGTCCCCATAAGGAAATAGAACATGAATGGCTGGTTTCATTCCTCTACTGTTGAGCTCCTCATCCAACTTTTTCGAGCAGGCGTGGAATACGCTTGGCGATGTTTTCACACCAGCCAGCAAGTATACATGAAGCGAAGACGTCTTAGCCGCCATCGGCCAGTACCTCCTTGTCACTCTAAGCTGAGATTTCTCTTCCCTCATTATGCGGGGTATCGTCATAATTCATGCGTCTGCGCAAGCAACTAAAAAACGCCAGCTAAGCAGCTGGCGCTAGTCGGTCGTCATGTCTCACCGATTGAGGAATGGTCAGTAGCGGGGTGCTCCTATACTCCCATCTTCTTCCGTTGGTTGTTTACTTTTTTCGTATTCTGGCTCTTCATTTCCTTCGTACCGGTCGAGAAATGCTTCTGGCCCGGCATGCCCGATTGACCCTTCTTCTGTGCCAGCAGTTGCTTGGCTCGTTCAGCCTGCGACAGCTTCTTCGGCTGCTCCGCTGATTCACTTGTTTCATGGTTCGTCATAAGGTAGGTTCACCTCTCTTTATACTACGTCACTGTTATTTTACTACACTTACGTGCCTCGCGAAAGATCCTTTCCTGAGCAGAATGCTGTTCGCAACATACCAGCCGGCCGCCTCAATCTGCACGCCTATATCGGCGGTTGCAACGATGACAGCCCTGTTCGACAATCGTCGAACCGCTTGCAGCATGGACAATTGCGCCTCATCAGTCAATACGGAACAGAGATTGTAGGGGAGATCTACAATAGCCGCATCATAATGTCCTTCCAGCTCTGTCATATCTCCTAGCCCGACGACATCGGGATAGCCGAAGTGTGACAAGTTCGCTCGTGCGCCGCGAACGGCAAGCGGGTTCATATCCACCCCTTCTATTCTAACGCCCATTGACAACGCCTCGATCAGCACGCTTCCCATTCCGCAGCAAGGATCGATAAGCCGCTTGCCCTCTGGGACAGGTCCGACAGCAAGGTTGACGATCGCTCTGGCCGCTCTGACCGGCAGCGCCGTAGAATAATTGCACGGCTTGCGCTGGTGGCGAAGCCATACGGATTCACTGTCTCGACAAGGACCGAACAGCCACTGTCCTTCGTATCGCATCAGCCCGTACTCGCGCTGCGGCTGACGCATATCCGCCATTCCCTTAATAATTGCGCCTACCTGCCGTTCCAGCGCCCTTCGCGCCTCATAAGCATGCCGTTCATCGCCTTCCGTATAGATCACCTTGAACGTTTCTCCAGCCGTATCCATTCCCTGCAGCCGATGAATGAGTTCAGACAGCTCACAGACCTGCTGCGTTACATCTATCCTGCGCTTAATGAATGGGCTGCGATTCACATCGGGAGGGTGCTCTTCCCGACATGCGATGACTCCATTCTTTCCTGTAACAGCTCTGCCGAATAAAGTGGATAACTCCAGCTGGCATAGCTCCACTTCATCTTCATGGCTGGCATAAGTGTACACATATCGTATGGGAAAGTCATCGCCGCTTCTATTCTTTCTTGTCATCAGCCGGATCTTCCCGTCTGTCCGCAGTTGCATCCTCCAGCGGTTGCATCGCTTCATCGTCAGACTGTAGCTGAGTATTGCCATCGTTCTCAACATGGGCTTCTTCCCACGTACGCTCTTCGGCACTATCTGCTTCCTTGGTTGCCAATTGCTTCTCCAATCCCTTCACCTGCCGCTGCAGACGATAGATACGGATCATGCCGAACAGGCCGACCGTCACACCGCCAAGCAAGGTAGAGACTAGAATAACAAGAATGAGCGGCGTAGACGTCTTCGTGAACAGGAAATTGACTTGAACGGTATCTACATTAATTACAGCGAATATTGCGATGACTAAAGCGAATGCAAAAGCCGATATGAGCATGCTTTGTCCTTTCATTCGCACCCCTCCTGCCATTCATTTCAAAGTGTTGTGCCATAAGTCTATCGCAATGTGCGCATTGGCGCAATTGCAATTGGTCCCGCCTATCGATAAACGGCAAAGAACCCCACAAATCTGTAATCTGTGGGGGGTCCAGGGAATAAATGAGCAGAACGCGACGTTGTCGAGGTGAACGCATCAACTAATTTGCTGTTTTCGATATTCGCTTGGCGAGATGCCGTAATATTTTTTGAATGTCGTCGTAAAGGTGGAGCTATTCAAGTAACCCGTTTTCTCACCAACCTCCGATACGCTGTAATTCGTATTTTGCAGCAGCTCGCGCGCGTGGGAAAGACGAACCTTGTTCAAGTATTCCACATAATTGACCCCGAACGTCTTCTTGAAGTAGCTGGAGAAGTACTTCGGAGACGTCTCCGTCACCTCCGCAATATGATCAAGGTACAGATTGCGCATATAATTCAGCTCAATATATTGGCTGATATAGGTAGGATTCAGCTTGCTGGCCTCTTGCTGGCTGCTGCCGATATACTTCGCAATTCTTACAGCTGCATCGTGCAACATCGATTCCACATCATTGCCGTCAAAGGAATGACTGGCCGCAGCATGAAATGCTCGTTCCAACTTCATGAGCTCTTCATTGTCCTTCGCTGCATTCCCAGCATGACGAAGCATGAAATAGAACATCGTCTCCGCTATGTGGATAAGCTGATAATGATGAACATTGCGTTCCACTGCGTTGCCTATGATCTCACTAATGATCTGCTTCCCTTCCTTGACTTGCCTGTTTAATATATAATTGGACAGCTTTTCAACCTTATCGAATGGATAGTGCATATTCCAATCGCCATTTATCTTCCCGGCATCCAATACTTTGCTAGTCGTACTCACAAGGCGGTACTCCAGCGCTTGAACGGCATTACTATACGCTTGCCTGCAGTTAGCCAGCTCTGAAGCATATGCTTTGCTAATGCTGGCGCGTGCGCTGTAACCGGTTAGCTCATCCTGCTCCAGCCTTAGCAGCACCTCATTCAAGTTCTGGGATAGACGGTCGCGTTCCTTCACTTCGCGGATGCTAATCAATACGATAAATTGCAAATCCTTTTCATAATATACGCTAGCCATCATTTGCTTCTCCCGCAATGCGCTCTGAAGACATTCTGTCATATGCTCCAAAGATCGCGCCTGATTTTCACCGGGACTTCTCCATTGCACGACAACCATCACAAATAAACGATAAATAAAAAATTCAGCATTATAACGGTTAAAAGCCGGATCTTGCTCGGAACTGCTGGCGAACTCATCGATCGCTTGCAGAAGCACACCTCGCTTCGCTTCGTTCTCCGCTGCTTGAAGCTGCTTTTTGATTTCACTGTTTTCTATCTGCAGATGGATAATTCCACTCAGTATCTTTTTGAAATCATTACCGCTATGCCTGCCGCCAAGCTGACTCATAATCCGTTTCATGGGACGGTACAAGTAGATACTAAGCAAGATGGACAACAATACAGCGCCCAGCACAGCAGTCACCATAATAATGCGATTCGACTTGCCGACTGATGAAATGTTACTGAATTGATACGGCACTTTCTCAATGTAATAAAACTCGTTAAAGTTAGAACGGTACATATGATATTCATAGTTGCCTTTCGTTAATGATTTTTCATTGCTGGATACCTGCTCCAGTATGCTGCCTATATCAAACCCATCCTCCGTACTGAAGATAAGCTGTTCATTCTGATCCAACACTGCCAGCGAAGAACCTGGAATCATGCCTCCCTGATTGACATGCTTTAGGAAAGCGGCTTCATCAATATAGATGAGTATGTTTTTGCTGGACATTCTTACTTTATTGCCACCCGCTACTACAATCAGCTTTTTCGGCACTTTCATCATATTAACATTTGTTATGTTGTATCTTTCGCCAGCAAATATTTTCAAGGAATTATCGGAATTCATGAAAGTGCGCCAATAATTTGTATTAAAACGTTTATGTTCATATTTATAGTCCAATATCAGTGAAAGATTACTTGTTCCCGTAGACGTAATGGCGATATCCAAATTATCGTAGAAGACAACGGCTTCTTCAATGTAATCGATGGAGGATACAAGAGTAGCCATCTGATCCTGCATTTTATATACGCCCGTCATATCCATCCGACCAAATTCACCCGTCTCAAAGTTATATGGCAGTCCATGTATGGAATGAATTAAATTATTGATCGTGCGGAATTGATTATCGTAAGATTGAATCAACGATTTCACAACCAATGAATTATTCTGGGTTACCTTCTCATAAATGCTGGAGATGGAAATCCGATAGATCGCATACATCGAAACAAGCATAGTTCCAATGACCACAAGCATGGCCAGAAATATCTGAATCATGCCTTGATTTTGAAGTAAGCGCTTCATATTTATCTGTCATCCCCCTCACTTCATGAAGTATATCCTATATCATTCGGCAGACAGCGCCTCTATCCCTTCTGCGATCCCAACAAGCGGAATGGAGGAGCTTCCATCATGTACTGGATGCCCCCGTATCAACTCATCATGAATCCAAAACAGGCCTTACGGGTGGATAGTCCACAAGGCCCAAATGGATTGACAAGCTCGACTGACAATCTCACCCCTTCTCCGAACCGAGCATAACCCCCTTGGCAAAATATCTCTGCGCAAAAGGATAAATCATCAGCATCGGAATCATCGAGATGAATATCGTCGCATTTTTCAATGCTTCCGGTGTTAACAGCTTTTCTTCTGATAATTGATTTTCCGCACCATGCTGGTATATCAGCATTTCCCTCAATACGACCTGTAGCGGGAACTTCTCCATATCGTTCAGATAGATCATTGGTATAAAGAAGCTGTTCCAGTGGCCCATGAAATAGAACAGGCCGATTGAGGCGAGTGCCGGCTTCGACAACGGAATAATTATGCTGAACAATATGCGGAATTCTGAAGCGCCGTCGATTACGGCAGATTCCCTCAGCGAATCTGACATGTTCTCATAGAAACTCTTCAAAATTAAAAGCTCAAGCGTCCAGATCGCATTCGGAATAACAATCGCCCACATCGTATTCAACAATCCAAGCTTCTGTACTACGATATAGGTAGGAATCATCCCTCCGTTAATAAACATTGTCAAAACAATAGCAATAATGAAGAATTTTCGTCCAAACATCCCCGGGCGCGATAACGGATAGGCAGCAACCGCTGTCATCAACAGGTTAATAAACGTACCGACCCCGGTGTATAAAATCGTGTTCAAATACGCTCTCGGCACTCTGTCTTCCGATAGAATTTCCTTATATGCATCGAACGTAAACCCTTTGGGCCATAGAAATACTTTGCCTTGAACAATGTAAGAGCTGTCACTAAAAGATATAGCAACAATATAAATGACGGGATATAAGGTCGCCATCGCTACTAGAGAGAGAATGATCGTATTGAAAATGGTGAATGGCGTAATTCTTCTTTCTCCTACCATAAACTTCTACCTCCCAATCTTCTGCTCATCAGATTGGTTATGAGAAGCATGACCAATGCGATTAGGGACTCGAATAATCCAACTGCTGAAGCATAGCTGTAATCATATTCCAGAAGCCCTTTACGATAAACATAAGTAGAGAAAACATCCGCAACCTCATACGTTAATGAATTGTACAATAAGAGCACTTTCTCATAGCCAATTCGGAACATCGCGCCGGATTTGATGATAAACAAAATCAAAATGGTCGGCATCAACGAGGGGATAGTAATGTAACGCATCATATGCCACCTCTTGCAGCCATCCACCTTGGCCGCTTCATACAGAGTCGGACTAATTCCGGCAATTGCCGCCAGGAAGATAATCGCTTCATATCCCATAGAAGACCATATGTCGGATGATATATAAATCGTACGAAACCACTCCGGCATAGAAAGGAAGTAAATCTTCTCAAATCCGAGCCAGGCAATGAATTGATTCATCAACCCACGCCCCGGAGATAAGAAATCGATGATCATACTGGAGACGATAACAACGGATAAGAATGCAGGCAAGTAACTGAGCGTCTGCACCCACTTCTTAAACCATATTAACCGCACCTCATTCAATAGAACTGCGAAAATAATCGGAAAGGGAAATGACCATAATAAAGTATATAAACCTAGTAAGAACGTGTTACGGAACAAAAGCCAAAAGTCCGGGCTTGAAAAAAACTTGATAAACTTCTCAAAACCTACCCATTCGCTAGCCAATATGCCTGTAAAAACCTTATAATCCTTGAAAGCGATAATGAGACCGTAAATCGGTCCGTAACGAAATAGGACAAAGAATACAATACAAGGAATCAATAGTATTAGCAATTGGCGATCTCTTTTGATATGACGCAGCGTTGACGTCCATTTCGAAGACGTTTTGGACGCAGGCTGCAGCTGCCCGGTATTCAATTCTGACTTAGGCACAATGTCTTCCTCCTATCCCTATGATGAACAGGACACCCGAAGAAGCTTCAAGTGTCCTGCCTCGGCAACTTATGTGAATGACTATATTATTCGCTGTCGAATCTTGCTTGCGCGTCGGTATAGGCGCCGACAAGATCATCTTCGCCCAAGCTCTTCGCTTTGGCCTTCCATGCTTCCCATTCCTTATCGCCGTAGGATGCAGTGAAGATATATTTCGAGCTGAACTCTTCTCCCGCTTTCAACAATTCTGTTGCTACATCTGCAATGGTGGAGTTCTCCTCATCGGTAAACTTAAGCACTGGATCAAGAGGCTGCTTCATTTCCTTCATCATATCCTGAGCTTCTTGCTCTTTCTCAGTGAAATTATAATAGACGCTGCGGTGGTCAGTACGCACATAGGCTCCTTGCACCCACATGCCGTATTTCTCCTCCAGTGCTTTGATTTCAATCAATTCGACATCCTTCAATTCTGGATAGCTTACTTTGCCGTTCGCATCAAATTCATAGTTATCGCCTTCTTCACCTATGGTCATCAATTCAGCACCGGAAGGGCTCGTCAAGTAATCAAGCAACTTCAAGGCGACTTCCTTGTTCTTATTGTTCGCGACGGCATGACCGAACATCGTTATCTTCGGCAGGCTGCGAATCGTGTTCTGCGGCCCTACGGGGTTGGCATAGCGTAAATTATAGTCAGGGTTCTGATCCTTGATCTGGTTGTAGAACAAATCTAGGCGCCCGATCCAGTCAAACGTAACGAAAGCTTTATCATTCGCTGTCATCTTCGCAGACCAAGAGGCAGACGTATCGGTAAGGAATTCAGGATCAAGCAAGCCTTCCTGATAGAGCTTCTTCATGAAATCCAGCATTTCTCTAAATTCTGGCTGAGTGAAGGAATACTCCCACTGATGTGCTGCATCGTCGAAATTCATCGGATAGTTTTCACCGGAAACTCCCCATCCAAAGCCCCAGTCTCTGAAGATAAATTCTTTCGTTTTGGATGCGAACGGGAACGAATCGGGATAGATCTCCTTTAGTTGCTTCAGTGCTTGATAGAACTCTTCTGTATTCGTCCACAACGGAATGTTATGTTTATCGAATATATCTTTCCGATACAGGAATCCATGATTAACTTCTCGGTTCAATCCGTATATTGGCCAAGAGTACATATTTCCTTCATCATCGGAATACGACTTCATGACCCATCCATTTTCTTCTACATATAGCTTCTTGAAATTCGGCAGCTCATCAATGTAGTCGTTAATTGGAACGAATGCGCCCGCTCCGCCCATTTCATTGATTTCAGGTACCGTTAAGCCATGAATAATATCCGGAAGCTTACCTGACGCTAAGGTTACTTTCATTTTGTCCTTGTATGTGGCTGTAGAGAAAAACTGGAAGTCAACTTTAATGCCCGTCCTCTCTTCCAATTCCTTAGCTACCCATTTCTCATTTAAATCTTGGGCATCGCTAGCTACATACATCGAGATGGTTGTCGGCTTATCAACGATCGGGAGCTTTAGCCCGCCTGTATCGCCATACTTGTTCGGATCAGCTTCCGGCTCTTTCGTTACATCCGGATTGTTGTTTCCCGTCGATTGTTTCGGCGGTTCGTTTGTTCCCCCATTTTTGTTTCCACCATTGTTGCTGCCGCTGCATGCTGCCAATAATCCGACGATTAGCGTCAATGCGAGAAGCAACGGTACCAGTTTTCGAGACATTTCTTTTCCTCCTCTTTTTTTATATCGCTTGCTCGTGCGCTTTGACCTTCCTCTTTCGTGGCAATCCCACACATAGAAGAGGTGAGTGAGAACGGTTACCTCCAAGCACAAATTCACAATAATTCAATGGATCGGATTTGTATAGGCAGCATTTTCATTCCTATTTCTTTTTCCTTTGCAACCGTTTTCATTCAATCGAAAACCTTTATACAACAAGGATTTAGGGCATAGGGAAAATAATAAAGTGCTGGAAAATGATAAAGTTAAGCGTTCAATCCAAAACAGATAGGGCATCCCGACGCTAGCGAGATGCCCATGCCAAAATCCAGATTTTTATCTATGATAGCCTCCTCACAACAGAGCGATCATTACTTGTGCTCAGAGGCTACTGCTGCTTCAGCATCCCCCGGTAAATGCCGGGCACCGAACCTTCGATAACAGTCGCACCTGCCACACGCTCATAAAATGCAGTAGGGCCAGCTGCGCCGATTATGGCGTATCCATAGCCGTCAAGACGCATAAGCTCCAGCGCGTGCAGGAACAGCATCTTCCCTACCCCTCTACCGCGTTCTCCCTCCGCCACCCCGGTAGGACCGAAAAACCCCCGCATCGTGGCATCGTAGCAAGAAAACCCAAGCAGCTTTCCATCTTCAACAGCGACCAAGCATGTGACAGGAGATCTTGCCATGCCGGCTTCACATTCGCTGACCCACGCCGCATTGAAATGATTGCGCACCCACTCCGTGATGACATGCTTCTCTGGCGCTATGGCGCGGCGTATGGTAATTCCTGTCCTCCGTTCGTATTCTTGCACATTCTCATGTTCCGGGAGATCATATAACTTCACCAGCATATCAGGCATAGCAGCTTCACTTTCCTCTCTTGTTATTATGATGCATTTCAGTCAGATTCACAGCCCTCTACTCTGCGTTGACCCATTGTCCAATATCCGGTACAGCTTGTCCCGCATATCATCTTCGCTCTGAAGCTTGGACCAGTAAATGCGGGCCTCCTGGAAAATCATATCCAGCTCATCCACGCTCAGTCCCGTCTCCGTAAAGGCCTTCATAAAAGGCGTCTCTTGTCGGAAAAGCGCATACCCGACAGGCTGCTGCTCTTCGTCCCCTTGCCATTGCGCCGCTTCCTGCAAGACAGGGATGCTCGTGGTCCGCTGCCGGATCATCATCTGCATACGGCTCGACGTCATAAAGTCCAGAAACAACCCAGCGGCAGCCTTCTGCTCAGACGCGCGGGATATAGCCAATCCCACTGACATCAGAATATTGGCCGGAACGCTTAATGTCGGTAGCGGCGCAATGGCATATCGCTGTCTGCCCTCTCTCTCCTCCGATACAAGAGCGTTCATGGCCAAATAGGATGTCATAATAATCGATAGCTTACCTTGCTTGAATAACGCTTCGGCATCCGCTTCACTTTCCGCCAGGAAAGTGGGGAACGATTGCGGGGCATAAATCATTTCTCTTAACTTGCTCAGAGCACGTACGATCCTCTCCACCTTCAAGGAAATATCATCTTCTCCCCCGGCTTGGCCGCTTCCGTTCTGTAGAAGAAAGACCGGCCACCGATTTTTGGAATGCAGGAAGAAGTAGAACCCGAACCTAACATTCTCAATCGTCAGGGAAGCCGCGGCAGCGATCAACTCGTCCCAGCTCTGTGGACGAAAGGGCTCCGCAATGCCCGCTTCCGCCAGATGATCGCGATTGTAGCAGAGCACAAGTGGAGAGAAGACAAGCGGTCGAACATACTGCCGGCCATCGGCTTGGAACAGCTCGTTCAATCCGGGATACAGTCCGCCCAGCTGCTGAAGTGGCTCCAGCCGATCCAACTGCCCGCGGGACTGAAAGTCATAAAAATTATTGTAGTTCATGGAGATTATATCCAGCATCCCGGACTCCAAGTATTCCTGAGCGTATTCAGAATAGCGGTCGAAAGCAATCGGCAAGGAATGTACCCGTATATGCGGATATTCCTGCTGAAAGGCTTCAATCGCATCCAGCAAGCGCGCCTCCCGCTGAAGGGAAGCGTGATAGCCGAGCTTCAACGTAACAGGCAGGCAAGGAAGCGGATCGGCGACCCGATTGCCAACGCGCGGGATCTTCTCCAGCAATTGCTCCTCCACCAGCTTCTCCAGCCCCACTCGAACCAGCTTGTTGCTCAGATGGAACTGCTTGACCAACTCCCGTTCCGAAGGCAGAAATTCGCCAGGCCGCCTCCGTCCCGCCAGCATATCGTCGCGCAGCGTATGAATCATATGCTCCAATTTTTTTCGAAAATGCTTACGCCCGTTCTCGTTTTGTTCATTAACTGACATAAAAACACCTTTGGCATCAATTTTGTGACGCTTTCACGCCTTCAGCAATGCTTGCTCACAGCATAACCGAATCTCTCGGCTGAGGCAATAGCCTGAGCCTGACTGCTACAGTAGACCTATTGACAGATGCGCTTTCTATTATTACGATGAAGTTGTATTTGTGAGTCAGATGTGAGTCAACAAATGCGATGTATGCCAATTAAAGGAGATGATGTACTTTGAAGCATGCTCAACACATGACGAAAGTTCTACTCGCTGCCGCCTTAACTGTAACGTTGCTGTGGTCGGTCGGTTCCGCACCTCAAGCAGCCGTCGCCGCAGCAGGAACAGAGTCTGAAGCGCTCGAAGCAGCTGCTTCGCCTCCAGCCGTCCTCAATGCAGGGTTCGAAGAGCCTGTTACAAGCAGCGACATCCCCGGCTGGAGCCAGACGTTCGGTAACGGATACGACAGTCTGTTCTATGAAGTCACTTCCGCTCAAGCAGAGGAAGGCACGCACAGCTTATTGCTGGACGACCAGAATGCCGTGCGTCCGCTGGGCATCGAGAGCGATCCCTTCCCGGTGACGCCGGGCGCAAGCTATTCCCTCACTTCCATGATGAATGTTGAAAACGGTTCCATGGCGCTTTATATGCGCTATTTCGACAGTACGGGGACCAAGGTTGGAGAGTCTAGCAACTGGCTGACTCCGACTAACGGTGAATGGATCAAAAATGGCACTTCTTCCATCGTGCCTGCGAACGCCTCCAGCGCCACCGTGCTCATCTATTCCTCGGGAGCAGGCATTACGCGCGGTTATGCGGACGATGTACGAATCGCTCTCAATCCGATCGGCACGTTCGAGCGAATCGGCGGTATTGTGAAAGGCATGATTAACGAAGACGGAGCAATCGGCACGGAGAATGGCCGTACGGTCATGTACACGGTATTCAAAGGGCGCGGAGAAGTGCCTACCACCTTCGCCGTCATCGACGTGCTTACCCGGGAAGTGCTTCGCTCCCATCCTATGCCAGGCGTCGAAGCCGCCTGGGGCGTCAAGATCGCAACCGATGGCAGAGTGTATATCGGTACCCACTACGACGGTGGGTTGTACCGCTATACGCCAGCCGATAATTCGTTCCAGTATTTGGGACGATTCGGTGAAGAGACGCATGTGTTCTCGCTTGTCGCTGGGGCGAACGGTGAGATGTATGCCGGCACTTATCCTAGCGGAAAGCTTTATAAATTCAATCCCGTTTCTGATTCCATCGTGGAAATAGGACAGTTTGATCCTGCACAGAAGTATGTTCGTTCACTCGCCTATGATGCATCTCGAGGCGTACTTTATGTCGGGTTGAGCGGTACGAAAGCCCGTGTATACAAGTATTTGGAGCAGGACGGCTCATATACCGAGTTGCTGGCATCTCGCATACCAGGAGGCGGCGACCAGTATACATTCACATACGGCTTAGATTTCGCCAACGATCGACTGTTTGTGAAATTTTCGAATGGAGATCTGCTTGTCATGCGGGCGGAAGACGATACGGTGGAATACTACGACCCAAGCGGCATGGACATCCACTCCGAGAAGGTGTCGCCGATACCCGACGAACCGGGGAAAGCGCTCTTCACGTATAGCGGCGATTACTACGTGTACGATTCCGCTACAGGAACCGCTTCTTTGTTGAAAGATGTACAAGACGGCATGAATTTCTATTCCGGCTCCTTCGTGAGCTTGAACGATCCCGCATGGCCAGGACATACCTTCGTAGCTGTCGGCCGTTACGGTCATATCCTGTACTACAATCCCGCATTAGACCGTGCCGAAGTGCTCCCGTCGCTGTATAGCGGCGCTCCTATCCTCATCCAGAGCATACATCAAGGCCCGGACGGGAAAATGTATACAGCAGGTTATATGTCGGGATTCGCGTCCTATGATCCTGTTACCGGAGCAGTCTCGGACACGCAGACGCTCGGTCAGGTGGAAGCTTCCATTAACCGCAACGGCAAGATGATCATCGGAGCTTACGCAGGCTCGCGCATTCTGGAATACGATCCTGCGCTCCCATGGTCCAGCCAGAATCCGAAGCAGCTGTTCGACCTGCGAGCGCATGGGCAGGACAGACCGTTCGCTATGGCTTATGCGGAAGATCAGGATACGCTTATCGTAGGCACGGTTCCAAGCCCGGATTCTCTGGAAGGCGCTCTTGCGTTGTATAACTTTCAGACAGAGCAACTGGACGTGTACAACAATATCGTCCCCAATCAAAGTATTATCTCCGTCGTCTATAAGGATGGATTCGCCTATGTAGGTACGACCGTATACGGAGGATTGGGAACAGATGGCCCGACCGAGCAGCATGCCAAGCTGTTCGTATTCGATCTGGCCACGAAGCAAAAGGTATACGAAGGTATTCCGGCATCTGGACGGAAGGGAGTAACGGGGCTTAGCATCGGCCCTGACGGGATGATATGGGGCATCGCCGAGGACTACCTGTTCAAATTCGATCCCGTTACCTTTACTTATCCCTACAAGTCATCCAAGCTTCGGCGCTACAAGACGGTAGGCACAACATGGACTTATGGCTTCATGGCGATCGGAGCGGACGGCAACATGTACGGCACATCTCGCGGGCAGTTATTCATGGTGAAGCCGGATACGATGGAGTTCGTCGTTCTTAACGGCTCCTACGGCAACTACTTGACACGCGATGTGTTCGGCAATCTCTACTTCTCCGATAACAGCTCGGACTTATGGAAGTATACGCCGCCAGCCAGCGAGCAGTCGTTGCTAACTCACCTTGATATCTTTGCAGCTCAAGGCGATATAGACAATCATGGCATAGCGAACGCACTGCGGACAAAAGTAGAGCATGGCGATCTACAGGCGTTTATGAACCAGGTGCGCGCTCAAAACGGTAAGCACATTGTTGCGAATGCCGCAGCTATACTGCTGCGCCAGGCGGAGCAGCTACTTGAGGGAAGAGATTAGCTCATAATGAACAAGACCTCCGTATAGCTTTCATATACGGAGGTCTTGTTCATTATGCTGTCCGGAAGGAGCTGGCCGAGGATGAAAGCTGGTCACAGCCTGCATAAGCATGCAGTCTTCCGTGGTATACTAACTCAAGTATGGAAGTCTGCTGCAGGTCGCCTGGCGTTACAAGCAGCGGCGATTTGCTAACCAGATCTACTCCGCTTCTTGCGAAGACGGTCGTTACGAATTGTGAGCAGAAGTAGCGGTTCTTTCTTTCCCACTCTATATTGAACACTACGCCCAGCATGCCAATCAGATTATAACGGTACTTATCTTGATTGCGCATGAAATGCTCAATTTCGGTTCTAATGCTATTGTACGTGTTATGACCTACGCGAAGCCGATAGATTGCGCACATCGAATCCTCGAAGAACGTATCGCGGACATCCTCCCGAACAAATCCGGCTATGAACGGATTGCTCGGATTTTTGCGTCCGAAGCTGTACACCTCGTTCAAATCCGCATCGAAGGCAATAGACGCATGATTGAGTGGGTCCTTAGTAAAAGATCTTATAATTTTGGTAAGCACAGTTCCTGTATCTGTCAATAAAATATAGATGTCTTTATCTCTATTCATGTTCATGCGTATACCTCCACATTAAAGAACTCTCGTCTAAGTATTAACTTTAATGCAGGAGACGGATAATTATAACCTGCTGCAGGTATAGATGATCCCCCGACTTGAGTCTAGTTTTTCGGATTCGTCTCATAGGTGAAATTGTGAGCAAAACTTGAACATCTATCAATCTTCCTTCATTCTACTGGATTTCTCTCCTTTACTCAACCTATTGTTCTCTTGTGAACTTCAAACATATTTCAATTCCTGTAAACTTTTTCTATCAATCGGGTGCTTTCGTGCTATATTATGGGTAGCAAAGACATTGGATTTATATGCTGAAGAGAGGGAAAACAACGGCTATGATCTGGTATGAAAGCTATATCAAACAATTGACTGAGGTTTATCGCGCTGCGTCAGAACGTATTGCACAGTTTCCGTCGCCGCTCAACGAGGCTGGCCTGCAATATGCGGAGAAGTTCAACCCCATCAAGCAGGATAACGGAAAGGACTACATATGCACACTACTTCCCTATTGGCTCCAAGAACAAGCCGGACTGACGAACGAGCAATGCGGACAACTGTCATTAGCCAATGTATATGGGATGCTGTACTTTTTTATTCAGGATGATGTAATGGATGACGGCCCAATGAATGCTTCCAGCTTGAAGCAGCAGCTTGCGCTGGGTAATCTTCTCTATCTGGAGATGTTCGCCGTATTCCGTTCCTTATTCCCTTCAGACAGCCCATTCTGGCAGCATTATGACCGATATGTAAGTGTATGGGCGGATTGTGTCGTGAATGAAGGCGATGCCAACTACTTCCTGAATGACCCGCTGCGCACTGCGGGAAAGGCCGGTCCAGTCAAAATTTCTTGCGTTGCCGCCTGGTTGCTTACGGGAAAGCCGCATAACATCGCAAAGTCCGAACAAGCCGTCGACGTCGCACTCATGACCTTGCAAATGCTGGACGACTGGGCCGATTGGGAGGTGGACATGAGAGAAGGCAGCTATAACGGACTGCTAGGCATGATTGCATCTGAGCTGGCATTACAAGCAGACGCAGTCCAGGGACATCGTGCTGAAGCTTGTACGATAACGCGCTTAACGAAGGAGCAGGTGGACGCCGCCATCTATGTCCATTGCTGTATGAACCGATACGCTGCAATCGCCAAGAGCAATCATAAGCAGCTGTTGCTTTTGGATGGCGTGCCGTCTCCTCTTATTGACTTTCACACCTATATGGCGGAATGCTTGACAGAGATAGCTGAACATATATCCCAAAAAAAACAAAAGCTCCTTAAGGGTGGGTTCAATTATAGATTCAATCAGTCGTTGATCGAATGAAATATATGTGAAGGAACAACTATCGCATAAGCTATACCAACAGTCGAGTCGAATCTCGGCTGTTTTTATATCGGAACTTGTGACACCTATCGATAGAACTATATTTTTATCAAAAATAGTAAAAAAGTTGTAGATTTTGGCGAAAATGAGTGGTACACTAGTTATGGTAACATTATACATATTTGAGAGGGTGATTCGTGTGCCTAGTAAACAAGAACTAAGTCAGCAAATTATCGAGAAAGCTTGGGCGGATGCGCAATTCAAAAAGCAGCTCTTGGCTGATCCAAAAGCTGCAATTAAAGAGGCTTTTAATATCGATGTTCCAGCAAACGTCAATCTTCAAGTGCTGGAAGAGTCGGAAGATTCCTACTACTTAGTGCTTCCTCAAAACCCCGCTTCTGTCGATGGGGATAGTGTTACGGCTCCTATGTGGGAATAAGAAGTGTACTGCCGATGACTTATTCATCGGCAGTTTTTGCGTATGGAAGAATAATCCTCACCTTTGTTCCTTTTCCTAGGTTACTACTAAAATTCATCTCTCCTTTCATTGCAGCTATTATGCGAAATGTAACCATTAACCCAAGACCGGTTCCTTTCGATTTTTTTGAGTAATAAGGTTCACCTAACCTTTTTAGATCTTCTTGTTCAATTCCCTTCCCATTGTCAATAATAATGATTTCAGCATTTTCCTCTTTTTTTCTAACACGTATTTCTACAACACCTTCTTCTTCTTCCTTAAACGCCTCAATACTATTCTTAATAATATTTATGAGTGCTTGTTTAAACTTCGAAGAATTCCCTCGAATATAAACTTCATCTACAACATCAACTTTAACACTGCCACCATGCAAAGTAGCTAAAGGCGCTAATATCGCCTCTATTTGTCGAATCTCACCTCCGAGATTTAAATGATGATCCTCTCTGACATCCGGCTTCGCAAATGTTAGAAAATCAGTAATAATCTCAGATGCCCGATCCAGTTCAGTTATTGCCAAATGCATATATTTTTGTTGAGCAACGTCCGTTTTAGCACCTAAAAGTTGCAAAAAACCTCGCGTTACTTGTAAGGGATTTCGAACTTCATGAGCAATCGAAGCCGCTAATTGGCTTATGGTCTCAATTCTTTCTGCTTGCTGAAGTTCATTGTTGAATATTTCAATTTGTTTAGAGTAGATGACGGCTTGTTCGTAGTTTTTCATTACTTTCCTTACCAATATGATGATTAATGAAGCAAGAAAGAAAAGCAAAGCGATCTTCCAGAAAAACATTTTATGCATTCTATCACTGGAAAAATACCATAATATTTCTCCTATTCCTACCCCAATAAATATTCCGAATCCTACACCTAAAATCATTGCGTCCCGATTGCCGCGTAAACATTGATTAATAAGCACTCCCAGCAACGCAATATTTCCCAACAAAATAACTACTCCATAAATAAGCATTCCCAAATTGTTATAAATCATTTGTATGCTTTCTATAAAGAAGCTGCCAAGAAAAAGCGTAAACAATAATACACCAACAAAAGTTTGACCCCATTTAAAAATAGTAATAATCCGAAAAGGTCCCTTACCGATCACTCTTTCAAAAAAGAAAAATATAGCCGGAATCAATATGGTAGAGGAAATATCAAAAGCGTAATAGGAAACATATCCGTATTCAGGATAAACCTTTTCGATTAAAGTAGAGTACGATAATATCATAACACCAATACAAAACATGACGATGGATAAGGAGTTCCATCCTGGCAGGAAAGCACGTTTTAAAAATAGTATACAAAGAAGCATAAAAAATGAAACAATGATAAGAGCTCCACCTAATGCTAAATTAATCAAATCAACAGCAATATATTTTTCAAATATTCGATCAAAGTTTCCAATACTAATCGATTCATACAAGCCTAATTTCGTACCACTTTTCACCAAATGAATGTAGATTGTTTTATTTATCTCTGCAGTCGATACCGGAACAATAAATTCATTCAAATTATACGCATAGTCCCTATATCTTTCAAAAATAACTTCCCCTTCAAGATACATCATAACATCTTGGGCATGGAGCTTCTCAAACAAAATCGCAGGGCGCATGTCAGTCAGTTCCGGCAACTGAATCATGAGCCATGCGGAAGAAACGTCGTCAGGCACCGCCGGATATACATCTGACATAACGTCGAACCAATGCTCCTCATTCAACTGCATCACTTCTTCAATCGTTCGCTCTTGACCTGGATCTTCCCACAACATCTTCCATTGGCTGATTGCGATAGTTTCCTTCTGATCGTCGCCGGAATCAGCATAAGCCGTCGCTCCCGAAAAAAGTAACAGGCATGCTATCATCCATGCGACTATTCTCATACTGATACGTTCCATACCCCTGTCAAACCATCCTTTTATTCATCTCTATTTTCGTCTATTATCACTGCGTGAAATTCGACATATTTCGTCATGAATCCCTAGAAACTTTTCCCTTCTCTCTTATCATAATACCAGCGCTTGTAGATTACTATCGAAATATCAAAAAAGCTGCGGCAAAGGTTTAAAAACCTCTTGCTGCAGTTTTTTCAACATGACAGGTTTGTTGGATAATGTCGAATAGCGCCTCTACATGATCTTGCGTCTGATCGCCGCATGGCGAAGCACGAAACAATTCGCAACTCCAAGCAGCGACGCCGCTACAAAAATAATAACATGCACAAACGCGAAGCCCAAGTCCGCCATGTAGAAGCTTATCTTTCCCAGTCCCGCAATCGTAAAATTCGTCTGCTGTCCGCCCGCATAAAATGCCTCCAGCAGCTTCTCCATCGTAACGACGACTATTCCGACTATAATGGTAATCCCCGTCCCGAGCATCCATCCGAATCGATAATAACTGGAGCCGATCAGCCAGCCATAAGTAAAATACAAGACATATAACAGGATACTAGTCAGGAGGGACTGAAATAGGGCAGTTCCCCCCCATTCTTGCTTAATGCTCAGCAGACCATAGATCCATCCGCCTGCATACACTCCAGCACTTTGAAGGATGGCACATATAACGGATAGAAACAAAATGTTAAGAATGGCCCCCATTGCGAAGTGCTTACGCGTTATACCATTGGTTACATAAGAAGGCATCGATAAGGAGGTCAACAGAATTCCCAATACAAGCAGAAAAATTTTCGGCGAATAGCTTGTGCTCTGCAGCATATCCTTCTCTCCGCCATTGACCCCGAAGTGATTCAGTAATGCACCGACAACGATGAGAACAACTATAAAGATGATCCAATACCATAGCATTACACGCATATGCGAAGCACACAGATGCCGTGCGACACGGTAGACGGGAGATTGAGCCTTCCAATTCATCGTTCCTTCGCTCCTTTCTTCGTCATATGAACGAACAAGTCCTGCAGAGACACTGGGCCAACAGCAAGCCCCTCCCTCTCGATCCGCTCCAGCAGATGTGCCGGAAGCTCTCCGTACACTGTTACCGACTTCGTACTGGCCAGCTTCTGTTCGTTCAACACTTGCAGCTCTGAGGCTATATCGTCAATCTGATGCTCTGGACCGGTTATCGACGCTCCCCGAGCGCGGAACGCCTCCGATTCCTCATGAATGAGCAGCTTGCCCCGATCCAGTATAAGCACTTCTTCGAATAGATTTTCAATCTCTTCAATCAGATGAGAGGACAAGATGATCGTACGCGGATGTGCCATGTAATCCTTCAGTACCTCATCGTAGAATGCGTATCGAGAGGGGGCATCCATACCGATGTAAGCTTCGTCGAAAATCGTAACGGGAGCCCGGCTTGCAAGCCCGATCGTAACGCTGAGCGCCGACTTCATTCCGCGCGACAATCCATGGATTCGTTTTTTCAAGGGTAGCTCGTACATATCCAGCATCTGGCTTGCATATTGATCATCCCAATTCGGCCAGCATAACTCCGCCAATCTAAGAACGTCTCGAATTGAAGAAGAGTCTGCGAAATGGACGCTTTCTCCCACCATACATACCTGACTGGTAATAGCCGCGTTTTCATAAGGGTGCTGCCCGCCTATGAACACTTCGCCGTCCGATTGCTTGCGCAGAGACGCCAGAACGGAGAGCAGACTTGTCTTGCCTGACCCGTTGCGTCCCAGAAGCCCATAGATTTTGCCGCCTTGCAGCTTGAACGATATGTCTTCCAGCGCTCTCTGCCTCCCATACCTCAACGTCAGCCTGCGTACCTCAATGCCCATTGTCATGACCGATCCCCCCTGCGACTCTGAATGCGTGACGCAATATCTTCCAGCGGAATGCCGATCTGATTCGCCTCCGTCAGCATCCGATCCACCACTTCCTCGAAAAACCGCTCTCGCCTCTGCTCCAGCAAGGTCTCTCTTGCATTCGGGCTTACAAACATACCAATCCCCCTCTTCTTGTACAAGATCCCTTCATCCGTCAGTAATTGAAATCCCTTTGCCGCGGTGGCGGGATTAATCCGGTAGAACGCCGCATATTGGTTCGTTGACATAACCTGTTCCTCTTCCTTCAAAGCTCCGCTTATGATATCGTTTTTAATTCCTTCAGCAATTTGCTGGTATATCGGGCTCTGGTCATGAAACATTTCATCACCTCATTACTTACATGGTTCATTACTTATGTAACTAACCATATATCATTCCCGTTTTCTCGTCAAGCCTAGTTTTTCAAAATCATATGACCAGTGCGTGTGCTGTCAAACCTTTTCTTTGCAAATTCGATGGCTCAACACGACTGTCTCCACTGCCGACTTGCCACGTAGCCGTCTTCGGTTCTTTGAAACCTACGACTTTTGTCCACTCCACTATCTTCGATTCTTGTCACCATCTAACTTCTGGACTCTTCCACTTCTAGCCTACTTATCCACACTTCTGCACTCTTCCACTTCTAGCCTACTTATCCACACCTTCAATTGCGACTTCTGCCACCTTTTTCAGCAGATTTGCATGCATGCCGGGCTTTTTGTACGATAGATGACAAGAACAGACAAGTTTACGAGGAGCTACGATATGAAGGCAATAACGGTGGCTGGAGCGGTAATCAGGAATAATGAGCAGATGGTGCTGTGTGCGCTGAGATCTGGGAACATGACTATGCCGGGCCTATGGGAATTTCCGGGTGGAAAGCTTGAGGCTGGGGAAGCACCGGAAGAGACGCTTGTGAGAGAGATACGTGAAGAGTTGGGATGTGCGATTGACGTGGGAGAATTAATTGAGGATGTCGTGCACGACTATCCCTCCGTTCGAATCAGGCTGCTTACCTATTGGGCGATCGTCGTGGAAGGTAAGCCTTGCGCCAATGAGCACGAGCAATTGTTGTGGCTGCCATCCGAGCGACTTCATGAACTGGAATGGGCTCCTGCTGACTTGCCTACTGTTGTTCACATTCAGAGGATGTGAATTGGGACGAATGACATGAATACACCTACCACTTATTGATGCAATTGCCTTAGATCATCCTTATATATTCAGACCTGAGCGTACAGCATCGAGAGAGTGACAGTTGTTTGCAAGTTCTGTACAATCATGGTATCGGTGAAGCACACCGCTTGTTTTTGAACGATTATCGTTCAGGAACGAGCGGTGTTATTTTTTTAGGAGGAGATTATGAGGATGATGTATGAGGAGATGTATGGTAATTGGATCAATGGACATTTGCAGCGACGAGCTAAAAGCAGCGAACGTTGGAGAAGATTGAAGGAAGGACACGGTCATGCAGAGTCTGATTTCGCCAAGAAGATATGGCTGGAAGCCGTTGACGATTTTGGTTATTTGCATCCTGAATAAGAAGTATGCGACTACCGCGATCGTAGCAGATTCCTGGACTTTGCTTACATTCGCCCGCCATATCGCATATGCATTCAAATTGACGGATATAGCTGGCACAATCGCAATATTTCCCGCAAGCAGTTTTCTGACGATCTTTTCAGACAGAACGAACGATCTGATTATGGACGGTTGGATTATGATCCGATTCTCGTACGATGATGTGACAGACAACCCCCGACTGTGTCAACAGTATGTTCAGCAATTGCTTGGCAAATTATATGGCTCCAATAAACCTGATCCCATTCTGCAGCATATTCTTCCTGTTCAGCGAGAAATTCTGCGCTTTATTAGCAGACAAACTGGGAACCAAATATGCTCGCCTATGCAAATTGCAACATCATTAAGTCTGCACCCTTCTACCGTTCGTCGAAATATGAAACAACTTGTTTCTGTCGGATTATTAGAAGGAGCTTCTGCTACACAAGCAGCTTATATTCGGCGATACCGTCTGACTGTGCGTGGGGCACGACTGTGGCTTCACTAGACATACCAATAGATAGCCACTATTTCCTCCGGGACGGCTATGTGAGCATTTTGAGCGATAGCGGACACTTTCGACACGTTGTTAAGAACTTGTGAAAGCGCAACCTATTCCAATTCTGATTCGTCTAACGTAATAACCAAGTCTCAACCACATGGAGATGTTCAATCCATACTTCAATCCATATCGAGAAGGAGGAAGACGATTGTGAAGAAGAAAGGAATGTTAGCTGTCGCACTGGCCATACTGCTATCCATTATCCCGCTCTTGGCAAGTCCGCCACAACAGAGCGAAGCAGCGCAGAGACCGATTCAAATCCAGGTGAACGGAGCCGAATTGGCGTTATCCGAGCCCGCATTCATTGAAGACGGCATCACGCTCGCACCTGCCCGCGATATCGCAGAAGCGCTTGGCGCAGAAGTTACGTTCGAGGAATCCATCAATGGCGGTACGAAGCAAGTCCGTCTGATCCGTGGCGACAGAGAAGCTATCCTTACGATCGGCTCCACGGTTATGACGGCAAGAGATACGTCGATTCGGCTTGAAGCAGCGCCGCGCCTCGTGAACGGGGTAACAATGGTACCGCTGCGAGCGATCACGGAGTCGTTCGGCTCTATCGTCGCTTGGGACAACGCCACGCGTACCATTTTCATCGATGAGCCTCTTCAGCTGCCCACAATAGGCTCTGTAGATAAGCTGCAGGAGCTGATTCAGCAATCGGTGGCATTGGAGTACAAGACGCGAATAAGCGTTACAGGAGAATTTGAATCGGTAGCTGCCGCAGAATCCGCCGACATCACTACCGAAGCGACGCCCGGAGACGACTATTCGACGACTAACGTGCAGGTTGCCGGTGTAGATGAAGGGGATTGGGCGAAAACGGACGGCAATTTTATTTATCAAATCTCCGGCAGAAACGTCTACATCTCCAGCATCTCGGATGAAGAGAAGCCTCAGTTGGCCGCCACCTTGCGATATGACAGTGAGGACGGATTCACTCCCGTGGCGTTGTATGTGGACGGAAATACGTTAATCGTCCTTGGCGAGAGTCATACATTCGTCCCCTATCCATTAGCCGATTCGAATAACGATAATCAGAGCACACCCGCTGCAACAGATGTGGCTCCATCACCCGAGGTTAGCTTGCCTCCACCGATGGGCGACAGCCGCAGCACGGTCAAAACGCTGCAGTACGAGCTGGACGATAATGGGCGGCCCACTTTGAAGCGCGAGCTGTTCCAGGAAGGCAGCTATCTCTCCTCGCGGAAGGTGGACAGCGCCTTGTATGTCATCACGAACAAATATGCGCACTATTACCGCACCTTCGATACAATGGTTGTCCAACCGGAAGCGAATGTGAACAAGAAGCGGTCTCAAGAACCCACCGATATGGAAGAACTAGCCTTAAGCTTTCAGCCGGTCTATGGCGATACCGCCATCACGAAGGCAGCGCAGACTATCCCACTTGACCAGATCCGTTACTTCCCGAACCCCGTCGAACAGAGCATGCTGCTTGTCGGTGCCGTTAATCTTGACGATACGGATACCGGTATGCAAATCTCGTCATATCTGGGCGCAGGAGAGAGCATCTATGCCTCCAAGAGGAATCTGTACGTCGCTCAGTCGAGGCACGAATTCAATGGCGAAGCTTATGTGCAGCAAACCCAATTCCATAAATTCCGTCTGGATCAAGGAGGAGTGGTCTATATCGGAGAGGGGACTGTACCGGGAGCGCTGCTCAATCAATTTTCCATGGATGAGCACCGCGGATTCTTCCGAGCAGCCATAACCAATGGCAATATGTGGGCAACGGGTGAAGCACAGTCGACCAACAATCTGTATGTGCTGGACGAACGGATGAAGCCGGTTGGCAAGCTGGAGGGACTCGCTCCCGGCGAGAGAATCTATTCCGCCCGCTTCATGGGAGACCGTGCCTATATGGTCACCTTCCGCAATGTCGATCCCTTATTCGCTATCGACCTGACACAGCCCGACAATCCGACATTGCTGGGCAAGCTGAAAATTCCGGGATACAGCGATTACCTGCATCCCTATGACGAGAATCATCTGATCGGATTCGGCAAGGATACAATTGAAGTGCCTTCCAAGGGCATGTCGCCGGATGAAACGGTAGCTTATTACCAAGGCATGAAGATCGCCTTATTCGATATTACGGACGTGAACAATCCGAAAGAGAAATTCAAGGAGATTATTGGCGATAGAGGTACGCACTCCGATCTGTTGAATGATCACAAAGCGTTACTCTTCTCGCGGCAGAAGGGGCTGATGGCTTTCCCGGTAGAACTGCACGAATTGCAGAGCAAGGATGAGGCCGCTGCAGGCGGCTTCCCCGCATACGGCGACTTCACTTATCAAGGCGCATATATTTATAGCGTCGATCTGGATAGCGGCTTCCAGCTGCAGGGACGCATCACCCACATGACTGACGATGACTACAAGAAGAGCGGGCAATACGGATATGATTACAGGAAGAAAGTGAAGCGGATTCTCTATTCCGGAGATACGCTGTATACGTTGTCCGAATCGCAAGTGAAAGCCAGCACGATGAGTGAACTCGACGATCGAGGATCGGTCATCTATCCTGCTCCGTCACTGTCCAAACCGACAATCAAAGGAAACATTAAATTATCCCCGATTACCGTCGAGCCGGAAGTCGTGGAATCGGAAACTGTCGTGCCAAGAAACCGCTAATTGCAATGCCAAACCACCACGCTGAAATGCGGGGCGAGTGCCGCTTCCATGCACTTGTCCCGCATTTTCTCTTTGAAGCGAACAATCGGTTCGGCGTGAATCATCCCATGTCAGCCCGACCTCTCCCCCGCTAACCTTCATTCCTATCAATCTATCGCTTCACTGCCCCCAATTGTCACTTTCTGCTATAATAAAACAAAATACTGTAAGCCAAAGGGTGATAGCGGTGTCTGATTACAATGATCGCGACGAACTGGCGGAACGACGGAGAAACAAGCTGAGAGTGCTGCATTTCGATGGCAAGGACGGCAATGAGCTGGTAGAGACAGAGAAACCGAAGGAGACACTGGAGGACGTAGGCGGATTAGAGGAAGTGAAGAAGAAAATTCGTATGAACTTCATCTTCCCTCTGCAGCAGCCGGAGCTGTTCGCGGCATACGGAAAAGACGCCGGCGGCAGCTTGCTTCTATTCGGACCGCCCGGCTGCGGTAAAACGTTCCTGGCCCGCGCTATTGCCGGGGAAATAAATGCGAACTTCATCCACATCGAGCTGCAGGCGATTCTATCCATGTATGTGGGCCAGAGCGAGAGCAATCTGCACGACTTGTTCCAGCAGGCGCGGCAAAACAAACCTTGCGTCATCTTCATCGACGAGCTGGATGCGATGGGTGGAAGCCGCAACACTATGCGTCAACACCATGACCGCATGCTGGTCAACCAGCTACTCCTTGAGCTGGACGGTCTGCAGTCGCTGAACGACGGCGTATTCGTCATCGGCGCCACCAATACGCCGTGGTATCTGGATTCCGCCTTGCGCCGTCCCGGCCGCTTCAACCATCTCGTATTCGTTCCTCCGCCGGAGGAGTTGGAGCGCGAGACCATCTTGCAGCTTAAACTTGCAAACAAACCCGTCGATCGGCTCCAATTACTCAAAATTGCCAAGGAGACACGCCACTTCTCGGGAGCGGACCTGGAACAGACGGTTAAGGATGCCGTAGAGCATGCGCTGGAACGGTCTCTGCAATCCGGCAGTATTGAGCCCATCACGCAAGACGATCTGCGGACCGCCGCCCGCAAGCGGAAGGCGACCACGTTAGAGTGGTTCGCCACGGCGAAGAACTACGCCACCTTCAGCGACATGAACAACGATTATCAGCATGTGCTCGACTATATGAAGAACAACGGTCTGAAGTGAAATCATAGAAGAGGATTGGATGCTCCATGTACAAAGAAGCCTCGGAAGTGCGCTATGAACGCATCTATAAGTTGTTGGAGTGGAGAAAATATAAAGAGGCCACAGAGGAAGCGATGGCTGTCATTCGCGAAGAACCGGAGGATGCTAGCGGCTACGCTGTACTTGCCCAGATCTGTCTACGTATGGATAGGCACGACGAAGCGAAGCAATGGACAGAGGAAGCGCTGCGGAAAGATCCCGACAATCATCTCGCCTGGTTCGTGCGAAGCGTCATTTTCTATGAAAACAACCAATGGAAAGAACTTGAAAATACACTCGTCGACGCGCAACGGATCGACCCTTACGAGCCCTATTACTATTTCCTTCATGCCAATCTGTACAACAAGGACGGCAAGTTCCAGCAAGCGAAGCAGCGCTTGTCGGACGGATTGGCGATATCGCCTGACCATGCCTTGCTGCTTGCAGCTTTAAGCTATACGGAAGCGTTGCTCGGAGAGATAGAACCCTCCAAGCAACACGCCCGTCAAGCGCTGCGGCTTGACGTGGAATCCTATACAGTGTTCATGTATTTGGGCTGGGCGGCGGAGCAGCGCAGCGACTACGATGAACAGTTGCAGATGCTCGCCAACGCCATCCGGCTCGAACCGACTGACAAGCAGATTCGGGATGAATACTTGAGTGCGCTGCAGAGAAGCTACAAGCTATACCGTATCATACTCGCTCCCGCCAATGCCATCAAGCGATTCAAGCCTTGGCAAGTCCTTGTTGGCTGGCTGTTGGCGTGGATTCTGTTCAAGCCGCTCGTCCTTCTATTTCTGGTGCTGTATGTCGCGACGCATTGGGTAACCAAGCTGCTCGTTCATGTGAAGGTGTTCGGCTGGAGCTTCAGGCGATGAGCCATCCTCCTTCCGAATCTCCCCAGTTACCCTTTATAAAGATAACTCTCCGTCCCTATCACGCCAAGCTTGATGCGGAACAGCCCCCCTGCGTGGGGTTGTTCGACCAGAGCTGCTTCATCCAGCCCCACTCTCGCAGTCGTAATATACAGCTCGTCCATCCGGTCACCGCCGAACGTACAAGACGTCACCTGCGACGCCGGTACCGCAATCTCACCGATTTTCGTGCCATCAGCCGGATTCCATCTGCTTACTTTCCAGCCATCCCATTGCGCAATCCACAGCATACCTTCATCATCGATCGTCATGCCGTCGGGCACTCCTTCGCCTTCAGGAATGACAACGACTGTTCTGGGATTGGCAATCGTACCGGCTTGCTTATCGTACTCATATGCCACTACTTTCTTGGTGGGAGAATCGATATAATACATCGTTGCATGATCAGCGCTCCACGCTAATCCGTTCGAGCAATAGATGGCTTCGGCATGCCGGGCGACACTATGCTCCGTATCCAGACAGTACAGACTGCCAGTAGGCGCCGACTCTCCCATCGGCATCGTGCCTGCCCAGAATCGGCCTGCAGGATCGCACTTGCCGTCATTGAACCGATTGCCTGCCGGCTCATCCTGCAGAATTGCAATCTCCTTCGGCTCTCCTCTTTCCGCATCCAATCCGTACAAGCCTCTTCCCGCCGCCATGACAAGTCCGCCGGACTCTCGAAGAACGACCGCCCCCGGCATCATGCCGACAGGGATGGCGCGATCACTGCCGTCATGCGGATTGTATACATGGATGCACTCCCCGATAATATCCACCCAATAGAGCAATCCCTGCCTCTTGTCCCAGCACGGTCCTTCTCCCAGCATGGCTCCCGCATCAATGATAAGTTCCAACTTGCTACTCATCCCTCTCCCACCCTCTCTCGTCAATTATGCTTATTTTACCATACAAAGGAAGGGGCATCACTTATTCAGCCGATTTCGGCAATCGGCAACAAATTCGGTTAAGAAAGGAGTCGCGGGTAATCTGCCTAGGCTTTACAACAATGCGTAATCAGCAGATGGATGTTCTATTTTCATCCTTGGATTATTGCGTTAGCAAATAAAACAAAAACGCTTTGCCGTTCAAAGTGAACCAGCAAAGCGCTTTACTTTATGATAGCTATTCTACTGTGACCGTTTCTGCGGCTTCCTCTTCTACGATAACTTCTCCGGCCGCTTCCCTCAGGGCGTTCCTTTCATCCTTATACTTCTCTTCATAATATTTCTGCATTTCTTCCTCCGTCATATCCTCTTGGGCGATCAATTCCTCGCCCTTCACCTGAAGCAACTCCAACGCTTCTTCTACCGACTTCGTGCCGTTAGTGATCGCCTCGAACTCCGTTCTCATATGATCGTAGAACATCATGTTGAATTGCTGCGGAAGCTTGTCATAATCCTTATACATGTCCTGGCGGGATGGCTTCAGCTTATAGAATGCTGCAAAGTTGCGCCCTTCCTCATCCTTAATATACTTCGTACGAATCGGGAAGCCGCCGTAATCGATCACCTTCGATTTGACCCGGGCGTACTCGTCGCTGGAAATATAAGAGATCAACTTCCAGGCAGCATCCGCATTAGGAGAATCCTTCGCAATCGACAGAATGTTGGAATACCAAGTAGAGTCACTGCTATCCGGATTCTGCACGCTAACCGGAGTCGTGACGATATCCCAGTTCTCCACGACCTTCGCATCGTCGCCGCCATATTCCTTCGCATCCTTCATCTCTCGAATGAAATGAGAGCCTTCCAGCGTCATAGCCGCCCGGCCGGATACGAACGGATTGCGTAGCGCATAGTGGTTATACATCATGTTATTTCCCTGATTTTGCAATAATGTATCCTTGCTTTCATCATAGAGAGCCCCCGACTGTATAGCGGAATGAGCTTTGGTCACGATATTCTTCCAGGCATCTGTATTGAACGTAACTTGCTTCGACGTCGGTATGACATACTTCAAGCCTTCCGAAGCGCCTAACATCATAGCGAGATCTTGCAGATTGCTCCGATAGCCCAGACTCATGCCGTAGACACGTTCTTCTCCTTCTCCTTCAGTCGGGAACATCTGCGCAAGCTGAATGACCTGATCCCATGTCATGCCGTCTGTCGGAGGCTGCAGGTTATATTTGTCGAACAAGTCCTTGTTATAATAAATGACCTGGCTGCTGAATGAGGTAGGCATGCCGTAGAGCTGGCCGCCGCCCAATTCCTTCATATAATCGACCATGCCGGGCACAAGACCTTCCGTATCGAACTTATCTTTTGTCATCAAGGCTTCGATATCGTAAAGCTTGCCATCCTGAGCCATCTTCTCGAATTGGCTGCTTTCCAACATGAGAATATCCGGCTTCTCCTGATCGATGAATTCCTGCAGCGCTTTCTCGTAATCGAATTCCTCATCTCCCTCGCCCCGATTGCGATAGAGACTCTGCGTCGAGGCGACTTCGATCTCAATCTCAGGGAACAAAGCGCTGAACAACATGCCGTATTCCCTGAAGAAGCTGCCCTCATCATAGTACATAACTTTTATGGCCGCTTGCTCGTTTCCGCTTTCACTGTTGCCTCCGGTGCTACAGCCCGTTACCGCAAGCATTGAAGCCATTACGGCGGCGGGCACTATTTTTTTTGTTTGTCTCCACATTCTCTTTAACCCCTCTCCCAATCTACCCAATATGTACCAATAACTATAACGTTTTTATCGGTCATAATGTTTCATTTTTTTAAAATTTTCTCTCATTTCAGCACTTTTCTCAACCACTTCAGCTTGTCCTTGTAGGGCGGGAACATGAACTTATAACTGATGTGTGTGCTGCGCTTTATTAAACTCTTGCGATGAGAGAACGTCTCGAAAGTATGTTTGCCGTGATAGCCGCCCATCCCGGATTCTCCCACCCCGCCGAACGGCAGCCCTGTGTTAATGACATGGGATATAGTATCGTTGACGCAACCGCCGCCGAATGAAATCCGCCCCAACACCTGGTGTTCAACATCTTCATCTTCTGTGAACAGGTAGAGAGCCAGCGGCTTGGGACGATCTAGCACCATGGCGATCGCCTCTTCCAATCGGGAATAGGTGAGCAGTGGAAGCGCGGGGCCGAACAACTCATCTTCCATCGCCGCCACCCCTGCTCCTCTGTCCACCGCTTCGCCGGCATCCAGCAGCACAGGCTCTATATACAGATCCTTGCGATCGACTTGACCTCCCCATATGATGCGTTGGCGATCTGCCTCCACAATGCCGGCTAACCGGTCGAATTGTCGTTCATTGACGATCCGGCCGTAATCCTCGCTGGCAGCGGGATTGTTCCCGTAGAACGCAGCGACTGCCCTTCGCATCTCCACAACCAGCCTCTCCTTCACGTCGCGATGCACAAGCATGTAATCAGGAGCAATACAGGTCTGACCCGCATTCATCAACTTCCCCCAAATAATGCGCTTCGCAGCCAGCTCTATGTTAGCAGTACGATCCACGATGACCGGACTCTTCCCTCCCAGCTCCAGTGTGACGGGTACGAGATGGCGTGCGGCCGCTGCCATCACAATGCGGCCTACAGCTACGCTGCCAGTGAAAAATATGTAATCGAATCGCGCATTGACGAGCAGGGAAGTCGTCTCCTTCCCCCCTTCAACGACGCGGATGTACTTTGGTTCGAATGCTCCCTCGATCAGCTGGCGGATAACGGCGGATACATGGGGCGTGCTTTCGGACGGCTTCACAATTGCGCAATTGCCTGCAGCAATTGCACCTACCAACGGCTCCAATACGAGCTGCACAGGATAGTTGAACGGACCTACGATGAGCACAGTGCCATACGGCTCCCGCATCATCCAGCTCTTTGTCCCTGCCTGATGAAGCGGCGTCCTCACCCGCTCCGGCTTCATCCAGCGGCTTAGCCGCTTCATCGTATAGCTAATACTGTGCAGCACAAGGCCTATCTCCGTGGCGTAAGCCTCTGTCTCGCTCTTGCGCAGATCCTTGTACAGCGCCTGCATCAGTTCCTTCTCATGCGCGAGAATCGCCTGTCTCAGCTTGACAAGCTGTTCCTTCCGGAACGCCAGCGATGACGTTGCTCCAGAATGGAAGTAAGCTGAATGCTCTGCGAGAAGCCGCTCCACATCTCCTTCATTTCTAATTTCCACGACTGCTCATCTCCTTTATCACACTTTCCCACATTCCATATTGAACTGCAAGTTATGCTGCAACCTATTTCTACTATGGCGCTCCGTCAGCGCTCTATCCCCTCATCTGCTCGAACGCCGTACTGGGCTAGCCCCAGCGCCCAGCCCCTTTTCTGTGCCACTTTGTACGATTTTTCGTACAAATCCCAGCGTCCGGCCCCTTTTCTGTGCCGCTTTGTACGATTTTTCGTACAAATCCCAGCGTCTGGCCCCTTTTCTGTGCCACTTTGTACGATTTTTCGTACAAATCCCAGCGACTAGCGCCTTTTGTGTCCCACTTTGTACGATTTTTCGTACAACCCTCGCACAGCACTGGGGGCTTTATGGTGCCAATAAAAAAAACGCCCGCCCCCTGAGGGACGAGCGGTTATCGAATTGCTGTTACCGCTTCGGAAGCAGCTTCACATATTCATCGGACAGCTTCATCAGCTTCAGCACATAATCGTAATCGTCGCGGTACTGGCTGAATTCCTCGACCGGTTCCATCGTATCCAAGTCATACGCCGTACCGTCCTCGAAGCTTTCGCCAGGTACGAACATGATATCGTTATTGAAGAAGGAGCCCGTCGGCATATAATACCTCATGCCGATTGCATTGCTCGTCACGTTCAGCAGATCCTTGCCGAACGCCGTGAAGCCTTCTTCTTCCAATGAGATGCCAAGCAAATTCGCGATCGTCGGCATAATATCGATCTGTCCGCCCACCGTCTGCAGCGTCTTGCCTTCCACACCAGGCACATGCACAATGAATGGAATATTAAAGCGACTCATTCGCTCCTCGTACTTCATGCCAAGCTGCTCCTCAACCCACGCCGGGTCGTTGTCCTTCGTCTGCAAGCCGAAGTGGTCGCCATAGATGGCTAACACGGTATTCTCCCACATGCCATTCGCCTTCAGTCCTTCAATGAAACGGCCCAGCTCCTGGTCGGTATAACGGCTTGCCTGAATGTAGTGACCTAGCTGTGTTCCTTCCAGCGACTCCGGCAGCGTCATCGTCTGCAGTTCCTTTGGCACTTTGAAGGGATGATGGCTGGATGTGCTGATGAACTGAGCGTAGAACGGCTTATCCTGTTCATGAAGCTTCGTCAGTTCCTCCAGTCCAACCCGATACATCTCCTTGTCGGAAGCGCCGAAAGCATTGAATTTATCGTTGATGAAATCCGCTCGCTCATAATACTTCGTGAAGCCCNTCAGCGAGCTGTAATCTTGCTTGCTCAGCAGCTTCGGCAGGCTGGGCAGATCACGGTCTCCGAAGCCTTTCGACATGGCGACTGCCCCCGTCGGATAGATCGAGGTGTTGGACAGAAATTCCGCATCCGATGTATTGCCTTGCCCCACCTGCTGGAAGAAATGAGGAAAGTAGAAGCTGTCGCCAAGCAGTTCATTCATGACCGGCGTTACCGCCTGCCCATCTACCTCCAGATTGATCATCATATTCTGGAATGCTTCTAATTGCACGACGACCACGTTCATTCCTTCCGATACCCCGAAGTAGTTAGGCGTACCGGCAATCGCTCCATCATTATAACTCTCCAGATGCGCGGCCACCGCTTTCTCCATCTCCTTGATAGAGGAATCCGCCAGGGCGTCGCTCGCCTTCTTCTCCTTGATTGCCGTTGCTACCTGATAATTAAGGAAGCCAAGCCGCTCCGCTTGTACCAGCTCATTGCTAATATCTCGATCGATCCGAATATAGAGTAACGAAGCGCCCAAACTAATGACCAATGCTATCATGACAATATACGGCTTCGCTACCGATTTACTGGACACTTTGACTTTATTATTCACCTTTAACGTAACCAGCTTGAGCAATGCCAATACGACGAAATCAAGAAAGAATAAGAAAAACTTCAATTCCATCGAAGCTTCAACGCTGTCGCTGACTTGTCCCACCTGATCCAAATTAAGAAGCGCCTTGTACGTAGGCACGCTGCTAAAGTAACTGAAATAAACTGACGAAGAAAACAGCATAAGCGAAACGATGGCATTGACGGCTATGAATACTGCCGACTTCCACCTTGCCGTCGTAATTAATTCGAACAGGCATAATAACGCCAATACAGCCGCAGCATCAGCCAATAGCCGATCGAACTGAATCCCTTCGAAAATAAACTGACGAAATAAGACCATTTTCAACATTAAAAAAAGAAAGGCAGCCCAAAACGGCGACCTTCTAAAACCATTCACCATCCATGTCAAGCTTGCTCACTCTCCTTTCCTTTGCCTAGAATAAAAATAAGAAAAACCGTCGCAATCTGACGGTTGAACGATTCTGTATAGTTAAGCTAATATTAACCCATTAGGTGACAGAAATAAATAGGAAAGTCCAGACATATTGCGGAAATAGTACAAAAAGGAGCCTGCCAATACATGAAGCTGCAAATTATGATAGCAGACGACGATCCCCATATTCGAAAATTGCTTGCATACCATCTGAAGAAGGAAGGGTATGCCGTCCTGGAAGCAGAGAACGGACAGCACGCTTCCATGCTGCTGGAGCAGCACCCCGTCCAGCTGGCTATCATTGATGTGATGATGCCCCTGAAGGACGGCTGGGAGCTGTGTCAAGAGATCCGCACTTATTACGATATGCCAATCATCCTGCTCACAGCAAAAGGGGAGCAAAAGGATAAAGCGAAGGGCTTCCTATCCGGCACGGATGATTACATGGTCAAGCCCTTCGATCCCGCCGAGCTCATCTTCCGGATCAAGGCGCTGCTTCGGCGCTATCATATCGTCTCCACCGATCTTATTACATTGAACCAGACGGTCATCAATCGGCGCAGCTATGAAGTGACGATTGGAGGAGTGCCCAAGCAGCTGCCACTAAAAGAGTTCCAACTGCTGGCTCAGCTTGCGAGCCATCCCGGGCAGATCTTCACTCGCGAACAGCTGCTGCAGCAAGTATGGGGAGACGACTTCGAAGGCGACAGTCGCACCATTGATGTCCACATTAAGCGGCTACGCGAAAGATTCGCGGAAGCAAGCGGGGACTTCATCATCGCCACTGTTCGCGGTATCGGCTACCGGCTGGAGGCTGCGGGCAAATGAAAACACTATACGTGCGCATCGTCGCCAGCTTTATCGGCATTACGCTTATTAGCGGACTGGCTGCTCTGTTCATTACCGATTACTATTATGAGTATCGTCTGCAAGACGACAATCGGGAAAGCGTGCTGCCTATTGCCCTAGGCGTCCAGAGCTTCTTCCAGTCCAATCCCGCTATCGGGCTCGACAACTATATGGAGCATGTCGCTTCATTAGGCTATCAAATCTATCTTGTCGACAAGGCGCAGGACGTACACACTTATGGCGATCCGTTCAAGCATGATGACATTGCGCAAGATACAGTCCGGCAAGTACTGAGCGGATATCCCTATTACGGCAGCGAATCGAAGCATATTCTGAAAATACTAGGCTACTTCGAGAATAGCGTCCAGAATACGATCGGACTTCCGCTGCAAGCTAGCGGAGAAACCTATGCCATGTTCATACGTCCCAATCTGCAGCAGCAGATTGGGGAAGTGAGGGTGCTGCTTGCCCTTCTGCTCAGTTACGCTTTCGTGCTTATTCTGGCGTTCATCGTCATACTAACCCGCTCCATCGTCAAGCCACTCCAAGCGATGAAGAAGGCAACCAACAAAATTGTAAGCGGCTCGTACAAGGTCGCACTGGATGTGAAGCGTCAGGACGAGATCGGTGATCTTGCCAGACACTTCTCCCATATGGCAGGCGCGCTGGAGCGACTGGATGAGATGCGCCAGGAATTCGTCGCCAATGTGTCCCACGAGTTCCAGACGCCGGTGACTTCCATCCACGGCTTCGCCGATGCTATTCTGAAGGGCGAAGTGACACCTGAAGAACAGAAGCAGTACCTCGACATCATTCATGAGGAAAGCGCCCGCCTCTCCTCTCTCAGCAAGCAGCTGTTGACGCTTGCATCGCTGGACAAGGATACGCCCGTTATGAAGCCGTCCAGCTTCCGTCTCGATGAGCAGATCCGCCATGTTCTCATCGTATTGGAATGGCAGTGGACGCAGAAGCGGCTGGAGCTGGAGCTAGACTTGCCGGCGACGACGATCAACGCAGATGAGAGCTTGCTGCATCATGTCTGGACGAATGTAATCGCCAATGCGATCAAATTCTCGCACGAAGACGGTTCGCTTGCTATTAGCATCTCCGAAGAGGCGAAAGGCGTACATATAATTGTATCAGACACTGGAACCGGCATTCCTCCGGATGCTCTTCCTCATATATTCGATCGCTTCTACAAAGCGGACAAAGCCAGGAGTCGCCGCGACGGCGGCAGCGGCTTAGGTCTAGCCATATGCCGCAAGATCGTTCAGCTGCATGGCGGAACTATTCAGGCTTCCAGTGAAGAAGGCAAAGGAACGTCCATTGCGGTATGGCTTCCTGTGTCCAATGGAAGGCAGTCCGATTGATTATCGGGCTGTCTTCTTCTTTTTGTAACACTCCATTCATCGTTTGTTCATATTCCTCCTCTACGATCAAAGAAGATCAAAGCAGGAGGTACATTAGACATGCATACATTACTGCGTTCTTACGCTCGCTTCGTCAGCAGCAAGCGAGGAAGTATAGCGGTGCTGGTCATATGGCTTGCCGCCATCGTCATCTTGTCCGGCATTGCTCCCGGCGCCAAACAACATGCCATTAGCAGCAGCGAAGGCAGCATTCATGCGAATACGCCATCCGCCGAAGCCAAAGCGCTGGCAGATAAACACTTTCCGTCGGATCAAGGATTGACGGCGCTGCTCGTCTTCCATAGCGACCAGCCCATTACGGCGGATGAACGGCAAGCGATAAGTACAATGAGCGAATGGCTTTCTTCCGAGGAACGGCCAGCCGCCATCGCAGGAGCTTTACCTTTCCATATGCTCCCCGTAGAGACGCAAGACAAGCTGTTCTCGGACGATGGAAGCACACTGCTTCTTCAAGCCGCTTTCCAGAAAGAGGCGGAATCCGGCGTCATCTATGACACACTGGAAGATATTCGTGAGCATGGCGAGTCCATCGGATTAGGCGCCATGCTACTGGAAATCACAGGACCGGCAGGCATTGCCTCCGACACCATCAAGCTGTTCACAGATGCGGATCTTGTCTTGCTCTTCTCTACTGTCGGCCTTATTCTCATTCTGCTTATTGCGATATACCGCTCGCCTTTGCTTGCCCTGATTCCCCTATTGATCGCGGGAATCGTCTATCAGGCTGTCGATCGTCTGCTCGGGCTGGCGGCGCAAAACGGCTGGATTACGGTAGACAAGCAAGCTTTATCGATCATGATGATCTTGTTATTCGCCGTATTAACGGATTACTGCCTGTTCGTCGTCTCCCGCTACAGGGAAGAACTCCGGAAGACAACGAGCAAGCACGATGCAATGCAGGCGGCAATGATGCGGGTAGGCGAGCCTATTCTATTCAGCGGCGGCACGGTACTGATTGCGGTCACCGTCTTGTTCACGGCCGTATTCCAGCCTTATTATTATTTCGCTCCCGTATTCTCCATCGCCATGACCGTCATTCTCCTGGGCGGGCTGACGCTAATCCCTGCCGTATTCACATTGACGGGAAGAGCCGCCTTCTGGCCGTTCAAGCCGAAGCAGGAACTGGGAAGCGGTGAAGACGGGGAAGTGCCCGGAGCAGATACGGCAACACTCGGAAGAAGCCGTGTTACGACAAAATCCGCAGCCGCACGACCACGCAAGCAACCGCTCTGGGCGAGGATCGCGAAGCTGGTCGTCAAGCGGCCCGGTTACACAGCCGGAGCCATTACCGCCGTAATGCTGCTCGCCGCCGTTAATGTGCCCGGCATCAGCTTCTCCTTCAACCTGATGAAGTCGTTCCCCGAGGATCTGTCCTCGCGTCAAGGCTTCGAGCTCCTGGAACAGAATTTCCCGAAGGGTCGACTAGCTCCGGTGACCATTATTCTGGAGAGTGACTTGCCAATCGATCTATCGGAGGAGTGGCTTCCTAAGCTGAACGCGCTGACGAAGTCTCTTGAAGCAACTGAGGGTGTAAGCGAGCTGACGCCGAATGTGGAGCAAGCTTCGGCCGGCATTCTGGAAGGACAATTGCCGCGCGACTTCATGGCTGTCGACGGTCAGGCTGTACGCCTGCAATTGACCTTGGCGGATAACCCCTACGAGCATTCCGCCCTGCAAGTTATCGACGGGCTGCGGGACAATAGCAAGCAGCTGCTTGAGGAAGCCGGGCTGGATGCCGATCAGTATCGACTTCATTACGCTGGTCCTACCGCTCAGCAGTTGGACGTCCGAAGCATGAACGAACGTGACACGATGCTCGTGTTTTCCATCGTCATCCTGCTCATTACGATTATGCTCATCTTCCAGTCAAGATCGATACTGATCGCTCTTACCATGATGGCTACGATGCTGCTGTCTTATGCTGCGGCGTTCGGATTAAGCTGGCTTATTGTCAGTCTAGGCTTCGGTTATGAATCCATCAGCTACCGGCTGCCGATGTATACGTTCGTCTTCTTAATCGCGCTTGGCGTCGATTACAACATCATGCTCGTGTCGCGCATTATGGAAGAAGCGAAGCGTCGCTCATGGAAGGAAGCGGTCTTCCATGGCTTGTCAGCGACTGGCGGAGTGATATCCTCGGCAGGCGTTATCCTTGCAGCCACCTTCTGCGTCCTGATGACGCAACCGTTGCAGGAACTGTTCCTATTCGGCTTCATGATGGGCATTGGCATTATTATGGATACTTTTATTATCCGGGGCATGCTGCTCCCTTCCCTGCTACTCTTGCTGGAGCGTTGGATTAAGCGCAGCGCACCTCATGCATCTGCCCGGCATATTTCATCGGAAAGCTATCAATAAGGAGGACTACTATATGTACGGATTTATGCTATTTTCTCATTTGACGGGACTAATTCTCTGGGCTGGCGCAATCATGACGATCGTTATCATGCTGATCCTGCTAAAGGCGCAACTAGGAACAGCCGATGTTAATAGACTTACCGGATCTATTATTCGTATCTTTAACCGCTTCGCCCATCCGTCCGCTTTCGTCGTACTGATCAGTGGCGTTGTGATGATCGTTCAACTCGACCTCGGCAGCAACAAGCCATTCTGGCTGGATATGATGGAGAAAGCCGGCGGCACCATTATTCTGTTGTTCCTGATCATCGCGGGAATAATGGGAGCCAAGCTGAAAAAAAAGCTCACTCAGCACCCGAATGACGCTATCGCTCTATCCCGTTACTTGACTATGGTCATCGGCTTCTTCATCGCTATTCTCGCAGTCGTATTGATCGTCAGCTTAAAACTGTAATAGTTTTCGCAGGACGATCCAGCGTATTCCTTGCACTCTCCCGATTGGGAGAGTGTTTTTATTGTCGCCGGTAAGGATGTCTGCTATGATGTTTACGACATTAAACATTCTATTAAACAACGGATACTTCACAAGAGGAGGCAGCAGCAACGTCATGGACCCGCAATATCCGAACAACAACCAACAATATTCATACGGTTACCAGCAGCAACCCCTGCATTCGTATCCGCCCAAGACGAACGGAAAGGCGATTACAGCGCTTGTGCTTGGCATTCTGGCTATCATAATCCCATATCTCGGGTTTATTATTGGCATAGTTGCCATTATATTCGCAAGTCTGGCGTTCAAGGAGATTAAGCAGAGGCAAGAGCAAGGACGGGGATTGGCTATCGCCGGTCTGGTGTGCGGCATTATCGGCACCGCAATTTATGCCGTGATTATTCTCATATTCGTCGTCGCTATCGTCGCATTCAGCGGATTCGAATCGAATTATTACTAAAAGAATGGACAGCTTGGAGCGAAAGCAATGATTAAATTGATATCATGGAATGTAAACGGTATACGTGCTTGCGTGAAAAAGGGATTTCTTGATTACTTCCGCGAGATGGATGCCGATATCTTCTGCCTGCAAGAGACGAAGCTGCAAGAAGGCCAGATTGAAATGGATCTAGGCGAGGAGTACCAGCAGTACTGGAACTATGCCGAGAAGAAGGGCTACTCCGGTACGGCAATCTTCACAAAGCTGCAACCGTTAAGCGTCCGTTATGGATTGGAAGAAGACTCCGAGTTCGAAGGACGCGTCATTACATTGGAGTTCAAAGACTGGTACCTGGTTAATGTATATACGCCCAATGCGCGACGCGACCTGTCCAGACTGGACTATCGAATGGAGTGGGAAGTACGCTTCCTCGCTTACATTGCGGAATTGGAGACGCGCAAGCCAGTCGTCTTATGCGGCGACCTGAATGTCGCACATCAAGAGATTGATCTCAAGAACGCCAAGTCTAATCACGGCAATGCCGGCTTTACGTCGGAAGAGAGATCGTGCATGACACGGCTGCTTGGGGCCGGTTATGTGGATTCCTTCCGTCATCTATATCCGGATCGAACCGACGTCTATACATGGTGGTCGTTCATGCCGAAGGTACGTGAGAGGAATATCGGATGGCGCATCGACTACTTCCTCGTCTCGGAGAAGCTGGCTCCTGCCATTGCGGCAGCCGATATTCACTCTGCCGTTATGGGCAGCGACCATTGTCCCGTGTTGCTGGAGTTGAAGCTGGGAGATGCTGATGTGAATATTTAGCAAATGATGAGCTGTTTCCTACTTCATACGCCATTTTGTACGATTTTTCGTACAATTTGCCACTGTTCGGCGCTCAGGCTAGGGCATTTGTACGATTTTTCGTACAATTTGCCGCTGTTCGGCGCTCAGTCCGGGGCATTTGTACGTTTTTTCGTACAACTTGCCGCTGTTCGGCGCTCAGTCCGGGGCATTTGTACGTTTTTTCGTACAACTTGCCACTGTTCGGCGCTCAAACTGAGGGATTTGTACGATTTTTCGTACAATTTGCCACTGTTCGGCGCTCAGGTTGGGGGATTTGTACGATTTTTCGTACAATTTGCCACTGTTCGGCGCTCAGGCAAGGGGATTTGTACGATTTTTCATACAAACCCTCTGCTACTCGGGTCTTGTTTGGTTTGAGCGCTTAAGTTGGTACAGTTGTACGTTTTTTCGTACAACTGTACACGGCGGACGCGGCGCTATGATAGGGTTATCTGAAGCAAAAGCCCGTGCTAGCTGGATGAAGTCGGGATGAAGCGGCGCAGCCAGCTGCCGAATCCGGAAGGATTGCGGCTCTGAATAAGTACGGTGCCTTCGCCGCGGAAGCGGCATACGAGCATCTCGCCGCTCTTGAAGCTGGATACCCAGCCACGCGAAGACTTCTCGATGCTGTATTCCATATAACCGGGCCAGGCGACCAGATGGCCGTTGTCGATGATGATCTCCTCGCCCGCCCCCAGCTTCACCTCGCTGATCGCGCCGAATGAAGAGAGGAAGACAGTGCCTCGTCCGCTAATCTCAACGATGAAAAAACCTTCACCCGAGAATATTCCGCGGCTCAGGTTCTGCATCTTCGTGCTGACCTCGATACCGTCTGTTGCAGCCAGGAAGCCGTCCTTCTGCACCAGCAGCTTGTAGCTGCCGTCCAGCTCGACCGCACGAATATCACCGATTGACTTGGGCGCCAGCACGAGCTGCCCGCCTCCTCGCGCGGCAGTGATTTCCTGAAAGAAGAAGCTTTCCCCGCTGAGCATTCTGCCCAATCCCCGCATCACGCCACCGTCAGTCGTCCCCTTCAGCTCCAATGTTGGCGTCATCGATACCATTGCGCCCGACTCCGCCTTGACCCGATCTCCTTGCGACAGCTCCACGCACAGCATGGCAAAAGCTCCTTCGTGCTTTACTTCGTAATCCACAAGCTTCGCCTCCCTTCCTTAATCGTGCAAGACCATTCATCTCATTCGTCTGCTTTCAACTTCGAATATACACGGTAGTCAACGAACTTTCCATTTATTTTTTCATATTGTCTGAGCGTTCCTTCCAATGTAAAACGAAGCTTCTCCAGCACTCTGATCGAGTTGTTGTTATCCGGCTCTACTTTCGCCTCTATTCTGTTAAGCCCTAATTGACCAAATCCATACTCCATCATCCCTGCAATAGCTTCACCGGCGAATCCCTTGCCCCAATGAGATTTTGAAATGTCATATCCTACTTCCGCTCTCTCATTGTCAAAGTCTAATGTGTTGAAGCCGATGGAACCGATAATGTCTTTACTCTTCCGATCTCTTACAGTGAATCGAACCGCTTTATTCTCACGTTCCAATTCCGTAAGCAACCCAATCATTTCCATCGCTTGACTTACATCAGTCATCGCACTGATATTCATAAATGCCGTAACAGCCGGATCGGACCAAATGCTATATAGCGCTCCTGCGTCCGCTTGCTCCATCTGCTTCAAGTATAATCTGCTCGTATGGATTTCTCTCACCCCATATCCCCCTCGTACTCATCTCACTCTTATCATAACATATCCCCTATTCCCCACCGGCAATCGACGCCCTCCGCCCAAATGCGAGACGGTTTGCCTCTCCATACAGGACTATCCGGCGCAAGCGTCAGTTTACTCTTATCCGGGCGGACGGCCAGCAACTGCTCGGAATGATAGACGCCGCCGGGAACTGGTCCGGCAACTGCTCACCCGATTCATTAAACAGTAGCTTCAAAATTCAAGTTCGTCGGCTCGTCCAGCAGCTCTGCGCTCATTCCCATATTCGTGCTGGCTACACGGCGGTCAACCTTCTCGAACGCAAAACCGTCCATCCACACCTTGCCGCTTCCCGTCAGCAGCACTCCGAATGAGATCGTAGCGCTGTCTTCAGGCACATCAAGCACGCAGGAATACTGATTCCATGTATGGTTGCCCACGATGGGACGGTCGCTCATATTATCGAATTGCAGCGTATCTCCGGCAGCATTGTCCACGCGCATCCACAAGCCGGCGAAGCACTTCACGTCTTCCGTTCGGATGAATGCGGAAAGCTTTACTCTCTCACCTCTGTACTTGTCGGCCCGGAACTGCTGCATCATCGTCGCGAACTGCTCCGCCGTAGTCGCTGATAATGACTTCAAATAGCCAGACACTTGCCCCATATGCACATGCTGCCTGTCAGTCCCCATCTCATATCGGGAAGGGTCGGACCCGCTTAGTAGCCAGCCTGTCACATTTTGCTTCTCCATCTTCTCGCACTCTCCTTTATACTCTTTCTTCTGCGCCGTTACACTTGCCATAAGCTTGCGGTACCGTCCGGGCGGAAGCTGATAGAGCTTCTTGAACGCCCGCGTGAACGCCTCCTGGGATTGGAATCGGCATTGCAGCGCGATGTGCAACACCTCCTCGTCCGTATGCATCAGCATCGCCGCTCCCAGTGCGAGACGCCGGCTTCGGATGTAGTCCGCCGTCGTCATCCCAATTTGCTCCTGGAACAAGCGATGAAAGTGATACATGGAGAAGCCTGCCGCAGCTGCGATATGCTCCAGCCGCAGTTCCTCCCCCAGGTGGCTTTCGATATATTGCAGCGCTTTGTGAATCATCGAATGAGTTGTTGTCACGTGATCACCTCATGTCAGTAGCATAACATAGCTGCCCGCCTGCTAATTTGATCGAGATTGCGAATATTTCGCGTGCGGTTATACTCCAAGTTATAATATACCTACAAGTGCAACAACCCTGCTCATTGTCGCGAACGCGATGAACGGGCAGGGCTATTTCGTTTCATCGTGTCCATATCAGTCTATCCATATCAACATTGACATTTTTTTCATAGCTTGCTATCATTATAACTGACTAGTCAGTATAAATTAATGAGGAGGTTTTTGTTATGAATCCGTCTTACGAAGTAAAAGCGACGTTCCAACAGAATGAAGGAAAGCGAGGAGAACAGGTCACAATGAAGGTGGAATATGTCAATCTTGCTCCGGACATCGAGCTCGATAAATCCATCGTTCGCATTCCGGACTACAGCATCTTCGATGTGATGAAGCGCGAAGCAGACGGCACTTATACGTGGTCGTACACTATCCCTTGGGAAGCGCCGCTTCAGACGTACAGAATTGATGTGTATGCAATCGATAAGAACGGCAATCGGGGAGCGATGGAGACGGTAAGCTTCCAGGTGACCGGTTAACGGATGGCGCCTCAATCGCCTCAATTCTCATGACAAGGCGCAATAAGAGGCTGTTCCTGAAATCTGCTCTATGTATTCAGGAACAGCCTTGCTACTTTAACGAGGGTTGGGTTCCTGCTGCATAATTATCTCTCCGTTCCCCAATCTTAGCCACGATTCGAAACCGGGACGACTCTCGTGGAGTCGAATGACTCTCGCGCCGTGATGAAATCCTTCTCTCCTATACGTATTCAGACCCGTTGCTCTTCCGTAGCATAAACGTATGCCATGCCAATCGCCCCAGTAGTCATTCAAATGGTCGTGTCCGCAAAACGTTCCCATTACGCCTCCTTGCTCCAGCATAGCTGTGAACATGCCGGAGTTCACCTTAGGGCAGCATACTTTCTCCAGCTTGTTCCCATAGCACTCTCCTTCCAGCCACATCTCCGCATATTCCGGCAGGGGAATGTGGAAGAAGACAAGCGACGGGACGGTTACTCCACCTTGCGAGATCGCAAGCAAGCGGGATTGCTCCGCATACCAATTGATCTGATCGCGCCGAATCCAGTCATAGCCGTCCACCGAAGAGAGCCCCGACACATTGCCGGAATCAAGGAAGTATAGAGCATTCGCAATACGTCCTTCCGAATTGCGAACTTCAATAATGTAATTCCCTTCCCCCGTCAGTTGCTCCGGTCCGCGCCGGGTAACGGAGTAAGGCTCTGACGCAACGGCCTCTACGAGCTCGGAACGAGTAATATGGGCTTCCGTGTCGTGATTGCCACATATATATGCCCATGGTATACCGCGCCGCGCGACCTCCTGCACAGCTTGCTTCATCATCAGGATTGGATCGGCCTTGTCAGTAGGGTGAATAAGATCTCCTGTAAATACGACCAGATCAGGGCTTTCATGATCAAGTACGGTTCGCATGACGGCTTCTGTCTGCCGATCCAACTCCTGCCCATCATGCCAATGCACGTCTGTGAATTGAATGATGGTGAAGGTACCGTCTTCCCGATATTGCATGGACTGATTCATCTGTTTAGCCTCCTATTCGCGCTTGGCTTATCCCTCTCTCACTTGCCGCACGTTCTCGTTAATTCACATCCCGCAGCATGCTTCCTATCCCCGTCAACAAGGAGCAGTCCTTCACATGCCCGAATATGATGTTTCTCCATATGATGAACAATGACGGTACCAGCCTCATGACCCATCTGCCCGCCGTTGTCTGTTCGATTGCCGATGATAGCGACTTCACTGCAGGCTGTTAGCGAGATACACGGAGGCGACGATTTCTCCGTGGCTTCGGAATACTTATCCGAACTGAACGCACTTGATATCTCGTTATCCGAGAAGATCAGATGCTCCGTGCTCTTGGCTGCCAGCAGTGGCGCACTCCCATCTTCGAACCGATTGCTTCGAATGATGATCTGCTGATGAACAGGCTGATCCGCCGACCATACCGTATTCTCGGGATGGATCAGAATGACTGGGGCACTGGCACTACCGCAGTCCATGAACCGGTTCCGCATGATTTGAACATGCCGCACCATCCCGGATTCGTACCAACTGCTGGCATCGTCGGCGATTAAGACGGCGCTCATCGTCATCTTCTCGAATCGATTGTGCGCGATAAGCGCCGGGCGACGCGTCGTCAGGAGAACGCCGCGTGTCGGGATTCGACTGAAGCTGTTGCCGCTAATATCCACTTCAGGCGTCCAGGTTGCATTCTCTACCACATCCCCCTCCTTCGTGGCAGGAGCCGGAGCGTCTAACTCAAGCTCAATCTCCCGCAGACTCAAGACTCGTACGGCTACAACACTGCGGGCAGCGTAAGACCTGAGCGTATCGGCATGAATGAACTCGATCTCGTCTCCGGTATGAAAAGCTTGAAAACCGTAGCTCTGCGGATGCATGAAACGAACGCGTATCCGCCTCTCGCCATCGCTTCCTACGATTCGCAGATGCGTACCATGAATATTAATGGCATCATCATGAGCACCGACGAAGTGACTGTCAGTCACACTCACCTTGCCCTTCACACCGGACAGATGAAAGAAGTCGGCGAATGCTGCCGCCGTTCTGCCGCTAGAGGGATCGGGGGCCAGCTTAAGACGCTCGAACGTCAGATTCTCACTGAACTGCCCCACGATGCCAAGGCCGTGCATATACCGCATCCACATGTCCCGGAACGCGATATCCCGACATCCGACAATGAGCGCTCCTACCTGATCCCGAATACCGTCGCGCATCTGGAACACACGCCCAACCTCAGTATGCGTAGCGGCTTCGTCCCGGAACCACAGCCGGAGCTTGCCCGGCTGCAGCTCCTCGATGCGCTCTGCTGTCGTGACAGGATTGGGCACCCGCCACGTCCGGTTGCTGGCGGGATCGTATTCCTGTGCCGGACCGCTGCGATGGCTCCAGCCCTCGCCTATCCAGTGCAACGCTCCATCGGCAAGCTCATAGTGTGAATCGGGATGAACTACCACATCCCAGTAGCGATCTCCGACTGCCGTTATTTGCATCTCCGATATTGTCGGCCGGGCGAAATCGATGCTCAGATTGCAGATCTCTCCTTCCCGGCATCCATCCAGTACAATTGGCGTCATACGGCCGTGGAACACAAGTAAGGAACCGTTGCCCTCTATCCGGAACTGATTCATCCCGCGAAGCAAGATACCTATCGTCTTCACGGGATCGGGATGCTCTTCTTCACTTGCCGTATTGGATACATAATAAGGCGCTCTTGTGGCTTCTTCTGAGAATACATCGTAGCGACCGCACGGGAACTGAATCACGACGGGACCATCCACAGAGGAAGCGGCGGAGATCGCAGCCGCAATTCCCCTTGCGCTATCTTCTCCGCTATCCCGTCTCGCCCCGTAATCGGTTACCCGGAAGACGCGCGGCATTGGCCTGTTCCCGACTGCTGCGCTATTATCCATCACTGCTCTTTCCCCAATTCTATCGTCTTGTCCACGCAACCTTCTCCGATGACAATCCCGGCACGATTGCGATCGTATCGGTTGCCCCGAAATCGTATGTGACGCGAATGATCCAGCTCCGCAATCGGAGAGCAGCCGTTGAACTGGTTATCCGCAACGATCATATGCTCAGCCGACTGAATTCGAAGTCCCAAGCCGCCTCGTCCATAGACGATATTGTTCCGGAATTGAATGTCACGGTGAACGACCAAGACCGATTCGGCGCCTTCGGCGCTCACTGTCATCACTCCCGCTCCACCGATCGTCCCGCACCCGCCGCCGCACTCCAGAAACTTATTGTTGCGAATAACGACCTGCCGGACGGTAAGACTCTCATACCAGTGGATTGAGCAATTCAGGTGTATCGCCGTTCCCGTGCAATGATCGAAGAGGCAGTTTTCAATTCTCACATTCCTCGTCTGAACAAGAATGGCACGCGCCCGATTATTGCGGACGGTACAATCCGTCATCGTTAACGCGGCTACCCGCGTTGCGTTCGCCATCAAGTCTGTCATGTTCATCCCGGGTGGAATCGGCTGACGGAACTTGAACAGAACAACTCCATTCGACTTTCTCTCCACTGCTTCCAGCACATGGGTGGCATAGGGTTCCAGCGTATCGCCCCGAACGAATTCGATTGCATCTCCGGCGTCCGGATACTCCGGCATCTCGGACTGGGGCTCAATATCCACGAATGCTTCAATCGTATAGTCGTCGATGAGGGTTCGCACACGGAAATAAAATCCATGCACATTCACCGCATCGTCTCCCATGCCTTCAAAGCTGCATTCTGTAAATGAGATCTCTCCCTTGCAGCTTATGAAGTGCGTCGCATCCGTATTCGTCGACAGCACCCGGCCCGCACCCGGCGCTACCTTCAATCGGGTAAACGCCAAATCTTCGCTGCGATGCCCGATAATCCCCATACCCGGCGTATAACGAAGCGTTACATCATGTACTTGCACTTGCGAACATTCGTAGAACAGAATGCCCATCCGATAATTCATCAGATGTCTCATGACAAAATGCATGCCCGGCTTCAAGCCTTGAGGTCTCGAATAGTGCAGCTTCAGCCGATTCGGCGCCAGCCATTCCGTGCGTTCCACGCAATGGAAAGCATCCACCGTTCCTGTGAGCGGGTACTCCGAATCAGGGTCGTAATTCAACAATGCCGCTATCGGAACCGGGCCATCCACTTCATATCCCTTGCCCAGTTCGACGATAGCGCTACTGTCACCAGCATCTCCCACAACCCCTTGCAAGAACAAGGGCCTATGCCAATCCACTGTAAAGCGATGCAGCTTCAGGCTGCGACATCGCAGACAGGCGAACGGTTGCGCCAGTCCGTGGAACACAAATTCCGAGTCGCCCCCGTCCCATTCAAAATCGCTCATATCTTCCAAACGGAATGCAACTGCCTTCTGCTCCGACGACTGTCCGAGATCCATCTGTGCGCCATGCTTCATGACCTGATCATATTGCTCTAGAAACGACGGATGCTTGAAATCATAGCGCCCTCGCTCAAACACCAGCTTGCCGATCCCGTGCTTGCGACAATGCGCAATCGCTTTCCGTACTGCCTCCGTGCTGTCTTCGCCCTTATTGGGCCTAGCTCCGAAATCGGCGATATTCACATAGTCAAGTGATAACATACGCCCCCTCCTCTCTCCTAGTTAAGTAAACCAATATAACCGGATACTCCATTACGATGCGCATGAGACCTGCTTCAGCCATCACAAGGCACTACCGATACAGCCATCCCCGGCTCCAAGGCAAGCGTTAACTTTCCTGCCTCCAGGCGATGCCCCGTCTTCCTTTCCTTCAATCCATTCACCGTAATCTCGTACAGATCAACCGCTTCTATACCGGTCCAATCCGATGGCAGCAACCAGCTCTTGCTGCTGTATCCCGACTTGCTGAACGCAATCAGCTCCGGCGTCTGACGCCATGATGCGGGAAGTAGCATATCGTCGCCATCCCGTAGAAGTCGGCCATCGCAGCGCAAGGTACGGTCTGCCAAGCTGACAGTATGATCGCCAGAATAATGAACGATTCGCTCCTCGCCCTCGCCTTCCATGCGTAGCCGGTCCAGCCGATTCAAGTAGAGGGAGTAGAGCATCCTTAAGCAGAATTGCTCGATGAACTCCCCATGCCAATTGGCATAACCGCCTTTAGCCGCCTCCAGATAGATGCCTTCCCCGTGCATGCCTGCCCCGAACAGAAATTCCAGATCCCTACGGAATGGAATATCCGAAGTGGAATAATCACGGATGACGCCGCCGCTCGCCAATGAAGCGGGACGCTCCAGATAATGCCGCTCGTCGCATTGATCCAGCACCCAGCTCCAAGCCTGCAGCCCGATGAAGGGATCATCTCGCTTGTGATTGAAATTCTCGCTCGTCACGTCGACGCCGCGTTGATTGAAATAACGAATGACGCGACGAATATAGGCGGATTCCTCTTCCTCGCTTATTCCGTGATAAGCATTGTTGCGAGGGAAATAAGCGTCGAGATGGACCGTTCCGGACTTATCCAGCTCCAAAAGCTGGATAAGCTTATCAATGCGCTTCACGCTCATCCCGCTCTCCCATTCCCGCTTCGGACAGATATGATAAGCGGCTCTATTGTTGTACACGCCTATCTGCATCAGGGAGCCGTCTTCATGACGGGCAAGAAGGTCTTCCTTCACATATTGCTCCCACAATGGACTATCGTCGTAAGCATCTGTCATATTGGCATGTACACTAATCGTCGTGTGATGCTTGCGAGCTTCCTCGACGAGCCACAGATAGCTGTCTCTGGCTGTGCGATCCTGGGGCCGCTTCAATCGCTCATTCACTTCATCCCATGCAGGGTACTGGTCGTCGTGACCGTTGTACTGCCAGCCTACGAGATAGACGACTTTCGGTATGCCCCTCGTAATCTGGTCCGTCTCTTCGATATAGCGGAGTGCCTGGGAGAACGTGCAATATACAGCGGATCCACCATTGCCGTCGGGCTCCGACAAGAACAGCTTCATCGTCAGCTTCTGGCTATAATCATGCCGATAAGGTGTTTCCGGCTGCATCGTTTTCTTCCAATCGTACATATCCCCGGGAATGGAGCGCCACGCCTCAGTTCCTCTGCTGCTCTCAGTCATTTTCTTCATATCGTTCATCCATTCCTTTCTAATTCATTCTGCATGAGAGAAAAAAAGCCCGGCAGCGCCACTCTCTCACGCCGCCAGGCTTCTACTTCTTACTGGGACAACTGTTCGTTCATCATATCTACGATCGACTGATAATCACCGATATTCGCTAATTCGTTCTTGAAGTCATCCCACTCGCTGAAATCTCTTTCTCCCAGCAGGAATTTATAAATATTCTCGTCCAGATACGTGCTGACCGCCGTCATCACCTGGGCTTTTTTAGCCTCATCCTGCTTGCTCAGACGAATAACTGGAGATTGTTCATATGGAGGGATGACTTTCTCGGAATCCAGCCTGCCCATTCCCTCCTGTGGACGAATTTCTTCAATACTGCCATTCGCGTAGAACTTCACTTTTTTATATTTGATGTAGTCGGTAGAGTAGTTTTGAGGCGCATAGACGAACCCTTGGCGCGTCCATGGCTCGCCTAGGCCGAACGCGGACAGCTCCTCCCATTCGCCGCTTTCATTAATGAACTCTCGCTTGCCATCCACCATTTCATACGTTTTGCCCTCAACGCCCCAATGCATCAGATCGACCATTTCCGGCGAGTATTGATAGTCGAGCAATTGAATAATCAACTCGGGATATTTGGTCTTTTTGGAAATCATCACGCCGTAGTTCGGGAAGATCGTTTGCCCCAATAACGCCGGCCCCAGCACCCATTGATCGCCGTAGTTTTCATTTTTCGCGTTGACAGCCGCACCCCACTCAACTCCTTCAGTGGGAACGGAGTACTTCTCCCACCAGCCTGCCCACGCTATCGGAATCATGAACGATTTGCCCGTCGTCACCTTCGCCTGAAGCTGATCTTGCGACTGGCTCAGAAACTCCGGATCAAGCAGCTTTTCATCATATAGCTTGCGGATATACATCAAGCCTTCTTTGAAGGATTCTTCCATTGGTCCATAGACGTACTCTTGACCATTCCAATAAATGTCGTTTTTGGTATGATTGGACAAAGATGTCGCATCCCAGAATTTCGGCCATTCTTGTGCGTTCACCGGATAAGAATCCGGATAAAGCTCTTTCAGCCTTTTGGCGGCATCGTAGAATTCATCCCAGTTTTCAGGAATTTTAATATTGTGCTTCTCAAAAATGTCGAACCGGTACAGTGCGGGATAAGCCGAACCTGCCAATCCGGTGTCGTTGTTGAAGCCGTCACCGAAGAAGAACATCTTGCCCTCCGGTGTATACATACTCTTATCGGAGAACTTGGTGGACTCCAGATACTTCTTGTAGTTCGGAGCGTACTCATCCAGATACGGCGCAATATCCAGTAGCGCTCCCTGATTGCCGAACTGAAACATGACCTCGGCATCCTTCACTCCCGACATGATGTCCGGCGTATCGCCGCTGGCCAGCGTCAACTTGATCTTCTCCGGATAATCGTCGCTGTTCACATAGATCCACTCAATATCAAGCTTCTTGCCAATATGCTGCTCCATCTTCTCCTTCCACAGCTTATATAACTCGGTCTCACGAGGGTCGTCCCCAAAGCTGGACATATACGCCTGGATTTTAATCGATTCTTCATTAGACCCTGCCGGCGGAGCGTTCTCACCGGAATTCCCGGTATCTGCAGGTTTGTTCTCGTTGTTGCCGCTGCATCCTGCAAGCGCGAACGTCGCGACAAGCATCAGACTGAATAGAATAAGTGATGTCTTCTTCAATATAACCCCTCCATTATTTGTATTGTTAATCTATCTATGTGAATTATAGATCAACCGCTATTAACCTTTCACCGAACCGATCATCATGCCCGAGACGAAGTGCTTCTGCAATAACGGGTAGATGAACAATATTGGCAAAATAGTGACGATGACCGCAGCCATCTTGATGTTCTTCGGATTCACGTTAAACGTCTCGATATAACGCTGCAGACCGCCGACATCGGTGTAATCATTCAGTTCTATTGTCATTCTTCGCAGTATAAGCTGAATCGGCTGATATTTCTCGTCGTTGAAATAAATCATCGGCTCGAACCACATATTCCAGAACATGACCGCACCGAACAGAGCAAAGGTGGCCAGCAGTGGCTTGGAAAGCGGCAAATAGATGCGAAATAGAATGCCGATGTCGTTTGCCCCGTCCAAATAAGCCGATTCGCGCAACTCCTTCGGAATATCCTGGAAGAATGTCCGGAAAATAATAATATTAAAAGCGCTCATCGCGACCGGCAACACGATAGCCCACATCGTATTGAACAATTGCAGATCCCGCATCAGAAGAAAAGTGGGAATCAATCCGCCGTTGAACACCATCGTTATAATGACGAATATGGCGAGCGGCTTGCGCAGAATGAATTCGCTTACCGCTAGCGGATACGCGAACAGGGAGGTGAGCAGCAACTGCAGGAATGTGCCGATCACCAGATAGACGATCGTATTTTTGTAAGCAGTCAGTATATCGTTGCTCTGAAAAATATATTTATAACCGTGAATGTCGAAGCCTTGCGGGTACCAGCTAATCTTGCCCTGAGCAATCAGGTCGGGACTGCTGATAGATACAGAGAACGTATTCAGCAGCGGATACAGCATTATTACGCAAAGCACAATCATGAACATGTAGTTTATGAAATCGAACGTCTTCGACCAAATGCCTTCGTTATATGTTTTCAAGGCGATTCACTCCTTTACCATAAGCTGTTCTCGGATACTTTCTTGGAGAAGTAATTGGCGAACACAATAAGTACGAAGCTGATGACCGATAGCATTAAGCCGACAGCGGCACCGTATTCGAATTGACCGCCTTGCACTCCGACCCGGTATACATAGGTCTCAATGACGTCTGCGGTATCGTAAATTTTAGGATTGTACATGAGCAGTACTTTCTGGAAGTCTGTGCTCAAGATGGAGCCCAGCTTCAATATAAGCATGACCGTTGTCGCGGGAATAATTGCGGGCCATGTGACGTATCGCAGCCGCTGCCAGCGGTTCGCCCCGTCTATTACCGCAGCTTCGTATTGCGAGTGGTCGACACCAGTCAACGCCGCGAGATATATAATGGCTCCATACCCCAGCTCCTGCCATATGCTGGAACCAATATACAGAGGCCTGAACCATTCCGACAGATATAGAAGCGTTCTTGGCTCCATACCGAACCAGCTCAGCACCTCGTTAATAATCCCCTCTACTGATGTGAACTCGTGAACGAATCCGATGACGATAACCGCAGACAGAAAATGCGGAAAATACGTAATCGTCTGCACAGTCCGCTTAAACAGTTTGTGCCGCAACTCATTGAGTAGAAGCGCAAATATGATGGGTGCTGGGAAACCGAACAGCAGTGAATAAAACGCCAGCAACAATGAATTTTTAACAATTCTCCAGCTCATCGGGCTGTCGAAAAAAGCCTGGAAATGCTGAAAACCGATCCATGGGCTCCTCAGAAATCCTAATGAAGCGTCATAACTTTTGAAAGCGATCGTCACACCGTACATAGGAACGTACTTGAAAACAAGAATAAGCAGAAACCCCGGCAAGACCATCAGCAGCAAGTAACGCTGCTTCCAAAGCATTTGTAAAATACCGTTTCTTTTTTGTAGTTGCAATCTTTGCAAGTTCACCCCTCCTGTGCGCTTTACAGCTTTACAATACGTAAACAAAATGTAAGCCTTTTCTTTTCATCTCAAACCGCCTTATTATGTGTCGGCCGCTCTTGATAACATTAGCTTAATGGACGTCTCCGTTCCGGGGCAATGCGCAACATTTCACATCGTTCCTAATAATTCATATCGTTATAAATGACAGCTGAATATTAACAAGGGCCAACACGACAGCACCGCGTAAGAAGCGTGTTTCCAATAATTAATGTCCTGTTCAATATTTCAGTATCGCGAGACAGATACCCAGAATGCGATTATAATAATCAACATAGATAGAGCTGATATCGCATTTTTGCAAGCGTATTCATTTTTAAAAAAATCAGAGAGAGATTCAGGCTGCAACACACACTGTACAATTAAAGGGGGCTTCCGGGATGTACAGCTTGTTCCGCTCTGTTACTTCACGTATTCAGAAGAGCAGCGTTCTATCGAAGCTGCTTGTGGTCAATATGATTTTCATTATTTCGCTTTCTTGCTTGCTGGGATTTAACTATGTCTATCTGAAAAACAATGTGAAAGAGCAAGTTCTGGAAACAAATAAAGACTTCCTTGATCAGCTGTCAGGCAATCTATCCAAGGAGTGGCATGAGATTCGGACAGCAATTTACGATATCAGCGTAAACCCGGATACCAAGTTTCTATCCATTCATCCGAAAAATTCGCGGACGTATCAAACCGAACTGCTGACTTATAAAGACATGCTGTTGGAATCCAATCTGAAGTTGCCGTTCCGTGCCCAAATTTCCGTCTACTTTCCCAATCAGGACATGGTCATCAGCAGCGACGGAACCCGCAATCTTAACGTATTCTACGACAGTCTGGAAGTGAAGAACGGTCTAGAGAGTTGCCGTTGTCTTCATGAAAGCAATCAACTGGAGCAATTGTACGACTTCAATAAAATGATTCTATTCGCTTACCGGCTGTTCCCGGAAGGTTATATCTTCGCGCAAGTGGAAAAAACCGAGCTACTCGGTTATCTGAACAGCGAAACAAAACTGCTGGACAATGTCATCGTCATCGGCGACCAGACAGGCCAACCCATCGTCAGCACTGCAGACATACCATCTGATGCGGCTGGGCTGGAAGTGCATGCTGGGACAACAATCAGCATTGAGGGAACGACGTATACGCCCATTCAGAAAGTCAGTCAGAGCTTTACGTACACCGTCTTGTTCTCAGACAGCCTCTTGCAAGAACGGCTGCAGCGTACGAACGGGTACACGTTCGGGTTATTCGCTGTGTTCCTCGTTGCCAATCTTGCGTTCTTGCTTGTGAACTGGTCGATGTTCAAGCCTCTTCGGCAACTGGCAAGCACATTCAATGGCTGGACTGTGCCATCAGCTACGAGGAATGAATTCGCCATCATATCCGACACGTTCAGGAAGTTGAATTATGCGACGACGTCGATGCAGATGGAGATGACGGAGCAAGCCGTCATCCTGGAACATAATACATTGCTTCGCTTGTTAGCCGATGAGCAATATCAGATGAAGCCTAGCGTTAGGCAATCGCTTCAGCACAAATTCCAATCGTATATGCTGCTTACGCTGATCGAAGAGGATCGATATGGTAGAGCGACCGACGATTATGCGGAAGCGCTGGAGATCGTACTTAGCAGCGTTTACCCATTTATTCATCTGCATGCTCACAATGACAAGCGCATCTATATCGTCGGTTGTTCCAAGGCCGAGGAACTGGAGGAACTGATTGCGGAGCTGCTGGAGAATCATGCCTCTACCGGGGAGGAGCGCTATGTATTATGCGGCGTCAGCAATGCCCATACCCGCCTGGAAGCAGTCGGGAAGGCGCTGCGGGAATCGCTAGACGCCATCTCCAAGCATGTGCCCGATCCTGACCGCATGACTCGGGTACTCCGCTATGAGGAATGGAACAACGATCAGGAGGCTGTCCTTCATTTGTCCATCGACAAGGAGCAGGAGCTCGTCAACTATACGTTGAAGGGCAACTCCGACGCCATTCACCATTTTTTTGACAAGATGACGGTAAAAACGCTCAAACATATGACCTTCGAGCAGTTCCGCAATATGTTGCGTTACTTGCACGATTTGCTGCTTGTCATGATGAACAGCAAGAAATTGAATCCAAGCGAGATATGGGACGTCGCTCCCGACTTCAATCACACCTATCATCTGATGTACTTGTACAATCAAATTCGCAAGGGGTACATCGACGTAGCGAAGCGCTTTGCGCTGCCGAATACGCCGCTGCTGGAACAGATCAAAGCTTATATGGAAGAACATTATGCCAATCCTGACCTGTCGCTAACCTTGATCGCCGAACAGTTTTCTATTACGCATGTATATTTGTCGTCCTACTTCAAGAAGCAATCCGGCTACAACCTGAATCACTATATGCATACGATACGGATTCACGCCGCGATCCGCCTGATGAATTCGAATCCCGACCTGACGATGAAGGAAGTCGCCGAGCAAGTGGGATATTCTAATGCGGGCACATTCATCCGCCATTTCAAGAAGATATCCGGAACAACGCCGACGCAGCATGCCAAGCTTCAGCAGAGCTGAAGCGAGTAATAACTGGAGCTTGGCAGATCCATTTTGGATGTGCATATACATCAAGTTGAAGTACGAAGACTGCTAACTGGATTTTGTGTCATTATTAATGACAATTTCTCAATCTTTCACGCTGCAAATGGAATAGGTACAGTTCAATCAGGCTAAATTGCACAGTAACGCAACGCATGGCAGAAAGAGTAGCATGAAATACAGTTAAATAGTAAATTACAGCGTAAAGGGGAATCACTCGCGGCAGCGGTGAATTCCCCTTTTTTACGCTTTCTGAATCCAGAACAACTTACTTCTGCAAAGTCAGGCCATTTGTGCTGGTGATGGTGACCCGCCTGTCCTCTCCGGCACCTAACCGCGTAAGCAGCAGCTCGCCTTTCGCATAGTTAATAGTAACAATGTCCACGACCGCTTCCGATATCGTGTCGCGGATTTTGTCCGGCGATTCCGGGAAGTTCTTGTAGCTGACGGAATTCAAAGTCGTGATGAGCGGAATCTCGTCAATGGCGTAAACCTGATCGATATGCACATGTCCGAATAGACATGCCGAGATTCGGCTGCGATTATCTCTCAGCACCTTCCACAGCTTCTCTCCATTCTCCACTTCACCATCCGTATAACCGGCCAGTTCCCTTTGCAGAATAGGCACATGGCTGAAGATGACTGTCTTCCACTCATCCTCATTCTCCAAGCCGCTAAAGTCAAATACGTGCTCCTTGACCCAGTGAAGCTGCCGATCGGAGAAGGCGTATTCCCACTGCCCGTTCTGCTCCAGCATGCCGTCGCGGTTGACTTGATAGACAATATCGATGCTGTTCAGCACGACGACTCTTGTCTTCTTCCCGGGGAGGTCGTAGTAGAAATACAGTCCAGTCTCGTTCCCCTTGTCGAAGGAGACGGTTCCCTCCAGCTTGCTGTAGAAATCGTTATACGCTTCGATCGGAAAGATCACATGATTGGCGCCCTTCCAATTCCGGTGAAAATCGTGAATGGAGTTGTCGTCGTGATTCCCCTTCACCGGCAGCACCGGACACCCTTCCACATGGAGGGCCTTCATCAGCTCGCGCTGTGAACGGAGCACCTCCTCCTTATCGCCATTCTCGCTCCAGTCACCTCCAGCTACAATACAATCTGGGGCAATCTCCCTGGCCAGGTGCCGAATCGCTTGCGTGACGCGCAACTGATTGCCCCCTGTCTTATGATGTGCATCAGTGTAATAAATCAGAGTCGCGGTCTCTTCATCCTGCGCCTGCCGCACCTTGTCGATCGCCTCTCGAAGAGGGCCGTGGTAATACTCGGGCAAATCGCCGAAGCCGTCTTGCTCCGACTCCGTCCGGAACAGACCTTGCGGAACCCGGCCCGACCACAACTCCGGCGCCTCCAGGCCCAGCGCGTATGCCGCTACTGCCGCTGTATCGGTAATGCAGATGTCTTCCTCCGCAATGGCGGAGGAGACGCCCGGCCCGCTGCAGCCCCAGAATATCGTCACGTCCTGCGGATGGGCGCTTCCGTGTCCAGTTGGATCCGCTCCGCCCCCGCCGTGATCCGCGAGCATAATGATCAGACTCCCGTCGAGCAATCCTCGCTGCTCCAACATCGCGGCAATGTCGCCGATATAGCCGTCCGTCTCGCGAATAATGTCCAGATAAGCCGGCGTTCCGTACCCGAAGGCATGTCCCGCTCCGTCAATGCCGTCGAACTGCATGAATAGCAGCCTGAAGTCGGGATGCGTCTCCAGCAGCTCGCCCACCTTCTGGACATGATGCCTGTCGGCATGTACATTGGCTACATAATTGGCGGCTCCTTCTTCGATAATCCCGTCGTTAATCGGCTGCCATGCGCTCAGTGATGCGATAACGGAGTCCGGTTCCGCATCCCTGAGCAGCTTCATGAATGAAGGATACGGCGAGTCGAGCGGATACTTCTGCGTAGCGGCTACTTCATTGGTTAATCCGTGCAGCTTCGGCTGCACCCCGTGGAACATCGACCCCCAGCACTCTCCGCTTATCGTCGGCAGCACCGTTCTGGCCTCGTAGCTGACGAAGCCGCCGGCCAACAACCGGTCGATATTCGGCGTTACCGTGTCCTTCACCATATTGCCTGCGCCGTCCAATCCAATAATAATGACTCTCTTGGCTAATCCATTCACTTTACTCATCCCCTTATGTTCATGCTATTATGTTCTGCGCTACTATCTGAAGCGCAATGTAATATGGCCGCCCCCTGCCTGGTCGAAACGAATGCGTAGTTGAATCCATACTCCATCGCCATGCTCCATCCCTGCGAGCGTCAGGCCGGAAGCTTCATGCTCCTTAAATTTATAATCCGGCGGAACGGCAATCCAGTAATTCTCCGTCGTCCCCTTCACCCCGTCCAGCTCCAGAAGCAGCTCGTCATCGTTCCAGCACTCATTCCTTACACTGACAGCATCCATGCTGACATGTCTGGAAGAGCCGATAAGCTGCGGATAGGCTTCTACTTCCGTCAAACCTACAATCTGGCAATGTCCCAGCTCCAGTTCCTTCAGCGCGATAGCGCCCGTAACCTGGCCCATATACTTCTGCTCCCAGAAGTCGAAGGCGTAATACGAGCGATCCTGAGACAGAGCGAGCGATTCAAGCTCCAGCTCCAGTGACGGAAGCGGCGCAACGGCAAAGCGGCCAGCGACGCACCAGCGGCGGTGCGGCAACTGGAAGTGGAACGCCCATATGGAAGCCGTCGGACAAGCGGGCTGTAACGCCGCATCGATTCCCAGCAAGGCGAAGGCGGCGGCGGGGTCGTTCTTGTAGTCCGCCTTCGGCAACGACAGATCCAGCGGATACGAGAGATCAAGCGTACCGGTCTCCGCGGTCATAGTCGGCAGCGGGGGCAGACAGCGTTGAATTGCATAGCGCCTATCCGCATCATACAGATCGGTGTTGTCGCTAATCATCAACAGTCCTCCAGACAGCGATACCAGAGAGAGGAGAGACTTGCCCCACGCTTCCTCTGTCCGCATGCACACATAATCGGGATCGTTCACGAATAGAATGCGATGCGTATGATACCAGCGGGCCGATTCCACCATCTGCTTGCAGATCGCCGGCCAAGTCGGATTGGAGTCTCCTGCAATTCGGCAGGCGTCGACCAGGCCAACCGCTTCTGTGAGCACACCCCAGCAGGCCAGGAAATATGCGTCGTCGTCAAGCTGTTCACGCGCGCAGGCCAGATAAGCGCGCAATTGCCGTGATGCCTCATCGTTGTCAATGTCGCCTGCTTGAACCGCTTTGTGCAGCCCGTCGTACAAGTAGTGCCGGATTTGATCGGTCTTGAAGTAGCTGTAGCCGCTCTCATTCAGCCCTCTGTACAACGGCGCCACTTGCTCCGTCAGCGTATTGGCTTCTCCCTTCAGCACATAGTAAATCCACTCCCCGTATAAAGGATTACCGGCCTTATCCTGCTCGAAGCTGTCGCGATTGGCGTAAGCGAACTCTTCATTGGTCACCATTGCGCTCGTCCATATGCCCGCTTGGAATCCTCCTCCGCGTACAGCGGATAAAATGCCGTCGTGACTGCCGGGGAATCGGTCATTCGTCTGCAGCCATGCATCCGCGGCGATGCCTTCCTTCGCGGGCGGAATCAGCTCCGTCTGATAGCCGTCATCCAACTGGATGAACTCTAGTCCGTAGTCTTGCAGGTGCTCCTTCAAGCAGGCTACCGAACGTTCGATATCCCCTTCCGTCACATGCTGGGCGAACGCTTCCCATGTGCTCCAGCCCGCAATCAGCCGCAGCTTCGGACGCCATTCCCACGGACGATGGTTCTGATAGTGAAGATGCTCCCGATAATAGTGCATTCGCAGATTGACAATCCATGGCCGCTGACCGGCCCGAACCTCCAATTCCGCTTGCCAGTTCCCATCGCTATCCTGTTCCAGGTGCGGCTGGAGCCAGCCCCATTCCGCACCGTGCCAGTCGATCAGCAGATCCTGGAGCACATCGTACAGGCCGTTCACGCCGTGCATGAGCGGTTTTCCTATCTGCCCCAGTATCGCTTGCCCTTCCGTGGCGCGCTGCGGCCGCATGTTGATCGCATCCTTGCTCAGCCGGAACCGAACCTTGACCGTTGCGGATTGATCCAGCGCGAGATAGAGCTGTTGTGCAAGCGGCCTGCTCTGCACATTGCCGTTGGAATACTGCCGGTAATATGGCTCCACCCCTTCCGGAATTTGGAACGTGAGCAGAGAACCTCCATTGTATTCGTATGTCAACGTGCGTGTTTCGGGATTCCATCTGTGCGAAGCGTGCGTAGCCGGCGGTTCATGGCTGGCTATTGTTTTCATAAGCATATGTCTCCTTCTCTTTACAACGCATGTCTCTTCCGACTCATTCGATTCATTTGGCTCCATCGACTCTTTCGACATCTGGTTACTTGAGCGATCTATCGTACAATCTTCGGAGTTCGAACCGTCTGTGCGTCATTCTGCATGATTTTTCATACAACCTTCGGCGTATTCAGAGAACATGCTTGTGCTGGTGGGCTATGTGATCATTCTGAGCGATAGATGGTTATTATCAGGATGAAGTAGCGATAACCGCTCCGTCCGACATTCTGATCACATAACGCTCTTCGTCGAAATCTACCTCGACGCTTGTGCCGTCCGAGAACGTTGTGCGCTGCTTGCGGCGATTCCCGCTTACGAACGTATGGTCCGTCATTTCAAGTCCGCCAACCCGTTCATGCAACTGGGCCATTAAGCGTACAATTCGAACCTCTTCCTCCGACGGTTGTATGGACAGGTACGGAACGCCTGCGTTCAACATGCCATGCAAATAACCGAAGTCCTCCAGCGGGATGCCCCATGCGCCTTTCTCCAGCGACCAAGGCACAATCAGCGCATCATGGTACACCAGTGAGAACAGCGGCACCGGAATGCCGATCGCCACACCCTCGCCAGGGCCTGGCGCAAGCGCATAAGGCGCATGATGAACAAGGTCCAGGACGGGAACAGCCCAATCCGCCGGCTCCTCCGAGCTTATAATCATCCCTCTGCTTCTAATCTCCTGGAAGCAGTCCTTGCGGTAGGACAAGCTCTCCGATCTGGTCATAGGATGGACGGGATCGTAGCATTCGTCCCCGGGAACGACTGCGAATACGTCAATGTAGGCGCCGTCCGGCTCAACGTCATGCTGCTTCAGCATATCGTAGTTGCGCTCCATGTATCCTCTTGCAAAGGTTGTGCACAGGAAGCTATGCGCGCCGCCTGCCCAGATATCGCAGTACTCCTGCTTGCCATCGCTATCCTTAATCGTCAAGCTGGTATGATAGGAGGCCGCATCATGATAGAAATCGCGGTAATTGTCGTGGATAGCGAACAGAATCTCCTCTTCTCTGCAGGCCTCCTGAAGTGTCCGCAGTCCTTGCCAGCCCCCTCCCTTCGGACTGGGAGGCAGTATGTCGGGGTGCAGATTGTCGTAGCCCCGAAGCCCCCATCCGTCTATATGGACATAGAGCTTGCCCCCATATCGCCGCTTCAAATCTGCCAACTGGCGGGCTTTCTCTTCGAAATGTACGACATAATCGTTGTTGCTGGGATGCTCGTGATCGTAATAGTTCGACTGCGGAACGATATGGGTATGAATGCCCGTATGCACGACCGCTGATCCTATTAAGCGGGACAACTTGGGGTTTATTTCCTTTTTATGTGACAGCGTTTGCAAATTCCCGAGACGAGCCACATGCTTCCGGTAGCCTTTTGCCATCGCAACATAATCCATGCCTTCTCCGAAGTACATTCGCAGCCGTCTCGAATACCGGATACTGCCGTGCGAATGAACCCACACTGCTTCGGCGAGGGTATGCAGCTGTGGAATATGCTCGATGAATAATCGGGCGTCGTCAGGGGTATCGATAATGGCCAGGTAGCCGTTATTCTCCCTCATCTGCCCCCACCACGGCATATAGGCATCCCGTCCGAACATCATCCCATTGTGGTATCTTAAGACGGGCTGCTCCCAGGATGCGGGAACGATATACCCTTGCATAGCAGGAATGACCGTGTAGTCCGATTCCGGTCCGCTTGGGAACCGGAATGCACCCGGCCAGACAACCTCGGTGGCCTGTCCCGCTTCCCCGTCCCCTTCAAGAAGCTCGAATATCAGCTCCTTATTGTGTGTATTCAGCAGAATAGTCAGGGTCAGTGAAGCCTCTGCCTCGCCTTCTGCACCATCCCCGCAGACTAACTGCCTAAGACGAATCAGGACGCCTTCGAAATAGCCCGACGCAATGGGCGTGAAGCTCTTCTCCCTCGCCGCATGAAGTGCCGTCCGTTCCTCTCCCCGCATCATACTTGCACCGCCTACGGACGTTTCCCATACGGCAGTCCCCGTATCCACTTTGACGGACAGACTTTCCTTGTCCAGCGAGACGGACATATCGCCGCATGCCATTATGAAGGTATGATCCTCGTTTCTTATCGGCATTTCCTAACTCCCCCCCGAATTCCAATACTGTATTAAGCTATTCCTCCCCCCTACTGTAATGCCTATAACTAAAATAAACGATTTTCATTTTTGAAGATCGTTGTCATATTTATAGATTTATAAATTATTGGATGCTGTCAAAAATTCACGCTCAATTCTAAAGTCCAAAACAAATCCCGGCCATTATTGACCGGGAAATAAGCTGCGAGGCTTTATGTGATTCGCAAAGCGAATGCTCCGTCCACTTCGTAATCGGAAGGGAGTCGGACTGTCAGTCCGTCCGAACTTCGCGACCATTCCAGCTTGCCCGAATAGCCAAGAAGTTCCACCGACTCTATTCCAGACGGATGGAGTCGAAGCGTGTCGGCGAGCGAGCGGATCAGCACTTGCCCATCATCCGGCGCAGCCATGACGATGGCATACAGCCGCTCGTCCCTAACTGTGAAGCGAATGTCGCGCGAAGTGAATGGCTGCCGCTTCGTGTCGCTGAACGAACCGCTGCCGATCTCCGTCGGCCCTTCGCCGAACACCTTCCACGGCCGCGTGCTGAATATCGCCTCGCCATATAGGGACAGCCAACGTCCGATTGAACGTAATAGGGCTTGCTCTTCCTCCGGAATCGTGCCATCCGCGCGAGGACCGATGTTGAGCAACAATGCACCGTTTTTGCTGACGATATCGACGAGATCGCCAATGATGCTGTCCGCCGACTTATATTTGTGATTGGCAATGTGGCTCCAGGAGTTTTCCGAGACGGATGTGTCCGTCTGCCAGAACGTCCGGCGGATATCCGCCAACTGCCCGCGCTCGATATCGAATACCGCGGTTCCTTCCGGGAACGCATCGTCCTTGTAGTTGATGGCGACACCCCGCTTCCAGTCCAGCCCCTTATTGTAATAATAAGCGGCCAGCCGCTGCAGATAAGGCTTGAAGGCGGGCTGGCTAATCCACCAATCGAACCATAGCAGCTGCGGCTCATACCGCTCGACCAGATCGCACGTCCTGGCGAGCCAATCCTCCAGGAACGGCTCGTTCGGCTGCTGCTCCGGCCTCCATCCGTCCGGATGGCAAGGCTGCGCCGGCCCGTACAGTCCGGCATAACGGGGATCTCGCACATCGGAGTGGAATTCAGCTCCTCCATTGAAGAACCACCAGTTCTCCGCCCGATGGCTGGAGACGCCGAATACGAGATGCTGCCGACTCGCGGCATCCGCCAATTCACGGATAATGTCGCGCTTCGGTCCCATTCGCACCGCGTTCCACTCCGTGAACGGACAGTCGTACATCGGGAAGCCGTCGTGATGCTCCGCCACGGGCACGACGAACTTTGCGCCGGACTCTTTCTCGAGCGTCATCCATTCTTCAGCATTGAACTTCTCGGCAGTAAAGTGCGGGATGAAGTCCTTGTATCCGAACTTGTCCTGTGTGCCGTACGTCGCCACATGATGATCATAACAAGGCGATCCTTTCGTGTACATTTGCCTCGCGTACCATTCACTGCCGAAGGCCGGTACGGCGTAGACGCCCCAATGAATGAAGATGCCGAACTTCGCATCCTCGTACCATTGCGGTATCGTATACCCTTGCAGCGATTCCCACTCGGACTTGAATCGACCCTCTTGTATGACATTCTCTACTTGTCTCAATTGGCGGACAATTGCATTCCGATTACTCATAGGTATCAATCCTTCCTTTATCCATCTATCTATACAGCTAGTCTTGTCACGCTTCGCATCTAACCGCCAATACGAACTCCGTCTCCGCCTTGATACTCCTCACTTCCGCCACCCTGTCGACAGTTGGGCGGTACTCCAAGTAGACATCCCGTTTCTTCAGCAACGGCGATATCTTCAGAATCATCGGCTCTCGCTCCAGCTCTTCGCGGTATCGCTTCAGTCCGATCTGCCAGGGAACCCCGTCATAGAATCGATCGGCCACGCAACGTCCGCCAATATACAGCTGTGCCACATCCCCAATAAAGTCAATCGTCAACGCAATATCCTGCGCGCCATCATGCCATGCGGACACATCTACGCTTATCTCCCATTCCGGCGACTGCCCTTCCTGTCCATCCTCCTCGAACAAGTAAGGGAACAGGTCACGGTCCAAGCTGCTACTATGGACCCGTCTGTACGCCGTCTTGACGGCATGCTTGTCCGGAAGGAACCGGTACGTCTGGAACACCGCCTCCCGCTCACCGGGCAGAGATACGCTGTCGCAGGTTAAAGATCGCTCTATCGGCGGGTAGATAGAGAACGCGGCATGATCGGGACTATGCCCATATATCCGCATGTCCTCCCCATCAGGACTGAACAGGACGCCGGATCCACACAGCACAAGCCGTTCCTGTCCGAACGCCTTGCCGCGCCACGCTTGCAGCGATTGGCTTTCCGTTAGCGTCAACAGCTTGATCGCCTTCCCATCCGACGATTGCACGGTGATCATGCACGAGGTGCCGGGATGAAGGCCGCTGACGGTCAACACTTGCCCTTCTCGACTTACTGCGGCTCTATTCACTTCAATAAGAGACACTGTATCGCTATCGAATACATATCGGGGCCTCACGCCTCCAGCTTCGAAGAATACGAACACCGTCTCTTGCTCGCCTCTTAAGACACACAGCGGTTGAGCCGTTGCATATTTCAGCAGGACGCCCTCCATATTCATATTGAAAGGCCAGAAGAAATAAGCGCCGTCCTTCAGCTCGAAGCCGTCTTCCTCCGGCACAATCAAGCGCTCTTCCCGGAGCTGCAGTTCAATTCCATCGACTTGCTTGCTCCCCATCTGCGTCAGTCTTTGATAATTGTTGAAGAACACGTACCCCGCTCCATCCTTCTCTCTCGCCGCCACCCGAAGTGTATCCGTGTCGTTGAACGAGGACGGACGATTGTCCGGGAATACCGTAGCCATAGACGCCAGGCAGGAGCCGAAATCTTGAATGAACAAGTGCAACCGCCTCAAAAGATGATACGATTCGCGAAGAAATCCGTATTCTCCAATCGGTGCCTGAAAGTCATAGCTGTGTACAGGCAGCTGATTACCGTGCGCGCTGGATTCCTGCATCGTGGTCAACTCACCGGCAGGATGGCTGCCGCCATGATACATGTAATAGCCGAGCATATTGCAGCCGTTCGCGATCCGAACCGTAGCCATGGCTGCGATATCGTCAGCCGCAATAACAGGACGCCGGTGGTATGTATGCTGCACGCCTCCTCCGAGCTCGCAGGTGCCGTTCGGATAACGATCAATATGCGCCAGATCGCCCGTGACGCCCTCCGTCGCTTGCAGCATGTCGCTGCCGATACCAGGATCATTACGCACGGAATGGAAGAAGTAGTGCGGTCCCGGAGCCAGCTTCTCCGTATGCTTGTCCCAAGGGTGGTCAGGATAGCCGCCGAACAATGGCAGCACTTCATCCTTCGGGATGGCTGCTCCGCCCGGTCCGCCCCATCCGGTGACGGTATACAGCGGCGCCTTCAGCCCCTCCTCCAGGGCAATCTCCTTCAATCGCTTCAGATGCGCAGCGTTATCTGTCAGCTCATTATCGAACTGCAGTCCGATGACGGGACCGCCATCCTGGAAGGCTAACCCTTGCAACTGAGCCGCAATCTCCGCATATAGCCTTCTGACATAGACCAGATAATCTTCGTCATTCGTTCGCATGACGCATCTTCCGTACAGCCAATCGGGGAATCCTCCATTGCGGCATTCGCCGTGCGCCCATGGACCGATTCGGACGATGGTCTCCATCCCCATCTTCCCGCATAACATGACGAACCGGCGCAGATCACGATCGCCGTCCCAACGGAAGCGGCCTTCCTTCTCTTCATGATGAATCCAGAATACATACGTCGCGACGACATCGATGCCTCCGGACTTCATCTTTAACAATTCCTCCTCCCAATACCGTGAAGGATAGCGGGAGAAGTGAAATTCGCCCATCACGGGGAGCCATGGCTTTCCATTGCGAATGAGACAATGGCTGTTCACATCGATTATTTCACCGGACGGGCTTGTTCCGCCCATCTTCAGATGGCCGCTAAGCCATCCTTGTTCATTCGAGCTGTCCATCTTAAATACAGCAAGCATTTTCTCACTCCCTACGGCGCTGTGCGACGATTGGATCGCTGTACGCCGGTGTCATCGCATTATTATTCGGCAATGATCTCCACCGTCTGGCCGGCATGAACGGGGAATTGATAGCGTAACCCTCCTTCGGAAGCCGCTACCATATGCGCATTGGAATCCCATACGTTGCCGTCTCCGGAGCTGCGCAATTGGATAGCCGTACCGGTGCGGAGCGTGCACACGCCGCTTCTCTCCGCGAACAGGACGGCATGCTGAAGTGTTCCTTCGCTCCATTCCATGCTGACGGCATAGCCGCCACGGGCACGCAGCCCTCGCACGGAGCCCTTGCTCCAAGCTTTCGGCAGCGCCGGCAGCAGCACGAGTTCACCGGCATGGCTGTGCAGCAGCATCTCTGCTACCCCTGCCGTATAACCGAAGTTGCCGTCGATCTGGAACGGCGGATGTGCGTCGAACAGATTGGGGTAAGTCGACTTCTTCAGCAGCGTCTCCACGAAGTGATGAGCCTGTTCCCCGTCCTCCAGCCTCGCCCACAGATTAATCAACCAGGCGCAGCTCCATCCGGTATGGCCTCCCCCGTGGCTCATACGTCTCTCCAGCGTACGGCGGCATGCCTCCGCCAACTCTGGAGTCAGGCCGGGCGTAATCTCATTGCCGGGATATAGGGGATACAGATGGGACATGTGCCGGTGCCCCGGCTCCGCCTCCTCATAATCGTCGAGCCATTCCTGCAGCTGGCCGTGACGGCCGATCTGGTATGGCGGAAGCTTGTCAATCGCCGCCTGCAGCCTGTTCCGGAACGACTCCTCTGCTGAATCGTCGGTCACGAGTAGACCCGCCTCCAAGCCTATCCGGAATACGTCGCGAATGAGGGCGATATCCATCGTCGAGGCGCTGCTAACGCTGGTGCTGCTGCCGTCCGCGACGATGAATTTATTCTCGGGCGAGGTGGAAGGATTCGTCACCAACTGCCCGCCTTCTCCCTCCACAAGGAAGTCTAGCAGGAACAGAGCTGCCCCCTTAATGGACGGGTAAGCCTTCTCTCTCAGATAGGTCGTGTCTCCTCCGAATGCGTATCGCTCCCACAGGTGACGAACCAGCCATGCGGCGCCCATCGGCCACATTGCCCAGGAGACGGTATCCGGCATCTCGCCGGTTCTGCCGACCGGCGAAGATAGCCGCCATATGTCGGAGTTGTGATGGGCCGTCCAGCCGTCGCAGCCGTAATGGATGCGGGCTGTCTCGGCTCCCGTCTCGCTCAGCTCCCCAATCATATCCAGCATCGGTTCATGGCATTCCGCCAAGCCGCACGTCTCCGCTGGCCAATAGTTCATCTGCGCGTTGATATTCAGCGTATAGTTGCTGCTCCAGGGAGGACGCATGTCAGCGTTCCAAATGCCCTGCAAGTTCAGGGCCTGCGTCCCCGGCCGCGAACCGGCGATCATCAGGTAGCGGCCATATTGAAATAATAACGCTTCCATATGCGGGTCGCTTCCGCCTGTCTTCAGCTCCATAAGCCGGAGATCCGTCGGCTGATGCATGCGTTCGCTACCGCCGAGATCAAGCTCAACTCTGTCGAACAAGGGGCTGTAATCCTCTATATGGCGCTCTTGAAGTTTCTTCCAGCTATGCAACGACGCGTCATTGAGCTTCGCCAAGCACTTCGCCAGCGGATCTTGGCCGGCCGTATAAGATTCCCGACCGCTGCCGTTGAAGCTGGTCGCCGCATGAACGAGCAGAATGACCCTGTCCGCGCCCTCGATGCGGTAGCCGTCTTCCGCAGCATGAAGCGCCCCCCCTTCGTGGATCAGCTTGACGCCAGCCGCGAAGGTCATTCCCTTCCCTTCCTCGTACTGAATCGGCTCTCGCCCTTCCATCTGAAAATAATTAGGATCAACGTTGCTCGGACAGCGTCCCCGCATGACGAACATGCCGCCCTCGACCGTCTCGGTTGTATGATGCAGTTGGCTCTCCAGCTTCAACGCCAGATGAACGCCGCCGGGACGGCTCGTCCGGAAGCTTAGCGCCATAACCCCGTCCGGAGCGGAGCAGAACAGCTCGCGGCTGTACGCGACTCCTCCGCCCTCGTAGTCGACGCGAATGACAGCCTCATCCAGATTCAGCTCCCTCTTGTATGCGGACACCCCTTCTCCTTCATGCTTGATATCAATCAACAGATCGCCCAGCGGCATATAGGATTGGGTGAATGGGCCCAGCATACTGCTCTCGATCAGGCGCTCCGCCTCTTCATGACGCTGCTCCCGAATGAGACTTCTCACTTGTTCCAGATGGCCTTGCGCACTGTAGTTGTTCGTATCGTAAGGATAACCCGACCATAACGTATCTTCATTCAGCTTGATGCGCTCCTGCTCGATGCCTCCATAGACCATGGCACCCAGACTGCCGTTGCCGACGGGAAGAGCTTCTTCCCATATGGAAGCCGGCTCACTGTACCATAGTCGGTGTAGTCCGCTCCCCTTATTCTGATTCACGTCTCTATCTGCCATTGTTACATCTCCCTTGTTCCAATTTATAGAATTGCTGAGCATTCAAGCCGAACAGGCGGGCACGTTCCTCTTCTCCCCAGTAATCCGGCAGTCCGCTTAACAGAACGTCCATCACTTCGTCATACTCCGCTGCCAATAGACATACGGGCCAATCGCTGCCGAACATGACCCGCTCCGACCCGAACAGCTCCAGCACCTGTCCGATGTATGGCAAGATGTCTTCTTTCCTCCAGCGACTGTGATCGGCCTCTGTGACCATACCGGATAATTTGCAATAGACGTTCGGCATCCGGGACAATGCGGTCATATGCGTCAGCCATGGCTCCCGCTCCGCTTCCTTCATACGCGGCTTGGCGATATGGTCAATGACGGCCCGCAGTCGGGGCGTCAGCTTCAGCAGCTCAACTACATCCGATAGCTGGCGGGATACGACCAGCAAATCTACGGGAACGTCCTCCGCTTCATATTGACGCAACGCCTCCACGAAGGTGGGATCCATCAAGCGTGCCGTGTCCGGCATGTCCTGTATCATGATGCGGAAGCCCACGAACTTGGGATGACGGCGGAAGCGCTCGTAATGGAGACGGTGATTGGGATCGAACAGATCTAGCCAGCCTACGACGCCGAGCACCGTATCATCCCCTTCGGCAAGCTGGAGCAGATAGTCCGTCTCTTCAATCGTCGGCGCCGCCTGCACGACAATGCTGCCGTCCAATCCATGATTCTGCAGATGCTGGGCGAAATGCTCCGGCAAGTAATCCCGGTACAGGACTGGAAGCTCCGGTGTAATCCATCCGTAATCGTTCCGTTTCATTGTCCAATAATGCTGATGGGCGTCAATCCTCATCGTTTAACCATTCCCTTCTACCATGTTAATGGGCGGAAATCTACGTTATTGACCTATTCCATCTACACGATTGGTGGATGCCAAATGTACAGCATTCACCTGTTTCTTTGACGTTGGTTTACGCAGCTTTATTTTAACTGTTTAAAATTAAAATAAAATGATCAATTCTCGGTTTTTTATACCCTATTTTGATATTTGTATTGTTCATTTTTCAGCTCATTATCCGAATTTAACAATTAATCATAAGAAAGGAGCACGCAAGCTGGGATCATATAAAAACTGCGAAGATGTAATAAGGGGACTGTATTGACATTGCCGTCGCCTCCGCTTATAGTTATTGTACTGACTAGTCATTTTAAGTTTAGGAGGGATGGGTATGACAACTGTTCGTACATCGGGTAATCGCTTCATTGATTCCGATAACCGGCACATTATTCTGCACGGCATCAGCATGGTCTGCAAGGACAAGGAAAGGAACTATATCGGCGACTGGACACCGGAAGACTTTACGAAGCTTGAGCAATGGGGCTTTAATGTCATTCGACTCGGTATCATCTGGGACGGGATCGAGCCGGAGCCGGGCCGCTACGACGACCAGTATTTAGAAGAAATTCGACGCTGGATTCAGCTGGCCAATCAGCATGGCATGTATGTTTTTCTGGATATGCATCAGGATCTGTACAGTTCCTTGTATTCGGACGGCGCACCGGCATGGGCCACCATCACAGACGGCCACGCCTATGCGAAGACCGCGCTGTGGAGCGATGCTTACTTGTTCGACCGAGCCGTTCAGACTGCCTTCGACCACTTCTGGAACAACTCGCCCGCCCCTGACGGCGTCGGCATTCAGGATCACTTCATCGAAGCTTGGAAATATACAGTGCGCCGTCTAGCGGACGAGCCTAATCTGATCGGCTACGATATGATTAACGAACCGTTCATCGGCAGCGACGTGCAACATATCGTCCAGGCTATGTTCACTGCATACGGGGAACTTGCCTCCCGGCTTACAGGCAGTCAGCCGCCCGCCATGGAGGAACTGCTCGATATGTGGCATGATCAGGACAAGAAGATGGAAGCGTTATCGATGTTGGGCTCCATTGATGCCTACCGTCAAGTGATGGAGGCCTCCGCAAGCGCTCAGGGAGACTTCGAGCGCAACATCCTCTCGCCCTTCTACCAGAAGGTAGGCAATGCTATTCGCGAATACGATCCCGACGGCATCCTGTTCCTGGAGACCAACTATTTTTCTAACATGGGTGTGCCCAGTACGATAACCCCGGTGCTGGATCAGGGCGGGCGTCAGGATAGACAACAAGCTTACGCGCCCCACGGGTATGACCTCGTGACGGATTCGGATTATGTCCATGCCGCAGATAACGAACGGGTCAGCTATATTTTCCGGCAGCACGAAGCTACACGGCAGCGGCTAAATATGCCCATGCTCATCGGAGAATGGGGAGCGTACGGCAGTTCTAACGAAGCGGAGAACGCTTCCTTGCATGTTCAGAGCATCTTCGAGCAGCTGCTGTGCGGCGATGTATTCTGGTGTTATTGGTCATCGGATATAGATCGCTATTCTTCCTTCAAGGGGGTATGCCGGGCGTATCCCATGGCCGTGTCCGGCACCATTACAAGCTACGCTTATCGCCACGAGGAGGACACCTTCCGCATGGAATGGGAAGAAGACGACAGCTTATCCGCCCCGACGCTAATCTATATGCCGCCCCACCCGGAGCATTCGTCCCATGAGAGAAGCGTACGGCTCGTCCCGGCGGACAGCGGCTTCGAGTGGACCCGGGTCGGCACATCCGGAGCTGCCATACTTCGCATCGCTCCTTCCTCCGAAGGCGGATCAAGAACGGTAACGATAGGTTGAATGTGCTGAATTATGCTATAATGAACAGCATCATAGTGTAGTGAGAAAGGACAGATCGGCTAGTGAGCAAGAATAAAATTATTGATGCGGCCATCAAGCTGTTCTCCAAGCTGGGCTATCATAGAACGAGCATGGATGATATCGCTGCTGAAGCGAATGTGGCCAAAGGTACCTTGTACTATCACTTCTCCGGCAAAGGCGAGCTGTTCGAGACAATTGTGACGAACGGCATCAATATGCTGAAGAGCGAGGTTCAGAACGTTCTCCGCGAGGACCAGAGCGCCGAGCAGCAAGTTCGCCTTATCGTGCAGAAGCATATCGAGTTGTTCTTGCGCTACAACGAACTGATTCACATCATCTCCAACGAACTGACGAACGGCATCGAACCTGACATCCTGGAGAGGATAGGGAAGCTGAAGGCCGATTATATTGCCTTCTTGTCCGGTATCTTGTCAATGGGCTATGAGGATGGCGTGCTGAACAAATTCAACAGCGAGTGGATAGCCGCAGGCTTGCTGGGCTTAATCGAGACATCTTGTCTGTATTACATCAAACAGCCGGGCAGCCACTCTGTAGAACAATTGCACGAGACGATCAACGCCTTCGTGCTTCCAGCCCTGTTGAAGAAGGACGGATAGCAACAACACTAGCATAATAAAGGGAGACCGGCACATGAAGCGACATTGCTTCCCATTGCACCGGTCTCCCTTTTCGTCATGCTCATTTTTTTATAGTTCTACGATCGCTTTAATGACACCGGATTCCGGCTTCAGCCAGCTGTCGAACGACCCGATCATGTCCTCGAAGCTGGAGCGATGTGTAATGTAGCGCTCCATATCGACGGCGCCGGATCTAATTGCCTCCAGCACGTGATCAAAGTCTTCCTTCGTCGCATTGCGGCTGCCCATCAAGGTAAGCTCCCGCTTATGAAACTCCGGATCATTGAAGGTCAGCTCTCCCTTGACCAGTCCTACGTAAATCAAGGTGCCGCCATGGGCGACCCACCCGAAGGAAGCCATCATGGACTGGGCATTGCCTGTAGCGTCGAATACTAGCGCAGGATAATCGCCTCCTGTCAGCTCCGACAGCCTCTCCCCGGGCTGCTCCTTGACGTTAATGGCGTGGTCAACGCCAGCCCAGGAGCGGCAGAAGGCAAGACGATCGTCGTTCATGTCCATCGCGATGACACGAGCGCCGGCATACTTCGCCAATGCCATAACACCCAGGCCGATCGGACCCGCTCCGACGACGAGCACAGTATCGGCGGCAGTCAGACCAGATCGTCTTACCGCATGGGCTCCGATCGCCAGCGGCTCCAGCAAAGCCGCCTGATCCAGAGTGAGCCCTTCGCTCCTGATCAGATGGGTGATGGGAACAGCGATCCGCTCGCGCATGCCCCCATCCGTATGGACGCCGAGTACCCGCATCGCTACACAGCAGTTCGTCTTGCCGCTCCGGCAAGCGATGCATTCGCTGCAATGAAGGTAAGGAATGATGGTAACTTGGTCACCTTCTGACACCCCCGCTTCATTCTCACCGATGCGCTCGACGATGCCCGACAGCTCGTGTCCCAGTATGCGCGGATAGCTGAAGAAGGGCTGGTTCCCTTTATAAGCGTGCAAGTCGGTGCCGCATATGCCGATCCTCTTCACAGCTACGATGGCCTCTCCAGTCTTCCATTCCGGCTCGGGCAGATCCTCCGCCATGCGGAATTCATTCACTTGCTCGCAGAGTATTCCTCTCATTCGGCGGATTCCTCCTGTCCGTTCAGCGTTCGGTTATATTCCGGCCGACCGCTCTCCCATGTTACGTTTTGAATTGGAGCCAGTAGCTGAAGCACTTCCTGCAGCAATTCCTCATCGATCGGCTCCTCTGTCCATCGCGCATTCTTCACGATATTCGCCGGATTCGCGGTGCTAACCAGCGTCGTCGGAATACGCTCATTCGCTGTGGAATACTGCACGGCCAGACGAGCGATGTCCTCTCCCTTCGAGGCGCAATAGGCGGCAGCCTTACTGCAGAGCTCCTTCACGTCCGCGCTGGCGGGATGCCACTCCGGCGCACCTCTCGTACCTAGCAGACCCATCGATAGCGGCGAAGCGTTCACCAGCCCGACACCTCTGGATGCCAGCAGCGGCAGCAGACCCAGCAGCGAATGATCATTCAGTGAATAATGGCAATAAGATATAATAGCATCCACTTCGATATGCGGCAGCAGTTGCTCGAACATGGACAATGGCAGCCCGCATATGCCCGCATACCGGATTTTCCCTTGCTCCTTCAGCTTGTGCAGAGCCGGAACCGCTTCCTCGATAATGATATTCGCAGGTACGAATTCCACATCGTGAAGGTACAGAATGTCCACATAATCGGTGTGCATCCTTGTCAGACTCTCCTCCAGACTGCTCATAATGCGTTGAGCCGAGAAGTCGAAAGTGTCGATCCCGTACCTGCCTGCTTTGGTGGAGAGATAGAACTTGTCTCGGGGGATATCGCGAATGGCTTTGCCAAGCACGGCCTCCGCTTTCGTCGCTCCATAATAGGGCGATACATCGATATAGTTGATGCCGGCATCGACCGCCTCATGCACCGTACGAATGCCGGCCCCGTCATCCGTTTGGCGGAATACGGAGCCTAGCGATGATGCTCCAAAGCTGAGGACAGACACATCCATATCCGTTTTTCCTAATTGGCGATATTTCATTGCAGAGTCACTCCATCCTTTGTCATTGGAAGTTGGTCTACCTATAGATACCACAGAATCGAGTCAAAGGACACGGTCAAAAATTAAGATGACGCGCATATTTTCTTCTACTCGGCAGTCCCAGCCGCTTCCTGCTGCTCGATCTTCTCTCCGCTCTCAAGCCTTATCCAACTCTGAAATCCTGGCGTCCCTTCTTGCAAGCGGATCATTCTCGCTCCATGCGGAAAGTCCTCTCTGCCGTAGGTGTTCAGGCCAGTAGCACGTCCGTAGCATAATCGGATGCCGTGCCACTCGCCCCAGTAATCGTTCAGGTGGTCATGTCCGCAGAAGGTGCCTATCACATCCCCTTGCTCCACCATAGCCGCGAACAATCCGGTATTCACCTTCGGACAGCATACATTCTCCAACTTGAGCCCGAAGCATTGCCCCTTGGACCACACTTCATCGTATTCCGGTAATGGAATATGGAAGAATGCGAGTGAAGGCAAGCGGCGACCGCTTCTGTCCGCAAGTTTATTGGACTGCTCCACATACCAGTCGATTTGATTCCGGCGTATCCAGTCGTACCCTTTCACTCCCGGCAAGCACGAGTAGCTGCCGGAGTCCAGGAAGTAAAGCGCGGCTTCCGCGTCTCCGCTCTGACCGCTGATTTCAATGATGTAATTGGCTTCTCCCGCGATCTCCTCCGGGCCGCGCTGCGTCATAGAATGGGCTTCACCCATAACCGCCTCGATAAGCTCGGTACGGGTGATGCGGTGCTCCGTATCATGATTGCCGAATATATACGCCCACGGAATGCCTCTGGATGCAACAGGCCCCACCGCCTGCCTCATTAACACTGCGGGATCCGTCGCGCTGTCTTCCGTCGGATAGATCAGATCGCCGGTGAACACGACCAGATCGGCATCTTCGGAATTCAGCACCGTCTCCATGACTGCCTTGGACCGATTGTCCTTCTCCAGCCCGTCCATCCAGTGCACATCGGTAAATTGAATAATCGTAAACGTTCCGTCTTCCCTGAATTTCATTTTTTGATTCATTGACAGTTCCCCCATTCCCCAATCGATCAGGTAATTATATGATCATTGTACTGCTAAGAGTCAAAGCAAACAACCAAAATCACACAATAATTTAATATGTTTTCATTGTTTTGGTAGGATGTTTATCATTTCATTATTCAAACATGCATTCTAGGAGATCCACAATAGCAGAAGGCCGCCAGAACGCGTAATCCTGCGTTCTGGCGGCCCTATACTCCGCTCATGCCATTATCAATCGGCAGCGATCAATGACCTTATCTGTCGTCGCGTCTTCCCAGTATGACTTCCATATGCTGCGCCGTATCATAAGCGAGCTGCCATGGATCACTCTCGTAGAAGCCTACTTCGGCGGTCAGCGTATCCCTGTAGCCAATCTCATCCAGCGCCTCACGAACCGCCTTCCAGTTCACATTGCCGGACAACAGCGGTACGAAGCCTTGACCGGTACCGACGCCGGGACGGAAATCCTTCACATGCACCTTGAAGATGCGGTCGCCCAATATTCGGATCCACTGCTCCGGGAAGCCCATCAACAGAATATTGCCTACATCGAAGTATACACCGATATGCGACGAACCGATCTCATCCACATATCTGGCCATCTCCAGCGGCGACAGCAGGAACTTGTTCCATACGTTCTCCACGCCGATGCGTACGCCCCGGCGCTCCGCCTCTTCTGCCAGCAGTCGAAGCTCCCCTTGGCTACGCTCGTAGCAGGCATCGTACGGCGTCTCCGCACTAACCGCACCGGGCACAACAAGTACCGTGTCCATGCCGAGCTGCTCCGCAATCTGGAGCTGCTTCGACACGATGCTGCGGCCTTGCGCCCGCACCTCTGCATCGGCCGACGACAGCGGACTCTTCCATAGCAAGCCCGTTGACAGACTACGAAGCTGGAGCCCGTAACGCTTCGCTAACTCTCCGATTGCAGCCACTTCCTCCGGCGTCGAATCCAACGTCAATCCGGTTCCGCCCTGCTCGTAGAGATTCAGCTCCACGGCTTCATAACCCGCATCGGCGCTTATCTGGAACACTTTCTCCAGTGGTGTGTGATCGGGATAGCACCATTGATTAACACTCTTCAGCATAAGCGTTGCCTCCTATCTCCTATATACCTGCACGGGATAACTGAAGCGATACCGTCTTGCGCGTCTCGGCTGCTTCATTCGCAGCCAAAGTCACTTCCAGCGTATCGGCGGCGTCGCTGAAGTCGCCTAGCAGGAGACCCTGATTGCCCGTACGAATCGCCTCTACGAAAGTCTTATTCTGCTCGTAGTAGAAATCGACCTTTGACTTGATCGTAATGTCTTGCTCATCATCCACAATGCGCAATGTGCTGCCGTTCAGCGACAGATAGAACTGATGGCCGAAAAATTCAATCTCGCCCTTGCCTACATACGAAGCGAGACAAGTGCTCGTAATGTTGCCAATTGCCCCGGACTCCAGTACGAACGATACGGTGCCGACGTCATATGCTGTAGCATCCGGATCTACCTCGCGAAGGTGGCGCTGTTCGTGAATGGCGCTTACTTCCTTCACACCCCCGGCCAGGTAACGGATCAGGTCCAACTGGTGAGTGGACTGTTCAACAAGCTGTCCGCCAGACTGCTCCATCATCAGCCACCACTTCACCGGCGGGATGCCGCCGAAGCGGTAGGACATGACCAGATGAATCGCCTTGTCCTTCAAGTATTCCTTCGCTTGCTGTACGATGTCGAGATAACGCAGGCAATAACCTGACGTATGAATGATGCCGGACTCCTTGATGATCTGCTCCTTGCGGCGCACTACCTCCATATCCAGTCCGATCGGCTTCTCCGACAGCAAGTGAATGCCTCGCTTCGCCGCGGCTTCCTCGATTCCTTCGCGCGCGAACGGCGGCGTGCAGATGTAGACGCCATCCACTTCACCGGAGTCCAGCAATGCTTCCGCACTGGCATACGTCTTGGATCCGAACTGTGCACTTACTTCCTTAGCTCTCTCTTCGTTAATGTCAAATATAGCGGTAAGCTGCACACCTTCCATGTTTTGCAGCGTTTTCATATGATGCTGTGCCATACCCCCAACGCCGATAAATCCGATTCTTACCATTTTCATTCCAATAGCCTCCTCAACAATTAACGTACTTGATAGGTTTAAGAATAGTACAATCATGCGGAAAAGTATTTATGGAAAACGCTCAACAATTTACGCAAAAAGAAATGCGCGGGAGCAATCTGCTGTTCGCCTGCGCATTTTCGAGCTTTTTCATCGTGCTGTTCGTCCCATTCCGGCTTCCGGTTACAACAACGCTGTCAGCGCATGTATATAACGCCTGTCGCTCACATATGGGGGCGCATCTGCTGATGCTTGCGCCATGCCGTCGGCGCTTGTCCTTCCGTCTCCTTGAACCATTGCGAGAAGGAATGCACGCGAGTGAAGCCAACTTGCAGGGCGATCTCCTGAATATCCTTATCCGTAGCCGTCAGCAGCCACTTCGCTTCGTTCATCCGGCACTGCTGCTGGTACTGCTTCGGACTCATGGCGTACGTCTGCTCGAACAGACGGCGGAACGAAGGAACGGATAAGCCCGACAGCTCAGCCAGATCCGATATTTGCACATTGCTGCGCATATTCTCGCGAATATAGTCGGCCGCCTTCGTCACCGTCAGCGCCTGCACGTTCGTCTGGGAATGCTCCAGCAGGAACAACACGAGCACCTCCAGCCAGGCGACGATCGTCACCTCGCGCTCCTTCAGCGGATACGACACTTCCCGCAGACATTCGCGCAGCAATCCCTCGAATCGTTCCTTATCGATACGGGACAGAGCCGCTATGCGAACCGAGCTTGAAGCGGCATGCTGCGCATGAGCTTGTGCACTCGCTACGTCCCCCGCATCGCTTGCCCCGCCGAATTGCACCACCGAACTCTTGTCCCCCGCGCGCAGTCTGCCCTGCACGTCCGCAGCCGTCGTCAGCTCACTGACATCGGGGCCAGCCGCCAGCATGCGCAGCCATTGCTCCAGTCTCTCCGGTCCGTTCGCGATATGAATCACACCGAAGCGCACCTTCGTCACCGCGCCGAACCGGTGCAGCATGCCTCGCGGCACAATGATTATATGCCCGTCCTCGATAAAGTGCTTCTTGTCCGGCGTCTCGAATACGCCTCTGCCCTCCAGCACTATGCTAATCTCACATGAATCGTTATGATGAAAGCCGTAATCCTGGAAATCTTCCATATACGTGCCGATATGTCCCCGCACTTCAAGCTTTGGCAGGACAGCTCCCCCCATTCCAGAACCCTATCCTTATCCGGGCTGTCTTTTTGTCTACCTTAACTATATCGAAAATGAAGGCGAAACACTAGCAACGTAAGTAAAGGGATGAGAAGCGCACGCCCTGCAGGCTGGATATCGGGTACACAAATGGATTCATTCTACTGAAACTGTCCGGCCTTCCGGTACTCGCGGGGAGAGCAACCCGTATGTTTCTGGAACAATCGAGAGAAATAATGAACGGAACTGAAATGATATTTGGCGGCAATTTCCGTAATACTTAGACGCGTATGAAGCAGGTCGTTCATCGCCCGTCCGATCATATATCTGTTCATATATTGTGTCGGAGCGTATCCCGTCGTTTTTTTGAACGTATCAAAAAAATGCCCGCGACTCATCAGGAGACTCTCATAATAATGCTCTAGCGGCTTTAAAGTACCGCCCAACAAGTCTGTCTCCATACATTCAATGATGCGAATTATTCTAGGATCCGGGATATGGGCATCCCTCAGCATGTACGTCAGGAAGTATTCAATAAAGGTTTGGAAATTTCGCTGGATGGTCAAATTCCGCATAAAGGTCCGTTCATTCGTATATTCCCCAGATTTGTAGAAGCCTTGGAACAGATCGATCCATGGGCGGAGTGTAGTTACTTGCACCACCTCACTGATGGGATAAGGCAATTGGGGTCCGACATAATCGCTCTGCAAGCTGTCCGGCTGGTAGCAGATCGGAGAAGCCCAATGCGACAATTCCCTTCTGTCTATGAAGTGCCAATCAAAATAACAGCAAATATGAACCATGGGATCGCGGTCGTCGGCCAGCCAATCATGAAGCTGACCTGCCGGGATGTGGACGAGAGAGCCTGGCCCCGTCTCATAGCTGCGCCCCCGGGTGCGCAGAATGCCGTGTCCCTCGCTAATCAGATAGATGGAACTGGCATAACAAATCCGCGAAGTGCTTTCCTGACCTTTGGCGAAAGGATAGCGCGTCGCGTAATACACATAAGGATTGAATGCTGATAAATCCATTTCACATCCCTCTCAGACGAAACAATCGAAGACAATTCACCCGACGATCGTGCAAATTACAGACCATCTGCTAAATACCTCGAAAGATCACTAAGCTATGATGATTACATCAACTTCAACTTTATACGAGGAGTGATCACCATGCAAGAAGCTTCGTATTTACTAACAGACGAACAAATGGCACAGTTTATTACGCAAGGGTATCTAGTGCTCCGGAACGACCTTCCCGATCAGCTTCACGAGAAGGTGATGAATCAAATTCATTTCTCCTTAATGGAAGAAGGCAATCCTGGCAACAACATTTTGCCGAGAGTTCCAGACATCCAAAAATTTTTTGAAACGCCGATTGTCAAAGGAGCTTTAACGAGCATTCTCGGACCGGAATATTACCTGCACCCTCACCGGCATTGCCATTACAATCAGCCGCATAATCAAAAACCTGGAGGCGGAGAATGGCATAAGGACGGCTACTGGAGCGCCATGAGAAGCCATCGTCCTTGGTGGGCGATGATCTTCTACTACACACAGCCGGTTACCGAGCAGCTTGGTCCGACGGCGATCATGCCCGGCTCTCAGTACAAGGAGAAATTTCCCGGTCACGACAAGCCCTTTACACTTCCAACGGGGCCTGCCGGCACGATGGTACTCGTTCATTTCGACCTTTGGCATAAAGCTTCGCTCAATACATCTTCGATGGATCGCTATATGCTGAAATTCCAATTCGCCAGATTGAGACCGCCTGCTTCTCCGAGCTGGAACAATCAAGTCAAGGAATTCCCATGTCCCGCCGGCAACCATGATTATCCATTCCACCGTGTCTGGTCGGATGTGTGGCATTGGCTTCGTGGTGCGAAGACGATTGCCGTAAGTCAAGATGACGGAGATGCGGCTCAACTGGCAACCCTTCTGGGAGAAGCTTCGGAAGACGACGCTCTCGATGCCGCCTATCGTCTTGCGGGAATGGGAGAAGCGGGCATTCAGGCGCTGCTTCATGTTCTGCAGAACGGGACGAACGTATCCGCGATGCGAGCTGCCTACGCTTTGCCTGCAGCAGGTACCGCCGCAATCGACGGATTGATTGCATTGCTGGGCCATCCCGAAGAGAGAAAGCGCGCCTTTGCATGCTTTGCGCTTGGCATGATCGGCGCTCCTGGCGATGGTACGGAACAAACGCTGATTCACGCTCTCTCCGATGACAGCGTGTGGGTGAGGCGGAATGCAGCGGAAGCGCTCGGCATGCTGGCTTCGCCATCGGCTCAGGCAGTCGAAGCGCTTGCCCGAATCCTTCAGGAATCGGTTAGACAGGAGTCAGTGGACCAATCCGATAAGGCGGCTGCAAAAAAAGATCACATCATCAACCAAGATTACATTCAAAATAAAATCGGGTATACAGCGGCACTTTCGCTGCTTCGCATCGGGAAATACGGGAAAGCAGACGAAGTTGTAAAAGCATTGGAACCGGCACTAAGCAGTTCCGACCGTTATGTCCGCGCCTATGCTTTCGAAGCCTTGTCCTACCTGCGGTCCGCAGAGGCGGTCGACGTCTTGCTCCGGTACCACAGGACAGCACGCTGGTGTCCCGATACGCATAAAGCCTCTTCGTTCTAAACCTCTTAATTGCGCCGAGAGTCTTCGCCAAGTTGGCGAAGACTCTCGGCGCTTCGAATGATAGCTGCTGACTTCGTTACGAGCAGATCATTATCGTATGCGGTATTCGTTGAACTTCTCGGGAATGATCTCCGTCGATGCGCCGGGCATTTCCGGAAGGACGTAATGACCATCCTTCACAGTAGCCGGCTCCACGAAGATGTGTCTGATCCACGGGATATATTCCAGCATGAAGGCGCCTTGCGTCGATGCGACCAGATGCTGGTGAATTTGTCCCATGTCGCCCACATGCGGACAGATCGGCACGTCGTAAGACGCTGCAAGCCCGGCAACTTGAAGCCACTCCGTAATGCCGGCGACGCGAGTCACGTCGACTTGGCAATACTCGATCGCGCCTTGATGAATATAATCCCTGAACGCATATTTGTTATACACATGCTCCCCTAACGCGATGGGAACGTTCAACTCATCCGCCAGCTTCTTATGACCCATAATATCGTCCGGATTGAGCGGTTCCTCCAGCCAGAACAGATCGAACTCCTCCAGCTTCTTGCCCCAGGTCATCGCGGTATTAATATTCCATTGCTGATTGACGTCGATCATGAAGATCACTTCGTCACCGATCGCCTGGCGAACCGCCTTGCAGCGGTCATAGTCCTCGCGCGGGTCGGATTTGCCGACTTTAATCTTAACGCCCGTAAATCCTTGTTCGACGATTTCCGTTACGTCCTTGATCAACCGCTCCTTGCTCCAATTCAACCATCCGCCATTCGTATTGTAGGCCTTGATCCCCTTCGACTTCGCCCCCCCGAGGTATTGCCACAATGGCTTGTTAGACGCTTTCGCCATAATGTCCCACAATGCGATGTCGACCGCCGCCAGCGCCATATGCGTGACGCCCGCTCTGCCGATCCAGTGCATTTTTCCGTAGCGCATGTCGTTCCACAGCTCCTTGACCATGAAGGGATCCTTCCCGATCAATAATGGAGCGTAGTATTTCTCGATTGTGTCGACAATCATATCGTCGCCTTCCGCGCAGGTGCCCGTGTAGCCATAGCCTATGAAGCCTTCATCTGTGTAAATGCGCACCCCTGCAAGCCCCCAGTGGGTGGCTGCGTTAATGGCATCCGTAATCGCCGGCTTGATCGGGACATGCAGGACAAACGTTTCAACCTTCGTTATCTTCATGAATTTCAGCTCCTTAAAATGATTTGGAATAGTTAATAGAGTTAATAGCCAAGCGAGGCTCCCCCATCGACCGGCAATGCCACGCCAGTGATGAATCCGGATGTATGTCCCGCCAGGAACAAAACCGCTTGGGCCACCTCCTCGGCCGTAGCCGGCCGGCCCAAAGCATGCATGTCATTCAGTTGCTGTACCGCCGCAGCCGAATCTTCCTGTTCTCCTATCCATTGTTGCAATAGAGGTGTGCTGACTCCCGCGGGACAGATGCAATTGACGCGAACGCCGTATGGCGCGTAATCCAACGCAAGCGACTTGGTCAAGGCGACGATGCCGCCTTTGGCTGCCGCATAGACAGGATTCATTTTTTGCCCGACAAGACCGTTAAGCGAGGCCATATTGACAATTGTCCCCTGCGACAGCTTCAATTCCAGAATGGCATGTTTGACCATGAGGAACACGCTTTTCAAGTTGACATCCATCATGCGATCCCATTCATCTTCTTGAAACGCTTCCAAAAATTTCGGCATAATCGCTGCCGCATTGTTAACGACAATATCAATTCCCGTGAATCGCGCCACTGTCTCCTGGATAACGCCTCGAACATCCTCCTCCTTGGATACATCGGCCGTCATGGCAACAACACTTGCGCCCCCCGATTGCAAGCATGCCGCCAGCTTCGAAGATGCTTCTTCATTCACGTCCGCAATGACGACATTCGCACCTTGTGTGGCCAGTTCACGGACAATAGCTTCGCCGATGCCTGATCCGCCGCCTGTCACGATAGCTGTCTTACCGGTAAAACTCATATTCTTCACCTCTCCCCTGTTATCATATATCGTGTATGATTTAACTCAAAAAAAATTAGTGGAACAATTTCTTTGTTCTTTCCAATGAGTTGTCCAGGTGTGTTTTCAAAGCCCGTTCAGCCGAATTCGTATCGCGAGATGCCAGAAAGCGGACAATGGCCAGATGTTCCTCCCGCTCTTCGTGGACAATGTCATCATTGACATTTTTTCTGGATAAGGTCAAATAGCGCTGGATCTTCTCGATGTAGCTGCGAATCATGTGCTCAAGCAAATGATTGCCGCAATAGTCCAATACTAATCCATGCACACCATCGTTCATCTCAGAAATCGTTCGTAGTCCCGCCTCATCCTCCTCGTGACTTCTGTCTCCTCGCTCCAGGATGCCGTGCTCCAGCTGATGGAGTCGCTCTGCCGGAATTCGGGGGGCTGCTTTGCGTAGAGCCAAACTTTCCAGCTCCCTGCGGATTTCGAACATTTCCTCCAATTCCTGTAGCGACAGCTTGGCAACAAACATTCCCTTAAAGGGAATCGTCTCGACAAGTCCTTCCGCAGCCAATCTGGACAACGATTCGCGAATCGGGATATTGCTGATTTCCAGATCACGTGCCAATCGGTCGATATTAATTTTATCGCCGGGCGAAATTTCATGGCTCAATATTTTCTCTTTAATCACCGTGTAAATTTCGCCAGCCAACACGTAACGGCTCAAGCCCTTGCTCATAGTAGCACCACTTCCACTATCATATATCGTACACGATTAATACTATCACTTTATCCGCAAATCAACAATATGATTTTGTTGTCTATGTCATCAAGCAATACAACTGCACATGGCCGGGGAACAGCAAAGTCCTTGTCACAGACTCACTGCTCCCCCAGCCTAGCCAAACAGCTACTCTTTCAACGCGAAGTTCGGATGATATTCCTTGTAGACCGGATTCTCTCCGCACACCATCAAGCCTTGCCCCCAGTTAATATGCACCTGCTCTGTCGGCGGATCCATGGGATCGCGATACTGGAACAAGACGTTGCGGCGAGGACGGTCGCTCTTATTCACATCAGAGCCGTGAATCGTCAAATAATTGAAGAACAACACGTCGCCCGCATTCGCTGGACAAGGCGTGCCCATGGAGATCGGGTACTCCTTATGATTCAGATAGAACTTGCCTACGTGCGGAAGCTCGCCTTGCTTGTGCGATCCAGGAACGACGGACAAGCAGCCGTTCTCGAGATCGGCGTCGTCCAAATGTACGCTGCCTGCCAGCATGGTATGGTTCGCGTGAGGAAAATATGGCGCATCCTGATGCATCGGGAAGGCGGCTCCCTTCTCCGGCGGCTTCACCAGCATTTTGCTATGATGAAGTTGCACGTTCGGGCCGATCAACTGCGATAGCACCGCTGCCATTCGCGGATGGACAGCTGCTCTCGTGAAGGCGGCATGCTGGTAATGCACATCGTGGAAGCCCTTCAGCACCAGCTTCTTCAGTTCCTCAGGCGGAATGAAATCGTTGGACCAAGCCGCATTGCGATCCAGCTTCGCATCCGCTGCTTTGCGGATAATGCCGTCAATCGCCTCTCTCATTTCCTCAACTTCGCTTTTATTGAACACTTCTCTGACGAGCAGGTATCCATTTTCTTTGTAAAATTGTACATCTTCTGCAGTAATCATATTTTTTCCTCCCTTAATGAGCTACAATAGAAATAGATGTGATCATAGTCACATCTTACTTTGATAAGCATCGCTTGTATTTATTCTTACAAGTCTTTTTTTTGCAATATTACGCCATGGATATAGATTGATGATCAGGCAGGTGAATGGAATGGATTATCGCGCTGCAGAACAATTCCTGAACAGCTTCATCATGCACTGCGCCACGGAGGGACTGCGATTTCACATCCATTATTGGGGGGTTATGGAGAAGCATTATGATAATCTCGTTCACAAGCACTCCTTCTACGAGATATGCTATGTCCTTCGCGGCAGCGGGGAATATGAGGAAGATGGAAAGGCGAACAAGCTTGTAGACGGCACCCTGTTCCTATCCCGACCGGGCATTGCCCACCAGATTAGGAGCAGTGATGGAATGGCGATGATGTATGTCGCTTTCGAACTGAATGAAGCAACGAGCGAACGTGATTCCTATGATGTCTACTCAGAACGGCTTCTACGCGCTGAGCGAATCGTCCGTTATAACGTCGAAGAATTGCCATCGGCTCTCTACTGGAGAGCGCTGGCTGCGCAAGCTTCCCTTCAGCCGGTGAATAACGTCGAATGGATCAGGCAATCTTGTGGTGTGCTGCTGACATCGCTGGCAGACGTATTCTCTTCCGGAGCCGAGGGGAACATGAGGGATTGGCATCCCTCTTCCAGCCTGGCCATCCGAATCGTTATTCAAGCCAAGCATTTTATAAGAGACAATATTGCATCACCGCTGAGCTTGCAGGACGTGGCGCAATATTTGCACCTATCCGAGAGGCATCTGTCACGCTTGTTCAAGCAGCATTCGGAGCACACCTTTAGCGGATTCGTGAAGCAGGAGCGCATTCGAGCGGCTTCGGAGCTGCTAGTCGCCACCTCGATGTCTATTAAAGATATAGCGGAAGCGACTGGCTTCCAGTCGGTACACTACTTTACGAAAGTGTTCTCCGAAGAGAAAGGGCGTCCTCCCGGGCTGTACCGCAAGGAGCCACACCCCTGAAGCTTCCCAGCCCCTATCTCTTGGCGTTCGGAGTATTCAGTTCCGATTAATTATTCGCTTCCCTCGATCCTGGCCAACTCTCTGTGCACGATAGGGGCCACCTTCGTGCCCAGCAATTCTATCGCCCGGAGCACCTCGCGGTGCGGCATCGTGCCGACATTGACATGAAGGAAGAAGCGGGTGACGCCCAAATTTTTGCGCAGCAGCACAATCTTCTCCGCCACATATTCCGGATCTCCTACATATAGCGCCCCTCGCAAGCTGCGCGCCGCATCGTAGGTATCCCGATCATACGGCTGTCCCCAGCCTCGTTCGCGTCCGATCACGTTCATCTGCGCTTGCGTCGGGAGGAAAAACGCTTCCGCAGCCGCTTCCGTCGTATCTGCCACGAATCCGTGGGAGTGGGTCGCAATATGCAGCTTGTTCACATCATGACCCGCCTTGGCAGCGGCTCTCTTATAGAGCTCCACAAGCGGCGCGAAGCGTTCAGGCATACCGCCTATAATGGCGAATGCGATCGGCAACCCCAGCATGCCCGCTCTGGCCGCAGACTCCGGATTGCCGCCGCTGGCGATCCATACAGGAAGCGGATGCTGCACCGCCCGCGGATACACGCCCAGATTGTGAATGGCGGGACGATGGCCGCCCCGCCAAGTGACCTTCTCCGAAGCCCGCACCTTCAGCAGCAGCTCCAGCTTCTCCTCGAACAATGCGTCGTAATGCTCCAGATCGTATCCGAATAACGGGAACGATTCGATGAATGAGCCGCGTCCCGCCATGATTTCCGCACGCCCGTTCGATATGCCGTCCAACGTGGCGAACTCCTGATATACGCGGACAGGATCGTCAGAGGATAGTACGGTAACCGCGCTCGTTAATCGGATACGTTCCGTCATGGATGCGGCAGCTGCCAGCACGACAGCCGGCGCCGACCCGGCATAATCCGATCGGTGATGCTCGCCGATGCCATAGACATCCAGTCCCGCCTGATCCGCCACCACAATTTCCTCTACCGCATGCCTTAGCCGTTCTGCATGATTAACTCGCTCCCCCGTTACGGGATGGGGCGTGGCCTCCAGAAATGTGCTAATGCCAATTTCCATCTTTTTCACTTCCGCCTGCTTTAACTCGGCCTGCTTTACGTTTGCGGCTCTTTCATTCGACTCCATCTTGCCTCCACCTCTCCGTTAAGCTGTTTTCTGTATTTTACTATTCTTTTTATCGTTTCTCAACATAAGTTAGCCCACTATCCATACCTCTACCATTCAACTCATCCGCAACACTTCCTCTGCAAAGATGTATAGCGTACCTCTCACTTGGCAATTATAAGGTAGGATTTCGCATCGGAGGGGAGGGAACACATATGGCAAAACCGGATAATCGCGCAGACAATGCCGAGCATCTTGAGCAGCACATTCAGAATACGAAGGCGAACATGCAGGAAGCGAATGACTATCTCGCCGAGCATGCGGAAGAAATCTCCGCTGTCGACAAAAACAACATCGAAGAGAAAAATGAGCGCCGTCAAAACAGCATTGCGGCATTCCAATCAGAAGTGCAAGACGAGCAAGGTCAATAAAGCAGGCATCAAAAAATCCCTATATCCAGAGCGTGAAGCTCTGGCATATAGGGATTCTTATTTGACTATCAGCACTAGATTTGAAGCTGATCAGCGCCCCCAACATACGGCTACCCATCAGATTCCTTCCTTTTATACGTTGGAGAAGCCCTTCTGATGGTTGTGGTACCATGTCATAAAATTATGCACCACTTGGTCCAGGAAGGCTGCAGTCGGTTCATGGATCAGATCGCCGTCAGCGTTGAACTTCTCATGCACCGCTCCGACATAGACCTCATTGCCGGGCAACAACGGAGAGGACAATCCGGGCGCGAACAAGATATCGCGAAGATGAGCTTGCGCCTTCACCGTGCCAAGCAGTCCCATGGAAGCGCCCATTATCCAGGACGGCTTGCCGACCATGACGCGCTCTCCTCTGGACAGCCAATCAATCGCATTTTTCAATACGCCGGGAATGGTCGCATTATATTCAGGCGTTACCCATAGCACCGCATCAGCCTTCTTGACCCGCTCCGCCAGCGCTGCCGCCCCTGCGGGAGGCTCATTCTCAATATCTTGATTATAAAAAGGCACTTCGTTCAAAGTGACGATCTCAATCTCCAATCGATCGGCATAACGTTTCTGCACAAATTGAGCCAGTTTCAAATTGTAAGAGTCTTTGCGATTGCTTCCAATAATTGCAGCGATTTTCATTGTTTCTCCTCCGTCTTCCCTTGTAATTTTGCGCCGTAATCAACCTTCTGGCGCGTCTAGATGATTCATCGAGCGCTGTTCGTCCCTCACATTGTCGCGAAGCTTGAGCAGCAATCTTGCAAGTTCCGCGCATTCAGCCTCCGAGAAGCCTCTTAGCATGATGGCTCTGGTCGACTTATCGACCTCATCAACATGATCCTGAAGCAACATGCCTTTCTCTGTCAGAAATACCTTCATCGCACGTCGATCATCGCCGCAGCATTGTCTTGTGATGAATCCTTTCGTCTCAAGACTTCCCAGCATTCTGGTCAAGCTAGACTTGTCCTTGCTTAGCGCCTCCGCAATCTCGTTCTGCATCAGTCCTTGCCGCTTGAGCAACAATGCGATAATGAGATGCTGTTCCGGAGTCAGTTGCACAGAACTGAGCCTTTCTTTCATATATTGAACGATTTCCAGGTCGATCATATGAATAAGGACCCCTATGTGATCGGACAATGGATGCTTCATCTATTCATCTCCATTAGTTGATAGATCAACTACTTGGTAAGTGTCGCAAATTTTGCGATGAATGTCAACCGGTTTAGAACAGCAGTAACTTTTCTGTTTATAAATTGTAGTCATCATACTATAATTAAATCGATAATCGGCTGGAATATCGATCGAAGACGATTACCTTTCCTCAAAACATGATGTGACTTGTGCGAAGTGAAAGGAGTGTGCAAAACGATGCAGCATCGCAGACTGAAGTTAAGCCGAATAATCAACGTGAATAGCGTGATTAGTTTTAGATACACGGAGTTTCCTCGAAGCTTCAAGGCACAGGACTGCTACGACTTTTGGCAGATGTTCTATGTGGACAAGGGAGTATGGGAGTTTTGCGCCGAACCGAATACGTTTGCCATGGAGCAAGGAGATTGCCTATTGGTCCCGCCTGGCGTCATTCGCCGCAGTCAGACGAAGCAGGTTACACCTCCCAATGTCTTAATCCTTTCCTTTGAATGCCGATCTGCCACTATGAAGCGCCTCTCTCGCCGCATATTCCGACTCAATGACCAAGAACGCCATATTCTGTCGATGTTGATTCGAGAAGGCAACAATGCGTTTCTTCCACCACCGCTCAACCCTACCTCTAGCAAAGAACCGCTTAGCCTTAACGAACAAGCTCTCTTGGGAAGCCATCAATTGGTCAGAAACTACATCGAAGTGCTGCTGGTCTCTCTCCTGCGCCGCATCGAATTGGACAGGACTACACCGAATTTGCCGACAGTGTCGCAAGAGAATCGGGAGAAATCCGCCATCGACAAGCTTCTCCAGTACATCGAGGAGAACTTAGGAGACGATCTATCCCTGCCTTCGCTCTGCCGCAAGTTCGCCATTAGCAGGACACACTTGTACAATGCATTCAAAAAAAGATTCGGCTGCGGCATCTCTGAATATGTGCGCAGGGCCCGATTCGAGCAAGCCAAACTCTTCATTCGCGAAGAGACCAGCAGTATGACTGAGATTGCCGAGCGGCTCGGGTACAGCAGCATTCACTACTTCTCCAGGGACTTCAAGAAAATGATCGGCATGACTCCAACCGAGTACGCCAAAAGCATTCAGGCAAAGGTCTCACGGACATAAAAGCTGCTTCATCCCTCGAGCTGAAGGAGAAGCAGCTAATTCGTCCATTCTCAAAATACATGTCTTCTAATCTGCGGCAATGCCTGTGCTGGACAACAGCTTTATCAGCTCGGTCCGCGCTTCCGCAAGGCGACGGTCAATCTCATCAGCATCCAACGAAGAGTCCGTACCGTCAATACGTTCGACTACCACCTGCCCGGCGAATCCGGTTGCATGAAGAGTTCGGAATATTGCGTCAAAATCAACTTCGCCCTTACCCGGTATAGGGAAATCCGCATGAGCGCGTGCCCCGCGATGGTCTTTGGCAATGAGCGATACCGTCTGCTCCGCAATGCTCGCCAAGTCAGCAGCGGGATCTACCCCTTCATAGTAACGAACATTTCCTGGATCATAGGAGGCTTTCACGGCAGGAGATCCAATTGCCGCTAGCGTCTCTCTCAGGATGGCGGCTGTAGCTGTATTCCCAGTATGCGGCTTCAACGTTACCGTTACGCCGGCGCGTTCCGCTTCGGCAGACACGAGCCGCAGCTGCGTAGTGAACGCATCGTCGGCCGCCGCTTGCTCATCGGCATCGAGCGGTTCATCCGGGAATCGCCGATATCCCCATGTGCCAAGGCTGATGATCTCCTCGGCGCCCACCCGCCTTGCAAAAGCAAACAATCGGGCCGCATGTTCCACCGGCTGTCCCGGGGCAATCCATGACGTGCCGATCAGCATGGACGCTGTCAGCCCATATCGATCCAGAAGCTGGACAATCGTCGCCGCTTCGGCCTCATCTGCGCTCTCCGGCACTTGCTTGCCTTCATGCGGCAATCCGAAGGCCACGTAGCGATAACCGGCGGCCGCTATCCCTTGCAGCGCTCGTTCGAACGAGCAGTTCGTATACGGCCAAGTCATGCAAGCAAGCTTGATCATGCGTTGCGCCCTCCGCTCGCCACTTCGCGTCTGCCTGCAACTGGTCCATAATCGACTGCCACTTCACGTCGTTCCCGCAGTGAACGAATCGCGGCTTCCGATACGGCAATCGCACGCCATCCGTCCTCCAGCGAGACGAGCGGCTGCACATTGTCACGAATACACGATACGAAATGCCCGTTCAACTTCTCCCACATATCGTTCTCCGCGAACTTAATCCGCTCTTCCGGCCCGCTATCTTCCTTCAGAGACAGCTCCCCGTTCGTATTGACGATCGTCAGACGATCCGTGGCGACGCCCGTCGCATCATTCTCAACACGGGTCACCCATGGCGTGCTTACGTGGGCGATGGCGCCGCTCGCATAACGAACGGCCAATGTGAAAGCATCAGTGACCCCGCCTGCCGCAGGACTGCTCGCGCCATATGCGAAGACGCTTTCAATATCACCGCCGTACCAATGCAGCAGGTCGTAATCGTGAGAAGCATGCGAATAGATGGGGCCTGCCTTGTCGCTGCCGTCAAAATACCAATCTGGCGTATCGTAGTAATGATCGCGGTACTTGTCATACACCTTCGTCGTCGGCACCAGAAAGTGAGTCCGCATCGACCATGCCTGCAGCACGTTGCCCGCATCGGGCCGCGATAAGATTTCCTTCATCTTGCGATATCCCGGCGCGAAGCGCAGCGGGTAACCTGTCATTGCCTTCAGTTCGGGCCGCTTGGCGCTGGCTGCAACGATGGAGGCGGCATCCTCCGGCGATGTCGCAATTACTTTCTCCAGAAATAAATGCTTGCCTGCCTCCAATGCGGCAATGGCAATCTCCGCATGCAAATGATCCGGGGTCGCCACCCATACAGCGTCCACATCCGACTCAAGCAGTCGTTCGTAGCTGTCGTACACGCTGCCCCCCACTTCCGCGCTTAATTGTTCCGCTTTCTCGCGCGAACGATTGTACAGCGCAGCAATCTGCACATCCGGCATCTGCCGTAATGTGCGCGCGTGCAGACTTCCCATCAGCCCGCAACCAATCATGCCAACTTTAAGCATATGAGCTCCTCCTTCTCTCCGTTAGTTGTCCGCCACGGCATACGCAGCCCATATCGCCCGATGCGATCGCAGCGCGTCCCGTCCGTTCGTCTGCGGCAAGCGGTCTTCGGCAATGCACGACAGAAAATGCTCAATCTCATAGATGGCTGTCCTCGCCTTACTCGTATTCGCGCTCGGAGCTTCCTCGTACAAGATCTCCTTGCCCTTATCCGTAATGACTTCGATCGTACGGTAGTCTCTGGGTACCGTAATAAGCCCCTCGGTCGTATGTATCTGGAACAATGCCGGTGGAGCCGCATGCCGGAATCCCCAGCTGCAGCCGACATGGCCAAGCGTTCCGCTCTCGAACAGAATCGTGGCATGAGCAGTGCCCTCTCCTTCCATCCATTCCGTCCCTAGCCGGGTACCCAGTGATACGACCCGTTCCGGCTCGCCGAAGAACCAGAGCAGCAGATCGACGTAATGACAGCCATGGCTGAACAGCACACCGCCGCCAAGCTGGTCCCTGCGCGAGAACCAGCTTCCCGGGCTCGGCTGCAGCCTGCCTTCGACCCAGCAGTTCGCATTAATCGGCTTGCCGTATCGGCCGCTGTCCAGTACCTCCTTCAGCCGGACTAACGCCGGCAAGTAGCGAAGCACGTAAGCCACCATTAGCGTGACGTTGTTCTCTTCTGCCGCTTGAATGACCTGCAGGCATTCTTCCTCCGTATTGGCCAGCGGCTTCTCGATAAGCACATGCTTGCCCTGGGCGATGGCCTGCAGCGCCTGCGGCGCATGGAGATGATGCGGCGTACATAAGCTGATCGCATCGACATCATGCATAATCGTCGTCCAATCTGTTGCATACTTGCAGCCGAGCTCTTCGGCAACCGACTTCGCCCTGGCTTCGTCCAGATCGACGACCCAGCGCAAGTCTGCTTGTTCCGATTCGTAATACGCATACGCATGACTGAGCCCCATATTCAATCCGACAACTGCTGTGCGAATTTGTTTTGACATTTCGATGCCCTCCGATACTTCTTGCTTGTAGCGCGCGCTCAACTTTATCATAATGGGAACGCCCTGCAAAAGCTTTATCCTTTGGGCAGACAGTTTTGCACTTTCGCTCGGATCAAGAACTCATATTTGCAGACATCGAAGACTCTAAGAACATAAGAAAAAACCCTTCTGCCTGAAGAGTGTACTGAAACAGCACACTCTTTAGCATAAGGGTTTGATAGATCGCTACTGATTGGATTTGACTGCCTTCGCCCAGCGTCCATTCAGCTCTTCTGCAATCTTCTCGATTGCCTTGCCCGCGAACACTTCTTGCGCAGATACGCTGTGATCGAACTGCGCAGCCGCCTTCACCTTGGAGAAGCCCTCGTCGGTGCCATTATAGATGAACGTCTCGAATGGATGCAGCTCGTTCCACTTATTGAAGAACGGCAGATCAGTTGTGACATCGTTCATCGTGGATACCTGCTGCAGTGTATTGATGTAGTCCGTGTAGACATCCTGACTGAGCATCCACTCCAGAAGCAGCTTGGCTTCTTCCTGCTGTTTGGAGTCGCTGTTAATGCCGATGTTCATATCCGCCATCGTCATGGAATACAATGGATCGGATTCTGTAGCGCGGAACGGCATCGGGAATACACCCAGATCGTCATCGTTCCCGATTACTTCCATATAAGATGGGTAGTACCACTGGCCTACGGCGATCATAGCCGCCTTATTGGATTCGAATTGCTGCTTCGATTGCTCGAAGGAAATGCCCAACGCATCAGGCCCCGCATATTTGTTGTCCTTCATCTCTTTCAGCAGACCCGCAATTCGCTGGAATGTGCTTCCTTCGCCGAACGGCTCTTCCGTCTTCGCCAGATTGGCCAGATAGTCCTCGTCTCCGGACAGGACATGCGGACCGAACTCGGAGAACGGATAGAAGGTCCAAGCGTCTTTGGCGCCGAGGGATAGCGGAATATACTTGCCATCCTCTTTAATCTTCGCCATCACATCTTCGAATTCAGGCAGCGTAGTCGGAACCTCCAGACCAAGCTCCTCGAATATGCTAGGATGGTAGTAAATATACTCCGAGAAGGATACGAGCGGAAGACCCAGCACTTTGCCGTCCACTACCGTCGGATATTTATTGTTTTCTACCGCCTTTAATCCGTCCAGAGGCAGCAGCTTCTCCTTGTAGGTTTGGAAGTGGGCAGGCTTCAGGAAGAACATATCCGGCAAGTCGTGCGCCGCCAGACGTACTTTCAAATACTGGCCGCCGTTGTCCGGGATTTTCTCCAGTTCAACCGTCACATGAGAACGCTCAGCTGTATACGCTTTCAGCTTCTCTGTCCAGAAGTTAATATCTGCCGTAGATTCCCATATACCAACGGTCAACTTGACAGGCTTTTGGTCTTTGTCTTTCTCGCCATTCGCTGCTGCCCCGTTCTCCTCCTTGTTCCCTGAGGTGGAAGCATTGTTGTTGCCCCCGCAAGCCGTGAGCGCCATGACACTCATCAGCATCAGTGACAGGAGCAGGATCGTCCAATTTTTCTTTTTCATTTTGTGTGTACCCTCCGTTTTCAATAGTCGGTCTCGGTCGTATGACGTTCGTCCCTCTTATGACCTGACTCCATCTTAGACGAATTGTAAGGGGATACAAATGATGCTTTTTGATGTGAAAATGATAATTTTTGAACTCCTGCTCCATCTCGTACTCATGCTCGTGTTCGTGCCTCGTACTCATGCTAAGAACTTCAGCGTCTGCCGCATTCTCTAATTTGGCTTGTTCGCACCGAACTCTCTACTTCATCATGGTAACTGCACAGCTCTCTCCTGCTTCAAGCCGAATGTCCGCAACCTTCTTCCGTCCGCATATGATGAACTCCGTCTTCCCGCCCATGTCCAGATGCAACCGTTCCCCGGAGAAATCATTCTGCAGCCGAAACACTCCAGCTCGCTCTGCCCGCAGCTTCACATATTCCAGCTGTCCGGAGGACATGCGCGCAGATACGACAACGCCCATCTCTCCACGGAAATCCTGGAACGCCACCTCCTGTTCCGCCCAATCCGCCGGTACGGCCGGGAATACGCGAATTGTCTCTCCGTCCGCGTGCAGCAGCATATCCTGCAACGCACTTATAGCGGCAAAATTGGACTCCAGCGTGAACGGACGATAATGGTACATGGTTACACCCGCATGGCGGTAATCCCCGTTGAGATGGAAGCCGTTCGGCGAGCACAGGTAGCGCCACATCTGCTGAAGATGATAGAGCGCCGCTGTCCCGTTGCCCTGCTGCGCATACATCGCCGCTGCCCATGCGAACGAGAAGCCGACCCACTGTCCCTTGCCCAGCACCTCCAGGTTATATATCGAGGCATCAACGATTCTCTTGTCTCGCTCTGAATTCCGCGGGTCCAGCAGCTGAAGCGGATAGACCGCCATCATGTGGGAGAAATGTCGGTGGCTCTCCGTCATCGACTCCTCCGCATTAATCATCAGCACATCGCGCTCGTTCACCGCCAGCTCAGGCAGCTGAGCCAGCACCGCTGACCATTGGTCGCGCTCCTCATAAAGCTCCTGACGGTCCGCCATATCCGCCAGCCGTCGGAACAAGTATATAAGCAGAGCCAGATCGTAGTTGCTCATGGGGTCAAGCCACGCTTCCAATCGGTTGTCATGAAATTCCGGTGAGCTGGACACCGGCAGCCTCAGCTTGCCGTCTTCCCCGGGAGCGAGCCAGCGCAACACGCACTCCGCCGATTCTTTGAAATAAATGTACGCCTTATCCCGCAAAAACGACCAGTCTCCTGTATACAGCCAATAATGATCGAACGCCTGGCACAGCCAGATCTGGTTCGTTATGCTCAGGCTGTACATCGGCCAACCGCACATCGCCCCGCCCTTCAGCGTCATAACTGACGGCAAGTTAATGCCTGGCGCATCATAGAAGCTTCGAGCGAATGCCTTCGCGGCAGGACGCAGCTCCCATAAGAAGTCGAGGAAGCTCTCCCCTTCTTCCAGCCGATTCGCCTTCATGTAATGCCAATAGCTAAGCTGCGTATTGAGATCGTTATGGTAGTCGCCCTTCCATGGCGGAAGCTTGCCTTCATCCGCTGTCCACACGCCTTGCAGCGGCATCGGCGGAGCTCCCTTGCGCGAGCAGGAAGCGAATAAGTAATTGGTGAGCAGCCACATGCCCTCCGCTTCCTCATCCGGCAAGCTTACGGAGCTCTTGTCCCAATATCGCTTCCACCAGGACGCATGATCGCGAAGGGCATTCTCATACCCTTCGACTAGCGCCGTCTTCACCTTTCGCTTCGCTTCTTCCAACCACGCTTCGCCGTCATGGTTCGCCGCTATGGCATAGACGACAAGCCTATCCCCATTGGCCAGCTCCTGATCGCCTGCAATGATAGCATATTCCAGCTCCAGCGGAGTCTTCTGATGGAACCAGTGCAAGCTCTCTTCTTCATGCATGCTCGCTGCAGGGAAGCCAAGCCGCGTAAGGCTGGTATGAAAGACAGCGCTCTCCCCGCTCTCTTCATGCATACCGGTGTAGTCTGGCGGCACGACAGCCAGCTTGCCAGACAATCCACCCGTAATACGTATATACCCCAGTCCATTCTCCGCATGCAGGAAGCTCGACACTTGTACGGCTCGGCTGCCGTAGGTGAGCTCCACATGCGCACAAGCTTCGCGCAATGCTAGTCGACTGACAACTTGGTCGGCAGGCTGGTCCACACATAGCTCCAGCCGTCCCGCCGGCAGCTTCGTCGGATAAGGATAACGCTCATAGCTGCTGTCGAAGCGGGACAGTAACGCCTCCTGATCGCCACGGCGCACGCAGTCAATCATCTCCGCATAAGTGAACCGTTCGTCCTGCACCTCTGGCGCCAGCCTTAGATCCCACAGATCGCCCCGATCGAGACTGAAGCGCAGAGGCGCGCCGTCTCCCCACAATAAGCAGCCCGTCAGCCCGTTGCCAAGCGGCAGCGCTTCATCCCATCTCGCAATCGGCTTCCTGAACAATAAATCGTGCTTCCCCATCTTCGCTTCGCCTCCTATAGTTAAGTCGTCTACAGCTCGTCCTCGCACATTTTCTAAGAGGTTGGAAAAAGCGCGCCCGGCGTCAGGTCATCCCCCCGCCAGACGCGCCGTTGACTTCTTCTTGAAATCCTTCGGCGTAATGCCGGTCATCTTCTTGAAGAGACGGCTGAAGTGCTCCGGGTTCCAATAACCGATACGCTCCGCCACCTCCACGATCTTCACATCGTTCTGCAGCAGCCGCTTCGCCTCCTCCATCCGTAGCCGGGTCAGGTATTGAATGAAGTTGCTGCCAACCTCCTTGGCGAATTGCTTGCTCAAGTAGCTTTCACTGACGCCGACGATGGAGCTGAGCAGAGACAAGTTAACATCTTCGCAGAAGTTCTCGTCGACGAATTGCTTCGCCTGTGCGACAGGAGCGCTATAGACAGGCGGAGCATCCTGCCCAGAATGGTACGGGGACAGCAGCTGCTTCACTCGCATGAGCAGGCTCCATATCATCTCCTTCGTATCCGCGAAGGTATCGCAGCTATGAAGCGCCTCATGCGGTCCTCCTCCGGCCCCGTCGATGTCTTCCCAGCGCTTGTCCCGCATATACAGCATGGAACCCAGCTCCCACAGCAAGTCGCCCCAGAAGCGCTTGACATCCTGCGGCGAACGCTGCGCGGGATCGTTCAGCAGACGGCATAACTCCTCCCACGCCGTCTCCAGCGGAGACAGCCGATCGCCGCAGTCGACAAGTCTTAACCACCCTGCGCGCGCAGAGCGATCCGATTGTTCAACGCCAAGACCGTCATCTGCTTCGCTTGCACCCTTCAGTTCATGCATAATTGCAGCACGAAGTCTCGTCATGTCCTCGTCGCCTTCGCATGACTGCAACGGCAAGCGGCTGCCCGTCCTGCTCGCTCCGGCGTAGAAAATATGACCGAAGCCGGCGTAGTAGCATTCCTCGGCCATGTCATGCGCCTGCTCGTACAGGTATTTCCATGAGCGGTTGCGATGGCCGGGATCGCTGACGCCGATGGAGACCGGAACGTTCATATACTTCTGCATTCGCGTCATAATCAGCCCCAGTACCGTATGCATCCGATCGTGAAGCGCGGACAGGCTGCAAGCGCCGCTGACGCCCCAGCCCCAGCCGCTTAGCAGCGCATACTCATGCCGTTCGGTCCGACATAACGCGAGCGGTAGCTCCGCTTCCTTCATGACGCTGTCAATAGCCCCTCTAATGAAGGAATGGACGCTCTCTTCCCGACTGGAAGCAGCCAGCTTAAGGACAGCCACACCGGCATGTCCCTTCCACTCCTTCGCCAGCTCTTCGCCCAGCGATGCCACTGCGGCATCGCTGAACTCCGCCGCTTCCTTCGTCAGAAGCTCCTTCAGCCAGCGCTCATCTCTGCTGCGAATCACGCCGCCCGTCACCCCGACATCGTCAGCACCAGCTTCCATGTCGATCGCTGCGCCACGCCGCTCTTCCAGAGCCGAGACGGCCTTGCGCACGACGGACAATATCGCCGCTTCCTCCATATCCGCCTTGACGATATAATCGAGAGCGCCGAGGAGGAATGCTTCCCGCACAAAGCTATAGTCGTTGTGAGCGCTTAGAATAATCGGCACGATTCGTCCGGACAATTCCTTATCCTCCGACAATGCGCGCAGCAGCCCGACACCATCGAGCCGCGGCATCATCATATCCGCCAGCAAGATGTCGATATCGCCTTGCTGCCGCAGAAGCTCCAGCGCTTCTCTGCCGTCAGACGCCTCTCCCGCAATAACGATGCCTTCGCGCTCCCAATCGATCATCTGCTGCAGAGCCAACCGGACCAGCGGCTCGTCATCCACTATGAGCATTTTGAACATGGTAAGCCCTCCTCCTCACTTGCAGCATCTTCTTTATCCTTTTATCGCGCCATCCATCAGTCCCTTGAATATTAGTCGCTGGAACACCATATACATGACCGCGCTAGGCAGAAGCACGAGAATAATTCCCGCACACAGAGCAGCCAGATCGGCCGTCCTCTCGCCCACGAAGGTCATGAGCGCGGTAGAGAGCGTAGCCAGCTCCCGCTTCGGCATATAGAGTGTCTGAACATATATGTCGTTCATAATCGTCACGCTCTTCAAGATGGCCAGCGTAGCCGTTGCCGGCAGAAGCAGCGGGAAGATAATGGAGACAAATGTCCGGAAATAAGACGCTCCATCCAGCATAGCACTTTCATCCAACTGCGTGGATATTTTCTTGAGAAACTGGGTGTAGATATAAATCTGCATAATGTCCGTTCCAATATAGATCAAGAGCGGTCCGTACAGGGAATTATAGGCGCCGATGCCGTGAATCAGCTGGAATCTGGCAATCTCTGTCGTATAGGAAGGTATGATCATCGCCAGCATGAACAGCAGGAAAATCGCGTTGCGTAGCTTGAACTGAAATCGGTTCAGCACATATGCCGTCATCGTTCCCAATATCGCATTGCCTACAATGCTGACGCCGACGAGAATGGACGTGTTAATGAAGCCGCGCAATATGTTGCCTTCTGTATAGGCCGTAATATAGTTCTGAACATACAGCCAGCTGTCAGGCAGCGAGAACGGAGATGTCTCCGCAATCTCCTTCGCCGTCTTGAACGATCCGAAGACAACGAGGAGAATCGGCACGAACACCAGAATGCTCATCGCAATGAAAAAGATATAATAACCCGTGTTGCCCAGCAATTGTTGCGCTTTATAGTTACTCCGATTCATATTAGGACCCACTCCTGTCTTTCACAATCCAGTTCTGAATCAATGTGAAGATAATGATTAGTCCCAGCAGAGTGACCGCCATGGACGCAGCCAGACCGTAATTGTTGTGCGTAAACGCTGTCTGCAGAGAGAACAAGCCGAACGTGCTGCTCGCAACGCCGGGTCCGCCGCCTGTCATGACATACGGAATATCATACTGCAGCAACGCGCCGGATAGGTTCATGAACAGGATAATTTCCATAACGGTACGGATGCCCGGCAGCGTAATATAGCGAATCTGCTGAAAGAAGTTCGCACCGTCGATCCGCGCCGCCTCGTACAGGTCCTTCGGAATGGATTGCAATCCCGCCAGCATCAGTACGATATGGACGCCGGCGAAGCGCCATATCGATACCGCAATCAAGGAGTAGTTGACGACGCCGAGATCGCTTAGCCAGCTCTGGATCAGATTCTCGAGCCCGATGAGGCGGAGAAATTCATTAAGCGGTCCATTGATCGGGTTATAAATGTAGCTGAACATGAATGCAACGGCAATGCCGTTGATAATATAAGGCATGAGAACGCCGAATCGAAAAAAACCGCTGCCTCGGATTGTTCGGTTGAGCAGAACCGCTGCCAGCAGTTCAACCGGAAGGAACAGCGTATGGATAATGAAGTACAGTCCGTTGTTGCTGATTGCTCTCCACGCATCCGGGAAGTCGCTGAACAGCTTCGTATAATTGTCCAATCCGATATAATCGAAGCTAGAGCTGTAGCCGTTCCAATTCGTGATGCTGTAATGGAACAATTGCAAAGTCGGATACATGAGAAAAAACAGCATGAGCGTAACCGGCACAGCCAGGAACGTAATAATCGTCAGCCGCTGCTGCGTTATTTGTTTCATATGCGAAACTCACCTCTTTAGTTGTCAGTTGCTTGCGCAGCCTCCTTCGCCCGGCCCCACCTTGCATTCAGCTCTCCCATCAGTTCCTCTATGGAACGTCCAGCGAAAATTTCCTGCGCGATGAACTTGGGATCGTATTGCACAGCTGAGCTGATAAGCGCATATTGCTCGTTAGGGCCTTCATAGTAAAAGGGCTCATAAGGATTCTGCTTCTCCCATTTTTCGAAAAAGGGAATGTGATGCTCAATGCCTTCCACCGTCGAATCTTGCTCCACTTTCGCGATATATTCGCGGTAGATATCCTCGCTGAACATCCAGTTCAGGAATGCCTTCGCTTCTTCCACATTGTCGGAATGCCTGCTGATGCCAACATGCATATCCGTCATGACCATCGCATGAGGCGGACCGCTCGTGTCGGAAGTCAATGGCAGTGGAAAGACGCCCAAATTCTCGTCGTCCCCTACCTTGTCGACATAATTGGAATAATACCACTGCCCTAGCACAATCATCGCCGCTTTACCGCTCTCGAATTGCTCCATGGCGCTGTCATAGGACACGGACAATGCATCCTTTCCCGCGTATCCCCGGTTGGCCAATTGTTGTATAAGCTCAGCCATCGCATGGAAGCTGCTTCCTTGCCGGAAAGGCTCGGACTGCCCCGCCATATCGGCCAGATAATGCCGGTTGCCGGAATGAATCATCGGTCCGAACTCCAGCAGCGGGTAGAACGTCCAGCTGTCCTTGCCGCCCAAGGCGAGCGGTGTATACTGGCCAGAGTTGCCAATGCGTTCCATCACATCCAGCCATTCCTCCAGTGTCCTTGGCACCTCAAGCCCCAACTCCTCCAGTATGCCGGGATGATAGAAGACATATTCCGTGAAGGAGACAAGCGGCAGCCCAAGCACCTCGCCGTTAATGACCATAGGCTTTTTATTGATAGCGGTTACAGATATGTCATGAAGAGGCAACAGCACGTCCTTGTAGGTATGGAAATAGCTGGGTTTTAAGAAAAACAAGTCCGGCATGTCATTCGCAGCCATTCGCACCTTTAAATATTGGTCATTGTTACCATGGACCATCTCCACTTCAACCGTGACGTGAGGGTGCAGACGGTTATACTCTTTCGCTTTGGATGACCAGAATTGTAGTTCATTCCTCGTATTCCACATGGCCAGCTTCAATTTGACAGGCTTTTTGAATTCTTCATTGCTGCTGCCCGTCTTGTCGTTCCTTGCGGCAGCTGCCGAACCTTCGTTCTTCCCCCCTTCTGTCGTGAGCGTTATCCGAAGTTCTCCTCCACCGCAAGCGGTAACAAAACTGGATGCCGCTAGCGCGAGAACAACAATCAGGATGATTCGTGTTGATTGGTACAAGCTGCTTCCCTCCCGTTGCCGACTGGAGAGCAATGATCTGTCTCCAGCATAATTTATGATGATAAAGCGTTGAATGATGGTTTTTGCCTACTTCTTGATCTTTTTTGAACTACTTGCCGTCTACTCTTCCTCGTCTCCATGCAGGTGAAGCGGCACATGAACGTCGATCGTTACGCCACCGGAAGAGTTGCTCTTGATCATAATGCCATACGGCTCGCCGTAGTGAAGCTGAATTCGCTTGTGAACATTGCTGATGCCCATGCCGCTGAACGCAGCGCTCTCCTTCTCCTCCAGCAGTTCGATCATCGCTTGCTGCGTCATACCTGCGCCGTTATCCCGGATGGTGATATGAAGCGATTGCAATTGCCGAACAATAAGGATGCGGATGATTCCACCACCGTAAGTGCCGGACATGCCGTGGAATATGCTGTTTTCAATAATGGGCTGCAGCAGCATTTTCAATATATAGGCGTTCTTCGCAGTTTCGTCTACTTCCCATTCGACCTCGAATTTATTGCCGTAACGGGTTTCCATAATGAATAAGTATTGCTTCAGATTTTGCACTTCGTCTGCGATGCTCGTCATGGTTCCCCCGCGGTTGAAGGAAGAATGTAGCAGTTGAATGAGCGCATGGGTCATCTTTTTAATATTGTCCGCCTTCGATATAATTGCCATGAGCCGGATAGAGTTCAGTGTGTTAATGAGAAAGTGAGGATTGATCTGCGATTGCAGCGCGGTGAATTCCGCCGTCCGCTTCTCCTTCTCCACCACTTCTCTCTCGATGATCAGACGCTTGATCTCGTCCATCATATGATTGAACGTCTGCCCTGCGGCGACCAGCTCCCGTGTGCCGGTCTCTTCGATTTTCGCATTGAGATTGCCCTGCACAACCCGCGACATCTTGACGACCAGCATCTGAATCGGTCTGACAAGGCGATTCACGAAGTACAACGCAATGCACAGCGACACGATTATAATGATAGCTGTCGCGATCAGGACAAATCGGTAAATCCGGTCGTAATTACTCGTCAGCTTCTTCACCGGAAGCTCGTGCATGACGCGCCAATCGGCGCCTTCCACGTTCGTAAACGTAATCAGCATGTTGCGCCCTTCCACTTTCTGCGTGAACACGCCTTCCCTTTGCGAGAACAGCTTGTCTGCAAGGTCATGTTCCACGTCTGTCAGGAACGGTCCACTCGTTCCGATAATGGAACCGTCCTTGGACAGAAGGGCGAACTGTGAGCTCTGGGTATCGGGATGCTGACGCAGCACTTTCTGGAATCCTTCACGGCTGAAGACGAAGGAGATCACTTCGATCTCATGCATGCCTTGCATCATGCTCGGCGCAATCGCCGTTACAATCGACTTGTCATCATTGGCGTTGAAGATCATGCCATGCTGCATGCCCGCGAACAGGATACGGTCCGGCTCTTCCACTGCCAGGCGGTACCATTCGGAAGCTCGAATAACGCGCTCGCTCCGCATCGGTTCTTTCAAGTAGGAATACACTGTTCCGTCCTTATAATGAAAATTGATCGCCAGCACATGCCCGGACATGGAGGCGCTGTACTTATTCAGATAGGTGTGGAGGTTATTCGTATAGGAATGCCTGTCGTCCGCCGCAGCATCATGCAGCTTCGTCGCGACGGTCAATACCTCCTGATCCATACTGACCGCAGCGGAATAGCTGACGACGCGATGAATCTCCTGCTCCTGTGAATACGTAACGGCACGCAGTGTCTGTAGCGTCCGATTCGTTGTCTGTGCTAACAGGTCGTCCTTGTATACGTTAAGAATTAGCGCTGTAATGATGGATGCCGGGATGAGAATGACGCCAATCAGAAGCGCATAGAGCAATGTTGACGTTTTCATTGGTTGATGGATTAGCTTCAAACGGCTTCACCTCTATCCTTCCGTTATCATGTGCACGACACAAATAACCGGCCTTCGCCGGTTATTATTGTAAATTCAACTATTATCTTCATCCTATTGGTCACATAGTCCTGCCGTCATTACTTCCTTCAATCGCCACAATGTAACCCACTATCGCTCATTCTGGTCACATAGCCAGCACTCATCTCTCACTCCGCAACAATCCATCCGACCTCATGCTCCTCCAGCGTCTGCTGCCAGCCGCGCGGCATCGGCACTTCACATATGACCATATTGATCTGCCGCCATTCCGCTGTACGGTAGAGATGGGATTGTCCGATCTTGCTACTATCGGTCATCACGATCGTCTGCTTGGATTGCTCAATCATCCGGCTCACCAGTTGTCCCCGCTCCGCATCGAATGAATTGATACAGCCGTTCAAGACGATGCCGTCTACCGATACGAACGCCTTATCGGCGTTGAAATGCGCCAGCATCCGCTCGGCTACCAGACCCGATACGCGAGACTGCGCAGCATTGACCTTGCCGCCGATGAAGTAGATATCGCCCGAGAACAACTCCTTGTTCTTGTATTCCATCAGTAGATGCAGCGTGGCAATGGAAATTGTAAGCACGGTAAGATTCTTCTTGTTCATCAAATAATGAATCATCTGCATCGGCGTCGTGCCGTCATCGATGAAGATGACATCGTAATCCTCTACGAGCTCTGCCGCCGCTTTCCCGATTCCGCGCTTCTCTTCCATATACAGCACTTCACGCTTCATATACGTCGGCTCTTCGTTATCAAGACTGATCTTGATGGCCCCTCCGTATACTCGCTTCAGCCGGTTGTCCGACTCCAATTCTTCCAAATATCTGCGAATGGTCTCCGAGGAGACGCCCAGATGCTTCACCAGCTCTAGCGTCTTCACCTGACCTTCGGCATTCAGTTGCTCCAATATAAACGCTTTCCGCTCTTCACCTGCTAAAGACAATGATACGGCCCCTTTACGTCATGGTTATTCCTTATTATAACGTTAAGACCGGGGCTAGGCTACTGCTATTCTCTGGTCATGTCAGTGTTACGTACCCCATATACCGATTGCAATAATGCCTGCGGTTATGAGTCCAGCGAAGGACACACGTCGTATGCCGTCGGCTTCCTTCAGCAGCCAGATGCCGAAGAGCGTGCCGACCACCGTGCTAATTTCCCGGATTGGCGCCAGCTGCGAGACGGGTCCGAGCGTCATAGCGAACAGGAACAAAATATAGCTACCAGGCGCCAGGAAGGTGCCGATTACAATTTTACCCCATTGGCGCTTCCATGCTGCAGCGATCTCACGAGAAGCCAAGGCGCTGCGAAGCAGCATAAGAGAGAAGCCGACATTGGACAATGCAATGAGAGACAGCGGCGATATATGCTGAAGCAGCATTTTATCCGTCAGCGTGTAGCATGTGATAGACGCACCGACGCCGAGAATAGGCCAGTATGACGTGAAAAAACTGCGCCAAGGCAACCGCCAAAGCCCCCCGATAGCGAATAAGCCAATCACAATCGCTGCTACGCCCAGCCAGCCAATTAGCGTTAATCGTTCGCCGAACAGCCATACTCCCAGTATAGGCACAAGCAGCGCTGCGATTCCCCTCATGATGGGATACGCCTGCGACATATCCGCACGCTCGTACGCCTTCGGCAAAAAGAACGCATAGCTCATTTGAAAGAGGAACGTCATGGCCATGAACAGATAACCTTGTAGAGGCACGCCTTGCCAGATGTCATGAATGAGAAATGGCAGGAACAATACGATGCCTAAAACATGAATAAGCCATAGGAACACATTTTTATTGCTGCTTGACTTCGTGTACAAATTCCACACGGCATGCGTAACACCGGAGCAAAGCACCAAAATGACAGCTAACGCGATGATAATCACCTCAAGTTAAGATCAAATAAAAACCACATAAAACAATATAAATTATAATAAATAAAGTTGTTTTGTTATGAGTTTATACCTTCAATGACGCTGCGTCAATGCATTTCTTTACAAAGTCTTAATAAATGTGTCCGGGTAATGGCTCTTTCTGCGCTCCAACCTATGCGCCATAGCTTGCAGCACCTGAACTGGCTGATCTCCTCGCTCCAGCCTATGCGCCATGACTTGCAGCTTCCTAACTAGCTACACGCAAATCAAAAAGCCGAGCTCAGAGGAATATATATCCCCCTAGCCCAGCTGTCCCGGTGTCCCTATGTCTCCGTAAGGCTTATTGCAACGGAATGCGGTATTCCGACTCCATCTCGATAATATGCTCCCCCTGATTGTATACCCAGCAGAAGTGAAACAGGTCGCCCTTATAGCCCGTCCGCTTGCGAATATCCGGCACAATGACCGCCGACAGGTTGTCGCGAATCGCAGCCTCCAGCTCCCGCAGCCGCGTCAAAGTCGCCGCTGCCGCCTGCTGCGCCTGCTCTCCTTCAAGCGTCTGCTCGTAATAGAGCAGCGCCAGTTCCTCTTCGGAGATGCCGTCCTCCAGCGGATAGCCCGATCCGCGGAACACTTCCTTCACCGTCTTGATCCAGTCCTCTATCAAATCCATCTTCACATCAAACATTCAAATCTACCTCCATTGCCTGATCCTGCAAGCGAAACACACTCCCAACCATTTTGCCCCCCCGGCAAGTAAAATGTCAATTGTATGACCGAACATCGAAATGCGGTATTCCGACTCCATCGTCAAGCGTTGAACGCAACAAAGAAAAAACAAACAGAGGCAACAAACGACAGAGGCGTCATGAGCATTTTTTCCTTCTTGCTTCGCGACAACGCGTTCATGACGGTATTAAGCGCAAGATAAAATGCGAAAAAATAACAAACGCCTCGTGCGAAATCGTTCCATGCACCGATCTCAAGAATACCGGCGGCCTGCAATATGCAAAATACAGCAAACATTTGAACGGCCGCTGATAACGCGCAAGCAACCCTCATGGCTTTTGGCATAATCCGATATTTACCGCCCATCGCATATTCTCCCAATGGCAATCCTATCGCGAGCAACACATAAATGACGGTCACGAACAGAAAAACAAGACTTCCGATAATCGCCGCTACCAGCATACTTTCCCCCACTCCTCAAATGCAGTCGTTCTCATCTCATAGCCTTGACTCTTTCTTCTCCTTACTTTACTTGCACAAAAGTAATCTTCTCATCTCGCCTAAGATTTGTACAGCTTCGGGAGTCCCTCGGAAAGGAATTTCCGGCTTCACGTTTACAGTCAGGGACAGATTCAGTTCGCTTGCCACTCACTCAATCAATCACATAACGACTTAAAGGGAGGGTATTACTGGAGCTTATTTCCTCCACGTGCCTTTTATAAACTGAGGGAACTCTGTCACCTTTCTCGTCATGCTTGGAAAATCCGTTGTACAGCAGCACCATATTGTTAATATCGTGACTTGATTCCCCTGTAACATGATAGCCCCGCATGCAATTTGATGTGCATCCCTTATAATAGACATTGGAAAAGAGACCCTTGGCTGTTGTCGCCAAGGGTCTTCCACACGATTTATCCGCCAAAGCCCAGTTGTGCAAGCTGCGCTTTCGCACTCTCCAACAATAATTGATAATTCATCGTCGTCTCTAATGTTTTGAGGAAATCGTCATATTCGCTAAGCGATCGCTTATCGTAAATAAACTTCGCAAGCTCTTCTTCAATATAACGGTCAGCGTCAGCAGGATTATAACCTTCCGGATTGTCTATAAATCCATTTAATGCCTCAATTCGCGGTTGATCACTGGCGAATTGTATCTCTTTCGATTGAAGAGCAAACTTCGTTTGCAAATATTCCATCTCGGGCCGTCCGGTAAATTGATATAACCACGAGTGTCCGACCTCTCCTGCTTTGTCTGTCATCACCGGCTTGCCATCATTAAGCGTAAAGTGAATATCCTGCACCCCGAATTGTACAAGAAGCGATCCGCCTTCCGGATTCGAGATATAATTCAACAGATCAAATATTCGCTGCGGCTTTTCCGGATCTTTCTCGAGCGCTTTCGGAATCGCGAATCGGGCAGGCGTGGCTCCAATATCCCATGAACCGTCATATTGCCCTCCCGGTCCGCTCGGCGGAGCAATCTGCAGCCACTCCGCATTGGGATTCACTGCTTTAATTTGCTCGACGAATTGCTCCTTCGTCATGTTCGGCCAGTCGATATGAACAATGCCCGCTTGGCCTTTAATCGCCTTTTCTTGATGCTGCAGTCCGGTATTAGCCAATAGCTCCGGATCAACCGAGCCCGATAGTATCATTTCCCTAATAAACGCAAGCGTGTCTTTTATTGCAGGGTCATACAATGAATTGACAACCGCACCGTCCTTCACGTAGAAATTGCCCGGCATACCGACGCCAAAGGCTCCGAATACAGGAGCGAAAGCGCCAAATTTTGATCCCGTCAAGCCAAAAGTATCCCGCTTGCCGTTGTCGTCGGGATCATTATTCGTAAAGGCTTCCGCAACAGCTGCCAATTGCTCCACTGTTGTCGGAACGGCCAGTTGCAATTTATCCAGCCAATCTTTGCGAATCCAATAAGTGTTATACGGAATTTGCGAAGATTTGGAGATCGCGAATACTTTCCCATCCACCATTCCCTTCTTGACGCTTTCTTCTCCAATGAAGTCGACCGTTTGCTGAAGCTCATCCATATAGGGGGTTAAGTCAAGCAGAAGTCCTTGTTTGGAAAACTGGATAATCTGCTGACGACTGACCATGAACAAATCAGGAAAATTGCCCGATGCCATACGCACATTTAATTGGTTGGCATAATCATCGCCTGAAGGATATACTGTCAAATTCAGATCTATATTTAACGCTTTATCCAATTCTTTCTTAATCATGTCTTTATCCGGAGACGGCAAGTTATTGCCGGGTTCGATAATTTCAAGCTTTATCGGTTTACTGTTTGAATCGTTACCTGATTCTGCGACGGATTGATTAGGCTGAACAGTGGACAAGTCGCCTGTTTTATTATTACTGGTGCCTCCAGAGCAACCTGCAAGCAAGCCTGACAGAAGCGATACCGACAATAAAATAGCATATACTTTTCTCATCTTCATACCCCTCTCAGATCTGTATCTATTGAACAGGTCCGCATAGCTGGCCAGATCTATGCAGCCTGGATCAACCTTTAATCGATCCCAGCAACATGCCTTTCGTAAAATGCTTCTGGATGAATGGATAAATAACGATAACCGGCAGGCTGGCAATAATGACAGCGGCCATCTGCATCGTCTGAGTCGGCATTATATTTTCTGCGTTCTCAAGAGGCTGCTGGCTTTGCATCAATATCTCTCTGACGACGACCTGCAACGGAAATAATGACCGGTCTGTCACATAAAAGATCGCTTGAAAAAACTCGTTCCAATGACCAACCAGATAAAATAATCCGACCGTCAGCAGTACAGGTATCGAAAGCGGGGTCACGATCTGGAGCAAAATACGGAACTCCTTGGCCCCGTCCATCCTGGCGGATTCAAACAGTTCTTCAGGCAGACCTTCAAAAAAGCTTTTCATAATCAGCACATTAAAACTCCATACAGCGTTAGGTAAAATCATTGCCCATATCGAATCAAGCAGCCCTACAGACTTTACAATGAGATAAGTCGGAATGATCCCCCCGCTAAACAACAAGGTGAAGACGATCATCATAAGAAAAAAATTTCTCCCAGGCAAATTTTTGCGGCTAAGTGGATACGCCATCAACCCCGTCAACACGATATTAACCGCCGTTCCGACAATCGTGATGAACAACGTAACTTGGAAAGCTTGCGGAATATTGGATTCCGTCAGCAATGTTCGATACGCGGTGAACGTAATTTCTTTCGGGATTAATATAAAGCCGCCATTGCGAAGCACTTCACCGAAAGGCGTGATGGATACTGATACGACGAACAGAATCGGCAATATAGCAGACAGCCCGCAAATGCCAAGAATGATGTAAACGATGAGATTGAATAATTTGTCATCCAGGCTTCTTACCATATCCCTTCCCCCCACTTCTTCGCTATTCGATTAGCGGCTAGTACAAGAAATAACCCAATAACTGACTTGAACAGTCCGACCGCCGAAGCCAAGCTGAAATTCAATTGCTGCAATCCGGTCCGATACACCCATGTATCGAGAATATCCGCCACGGGATATACCTGAATATTGTATAAAATATAAATTTGATCAAAGCCTGCATCGAGCAAATGGCCGAGTTTAAGGATAAACAGTAATATGATAATGCTTCGAATCCCCGGCAACGTAATATGCCATATCATGCGCAATCGACTGGCGCCATCTACTTTGGCAGCTTCATATAGAGTAGGGTCGATACCGGCCATTGCCGCCAAATAGATGATCGCTCCCCAGCCAAGGTTTTGCCAAACCTCTGAACCGACCAGAATGCTTCGAAAATACTCCGTAGAAGTCAAAAACGGTATTGAAGTACCGCCGGCCTCTACAATCCATCGATTGATTAACCCGCCATTTTGAGAAAATAACGTCAGCAGAATACCGAATATGATGACCCATGACAAGAAATGCGGCATATAAGTTAAAGTTTGCACAATTGACTTCAGCCAACGCACACGGCATTCGTTCAACAGCACTGCCAGCAGGATCGGAGGCAAGGTGCCCCATAGAAGCTTGTAACAGCTAATCAATATCGTGTTGCTCAACAATTGATTGAAATAAGGAGACTCATAGAAGGATTGAAAATGCTTATACCATGGATTGACCCATGCGCTTCCCGTTATCCCCTCCAGAATGGCGTAATCTTTAAAAGCAATAATGACTCCATACATTGGGAGATACCTGAATACAATAAAGTAGATAACTCCCGGAAGAAGCATCATGTAAAATGCCCGGAACCGCCAGACAGCTCTCAAAACGATTTGCAGTTTCGCTAGTGAAACAGGCTGTATCCGAGGGGATGACTTTACGTTGCTATTTTCTTTCATCATATCCCTCCTATTTGTATGCGCTTTCAATATTTAAGTAAAGTATAAATGGTCTGACGCATCGCCGATATACATAAAAACGTAAAAAGTGTATCAATTTGTGATAAACCCCTCAACCTCATATTGGGCAAAAAGAAAGACTGTCCCGAAGACAGCCATTCTCTTATTTCGATCAATCCCAAATACCCAGATTCTCATCTTTATCCAGAAGAAGCGGAATATCGATGCGTATAACGGTTCCGACACCGAGTCTACTCCCGATGCGCAACCCGTAATGCTCGCCGTGATGAATTCGAATTCTGTCATGTACATTGCGCAATCCGATCCCTGTGAATCTATATCGGGATCGCTCCTGCGCAATCGTGCCGTACAACAGCTTATTGATTTTATCTCTGGACATGCCTATGCCATCATCGCGTACATAAAGCCTGATCATCCCCTTCTCCATCTTTCCTTTAATGGTGATAAGTCCTCCATTATGCGGAGATATCCCATGGAATAAAGCATTTTCGACTAGAGGCTGAAGGGTTAGCTTAAGTATACGATACTGCAGCAGACTTTCATCCAGATCAAGCTTATACGTATACTGGTCCCCATAACGCACTTGTTGAATGTACATATACATGCGCAGACTTTCCAATTCTTCCGCCAACGATACAAATTCGGATTGCTTGTCGAAGCTGAAGCTGAGCAGCTTGACCAATGAGCGGATAGTCTCTCGCACTTCATCAATTTTCTGTTGTTTGGCCAAGCTGCTTATACAACTTAGCGTGTTGTACAGGAAATGAGGCGCGATCTGGCTGCGCAGCATCTTAAGCTCGAACTCCTTCTTCTGCTCCTCGGCCGCCTTCGTTTTTTGCAGCAAATTTTGAATTCTCTCAAGCATAGCGTTATAGCTTTGTGTCAATCTCCCGATCTCATCTCTTCTCGATACCGTAAGTTTCGTAATAATCTGCAAATCATGAAGGCGGTCCATCTTCTCTACAAATCTGCGAATCGGCTTCGTGAAGGAACGGCTAAGCAGATAGGCGCTTATTAATAGTATCGCAACCCAAATAACGACAGCCGTGCGGTAGTTATTGTCCAGCTTTCGTAAATCCTTGTAAAAATAATCCTCCTCTATAAAAGCGGCTAAAGACCAGCCAAGCCGATTAGTCGTCGACCTTACCGCTACCAGCGATTTTGAGGAATCCGCCTGTATACTGCTAACGCCTACTTTAAGAGAAACTAACTGCTCTTGAAAATCGTCTTTAAGCGTTCGCGGATAAGAGCTGGGCTTATAGGGCAGCAGCTTATCGTTAAACTGCAGCCGATTGATGACATTTCCTTCCTTCGTGAATAGCACATAGGACTGATAATTCATAGGGGTGATCTGCATAGAAAGAAGCTCCAGGTTCACCTCCGCCACGGCAACCCCCTTCAGCTCCTTATTGGCATCGGTAATCGGAAGCACATAAGCTAACGTATCGCCGGAAATCGGTGAATTGTAAGGCTCGCTAACGTTAATTCCTCCATAGTTCTGCAGCGCAAGCTTATAGAGCTCCGACAAATACGGATTCCCGATAATCTCATAATAAACTTGGGAACTGGCGTAGACTTTCCCGTCGGCGCGAATGATATATAGCGATTTGGTTATTGAATTGTTATAATCAGCGAATTTGCGCAATGTCTGTAGAGCAATATCTTCCTTGCCATCCTCCAGGATATCGGACTGGGTAGATAGAAGCAGCAGCATATTCTCCACATTATCCAGGTTGGCGTCAATGTATTGATTCGTTCGGCTCACTAACATCTCTGCATCTCTAACGACTTGATTGCGCAGCAAGCTCTCGGACTCGCGAAGATTGTTCCACGCCAGTATCATAACGAGCAGCAACGTCACTGTAAACAAGTAAATAAACTGTTTGGTGGCAAGACCAAGGCTTCCGTACCAATGAAACAGCTTTGTCATCACGCGCTTCCTCCGCATCTGTCGTTAAGTGTTCCTTTTATAATCCGTCGGAGGAACCCCCGTCCAGTTGCGAAACATGACGGTGAAATAACGATAACTGGGAATGCCTACCTCTTCCGCTATTTCATATATTTTCATATTCGTTTGTTTGAGCAATTCCATAGCCTTCTCCATCCGTAATTGTGTAATATACTGTGTAACGGAGACGCCTGTCTCCTCGCGGAACAACCGGCTAACATACTGGGGACTTAAACCGACCTGCTCGGCAATAATCGGCAACGATAGGGGCTGCTTCAAATTGTCTCGAATCCATTGGAGCGCGGAGCGAATCTCGGATCGGGATTGCGACCTCTCGCTCTCTACCTTTACAATAGCTGTGATTAAGCTATCCATCATTTGGGGCAAGCTTCGCACTGCCATTAAATTAGTGATAGTTGGGTTGATTAACTCAGCGTCTCCTTGCAGCTTCAACCACTCTACCAACCAGCCCAGTATGCGCTGCTTAAGCTGCACCGGCTGAATGCGCTGTATGACGCACCAATTGAAAAACTCCGTCTTCAAGCATGCAAGCAAGCTGTCCGCAGACCAAGCAGACTTTCTTAACATCTCGCTTATTTCCTTCACATGCGTATCCGTAATTGGATTCAGAGGATGAGGAAGACCCGAATGAACCTTGTTCCCTTCCAAGCTGTCGTAGAACAGCGCTTCTATCCATGCCGTTGTACCGTCGATGGAATGAACAAGTTCCTCTCCTTTCGCGAACGGCTCGCTTATTACGGCTTGAACGGCATGCGTATACTCATGCGGCCTCTCTGCTCCGCTTATCATCGCATTCAACCTGCTAATCACGTCTTCAATCGTGTTTATAACAGGCTCCTTATCCCAATCTTGTACAATAAAAATAACGAAATATTCCTGCTTTCGAACGGATAACCATGTCAGTCTATCCGAATGAGAAGCCTCAAGCTCTGAAAATAAGCATTGTACACGATGTTTGATCGTCAAATACAACGTGTCCGGAACATCGACAATGAAACGAATCAATTGATACGCGGACCTCCCGTCCAGTTCAAAAGCTTTCCAGTCGGCGTTATTCAATTGTTGTTGATGCAGAAGCTTGCCAAACAATGCTTCTTGCAGTTGTCTTTTTTCAGCTTTCTCACTATCTAATGACTTTCGTTCTCTCTTTATCGCAAGTCTTCCTTTATCCAACACTTGTTTTAACTCGCCATCGTCAATTGCCGCTTTCAAAATGTATTCAAGCGCTCCTAAGCGGAGCGCTTCCTGAGCGTATTGAAATTCACTGTGACAAGTTAAAAGTACAATCTGCACAATGGGATACCGCTTCTTAAGTTCCCGAATAAGCGCGATTCCGTCCATAATCGGCATCGTAATATCTGTGATCACAACATCTGGAACGCAAACTTCTGCGCAAATGCGCAATGCCTCTTCTCCATTGCTGGCTTCGCCAATTAATATGGCATCGCAGTCCTCCCATGGAAACATCCGAAGCTCCTGTCTGAGAGGAAGCTCATCGTCAACTATAAGAACTTTCAGCTTCTTCATCGATATAGAAGCATCCCCTTCCTAATCGTCACACTTATGGAAAACGCTCTCAATTTATCACATATTATAGCCTATGCCCAATGGCTCAGCAACCGGATTGGCTCCTCAAAAAAAGCGCAAGTTCCGAGATGAACATATCCCGAGAACTTACGCTTTTTCTTCATTACTGCCATCCCGTCATGCTCATCGGGGGTGTTCTTTCGTACGAGATCAAGGGGACAGCCCTTCCCGTTATCCCACAATCGTCTCCAGGGCCGAACGATCAGTGTGCTTCACAAGCTGAATCAGCAGCTCCTTCGCTTGCGCGTAATCCTCCGTATGAATGAGGGAAGACGACGTATGCGCATAGCGGGTGCAAATGCCGATGACCGTAGACGGCACGCCGATGCCATGCAGCTGGACACGGCTCGCATCGGTCGTGCCCTTGCCGACATAATACTGATACTTGATGCCGCAGCTGTCCGCGATGTCGGTGACGAATTCCACCAATCCGCGATGCGTGATCATGGCGCCGTCCAGTATGCGCAGCAAGGTGCCGTCGCCGAGCCGGCCGAACGCCGAGCGGTCGCCGGTCGCATCGAATGCCGGGCTGGCATCCAGCACATAGGCGATATCCGGCTGAATGAGCTCGGCCGCCGTATGGGCTCCCTTCAGTCCGACCTCCTCTTGCACCGTCGCTCCCGCATACAGCGTATTCGGCAGCTTCTCATCCTTCAGCGCCTTGAGCAGCTCGATGGCAAGGCCGACGCCGTAGCGGTTGTCCCACGCCTTCGCCATAATCGTGCGGCCATCGGCAAGCGGCGTGAACGGGCATACCGGCACGATCTGCTGTCCCGGCTTAACGCCAAGCTCCATCGCTTGCTCCTTGCTGTAAGCGCCGATGTCAATGAACATCTGCTCCATGTCAACCGTCTTGTCGCGATCCTTGCCGAGCATCGGCGGAGTGGCGATGACGCCGTCCAGCGCCCCGCTTGAAGTGATAACCTGCACTCGCTGTGCAGGGAGCACTCCGTTGTTCCAGCCGCCAAGCGGCGAGAACTTCAGCATGCCATGCGGCGTAATCTGCGTGACCATGAAGCCCACTTCATCCATATGGCCCGCCACCATGATTTTCGGACCGCCTTCTTCTCCCCGGCGAACTCCGAAGATACTGCCGAGCCGGTCTGTTATGATCTCATCGGATACCGGGGCAATCTGCTCCCGGACGAATGCCCGTACTTGGGACTCGAAGCCCGGAGCGCCGGGCAATTCCGTCAATGTTTTGAACAAGGATAACGTCTCTGCATGCATTGGATATCCACTACCTTTCCTTCTGCGGCACAAGCGCTTCCTCTCTCGCAGCTTGTCCGTCCGAATTTCCACACTTCCTCTCTATACTATATCATTCCTTTGTCCAAATCTCAGCCTGACCAACCCGTTATTGCACGAAAAGAAAGCCTCCTCCTCAGCAAAGCCGAAGGACGAAGCCAAGATAAACATATGCGATTAGTTGTCTGAGCCCGCCTGTGGCCGCGATTGCGGGACTGCATTTCAATAAGTCTAAGCACGGTGATGCCTCGGGCTAACTGGATTATATGTCATTCCAAGTGATCCGGGGATATGTCCTTTAATCCAGCTTCGTAACCGTAATATCGTCCACACTCAAGGAACCGCCGTTATGCAGACCCCAGATCAGCTTGTAATCGTCGTACTGATCCAATGTGAAGGTGAAGCTCTTCGTGTAAGGATCGCCTGGCGCATCGATCCAATTGTATACGCCGACATCCTTCGTGATACCGCCCGTTGGTGTGCGGGCCAGGAAGTAGAAGTAGCCATTCGTCCCCGGTGACACAACCGTCTTGGCCTTGAAGCCCACCCGGTATGACGCGCCGGCCTCCAGCACGACCCTGCCGGGATCGCTATACAGGAACTCATACCAGTCCGTCGAAGCGGATGCTCCGCCATACGCGGAATAGTCCCCCGCTATGACACGGTTCGGATCGTCCGTCAACTGCCCGTATGTGCCGGTGAAGCCCGGCAAGTAGTAGCTGTCGCCGAAGCTTCCGCTCTCGAACGTTTCCGTCATCGCGCCCGATACAGCGGGATTGTCCAAGACGAAGATCGCCGTCTCGCCTGCCGCCATATTCAGTTGGAACTGCGTGACCGATGTGCCGATCAGTTCATTGGAGATGATGTTGAACACCGGCGTCGGCTGAGGCAGCTTGATCGTCTTCGTCCCCGCTGCTGCAGCATGGACGCTAATCCATGAAGCGTTCGCTTCCACATTGTCATAGCTGTCGGAATACACATGTACTCCCGCATCCTTATATAGCTTGTTCAGCACAGGCGCAGGAATCGGCGTGGAGCTGACATACACGCTGCGCCAATCGGCCAGATCCTTCACGACGATAGCCGGGCTGCCGTCCTTCACGGAGCTTGCCCATACGCTTGCGCCCGTCGCATCCGCCTGGAACAGCGGGTCCAGCGGCGTATCGCCGTACACTTCAGTTACACCAGGGAACATGCCGGAATCCAATTCATAAGACAATGGCTGCGCTCCGGGCTCGCCCACCTTCGTAATGACAATATCGTCAACCGATAGTCCGCCTCCGTTATGAAGCCCCCAGATGAGACGATAATCGTCGAAGTGCTTCAGTGTGAACGTAAAGCTCTTCTCGTAGGAGGCGCCGGGCGCATCGATCCAGCTATTCACGCCGACATCCTGCGCGACTCCTCCCTCCCCGGTCCTCGCCAGGAAGTAGAAGTAACCGTCCGTCCCCGGCGAAGCCGTCGTCTTGGCCTTGAAGCTCACCTCATAAGTCGCTCCCGCTTCCAGCGCCACTTCACTGTCGTCGCTATACAGGAATTCATACCAGTCTGTCGTTGCGGGTGCTTCGCCATGAACAGAGTAGCTGTCCGATACGACTTCTCCCGCGGCAGATGTGATCTCGCCATAGTTGTTATGCCCTCCTGTGAATGGGCTCGATGCGAAGCTTCCCCCTTCGAAGTCCTCCGTCAGCAGCGGTACGGGATTGGCAATCGGTCCCCCGCCCGCCACAGTCTGCTGTAGAGTAAATCCTGTCAGGCTCTCCATTCGGTCGATCGACAGCCCTTCCCCGGGCTCGCCGACATAGCCGGGCGCCCAGTTCCACACCAGCGTGCGGTCGTTGTCCTTGAGAGACTCGATTGCTGCGCGCTGCTGACCGGTCAACAGGAACGTATCCAGGAAGATGTACACCTTATAGCGGTCCGGAATCCGCCCCTCCACCAAATCCTCGATCAAATAGCGGTCGTAAGGCGCCCCCGCCTTGCTTAGCTCACCTACTCCTTGCGGTCGGCCCACAACAGGGCCTTCATAGAAGTTCGCGGTAACATCCTTGTCTCCTCCCAAATAATAAGCGCTCTGGTTGGATGAGATGACCGCCACTTCGGAATTGCGTTCACGCGGCAGATGCATGGAGTAATCGCCCCAGTGCTTCAGCCGCTTGAATTCGGCGGCAATCTCGGGCGCGTCATGCCATAGTCCGGAGGAATGGTCCATGTACCACATACCGGTCGCATGTGTGACCGCCTGACCGAGCGCCCGCTGCAGAATGCCGAGTGATTCCGCCATATTGGAGGCCAGCACGAACGAAGTGCCCGGCGGCGCAAGATGCGTGCGGTCGTCCGCTTCGTCGATGAACAGCTTATTGTGCAGCGCAAGACTGTCGCTGTACGTGCGCAGCGAGCCGTCCTCTCCCGGCCCCCTTCTCCAGTACGTATGCGGCGAAGTCAACAGATCCACATTCGTAAGGCGGTGAGCGAGCGCCGCCTCCCGATGATGCACCTCCTGCGGCATATACCCCATATCCGGCGTATAACCGTACAGGACGGAGACAATGAGCTGTCCATTGCTCTCATCCTTCACAATGCCGGCGAAGTGGTTGATCGCATCCACCACAGACAACTGGTAAGCCTCGTAATAATCGGATAGCCGCGTCGACAGGGAAGGATCGCGGAACAAGCCGACGTCGCTTGCAGAGCGATCCGCGGCGGTTGGGATCATGACGGACTGGAACGTAACGGATGGATCCCCCCATGCGTTACGCAGCTCGTTCACATCATTCCCGTACTTCGCCTTCACATGCTCGATAAAAGCCAGACGCATCGGCTCGCTCGTATCCGGCAAGTACTCCGAATTCCAGTTATGCCATTCCCCGTACATGCCTGCGGACAGCGTGAAGCCCATCAATTGATTGCGATGCGGACCGTCCAGCAGATGGCGCACCATGGAACGCAGCATCGCTCCCGCCTCATCGCGCCAGAGCTGCGAGGCCATAGAGGCATCGCGCGTCACAGGGTTGGTGCCGGGATCGATCGCGTAGCCTACCGCTTCCGCCGGATTCTGCTGCAGCCACCATTCCGGCGCCCATAGATGCAGCCTTGGCAGCGCGTAGCCGTCCGTTACCCGGCCGGCGAATATATCCATCACGCCGTCTACCGTCGTGAAGTCTTGCTGGTCGGGACCAGTCCAGCCGAGATCCAGGAAGCTGGTCTTCTCGATGAAGGAATACAACTTCACCCCGGCATCCTGGAACACCGCTGCATCCTGTGCAGATATCTCTTGCTCAAACAGAAACATAGGGAACTCCGGCTCGCTGTTCACGAAGAGCGCCGGAGCGCCGTTATGCGTACCGATCTGGAACGTGGGCGGCACCGTTCCTCCACCTTGCCTGTTTTGCACAGCAGCCGCCTCCTTCTGGCTTGCTTCTTCAGCCCATCCTGTTCCGCTTCCCAGTAGTGACATAAGCATCGTCAACATGAGTATCGCCTTCACGCTTCTCATCCGTTGCCTCAACACCTTTCTTCACTTTGATCTTGCATTTACTACCCTTTCAGCCCGCCCATCGCGAAGCCGGATATGAGCTTCTCCTGCAGGAACAGGTAGGCGATCAGAATCGGCAGCACCGCAATCCACATCGCTGCGAACAATACCGTGTAGTTGGCGCTGTACTTCTGCACCTCCACCAGATTGGCAAGCCCTACCGCAATCGTATATTGGCTGGTATCCTGCAGCAGAATGAACGGCTGGAAGTAATCGTTCCATATGCCGATGACCGCGAAGATGCACACCGCCACGATGCCCCCTCTGGCGAGCGGCAGCATAATGAGCAGGAAGACGCGGAAGTGTCCCGCTCCGTCCATGAACGCCGCTTCGGCGTATTCCCAGCTGATTCCCTTGAAGAAGGAATACAAAATAATCATGTTGAATCCGATGCCTCCCGCATAGCCAAGCATAACGCCCAACGGATTGAACAACCCGAGCTGCTGCATAAGCAGATACCACGGGCCGAACGTCCCCACGGTAGGGATAAGGAAGCCTACGATAGCCAGCGCATATACGATATTCGAGCCCTTGAATTTGTACTTCGCCACCACATAAGCCGGCATGGCGGCGCACATGACGGATGTGAACGTGCCGATCGCCGTCATCCATACGCTATTGAAGAAGTACTTGCCGATATTCGCCGACGACCACGCCGACGCGTAATTATCCCAGCGCCATTCCTTCGGCAGCGACCATATGTCCATGAAGAACTCCTGATTGCTCTTGAGCGAGTTGATCAGCATCCATATGAACGGGTAGATCAAGCTGGCCGCATAAGCCATGAACAACAACTGAATGACCGTGCGAAGAGCAAGCTGCCCCAACGTTTTGCGTTCCGAATTCATATCTCCATTCCCCTTCCTGTCCACGCTCTAGAACTCCGACGTCTCATACCGTTCCGTCAACCACTTGATGCTCCATACGACGACAAATCCGAGCAGCGCGAAGATCATGCCGTACGCCGCCGCCAGTCCGTAGGAATTCTTCTCCACGACAAGCCGGTACATCTCCAGCGCCACAGTCGTGGAAGAGCTGAACGGTCCGCCGTTCGTCAGCAAGAGCGGCTGCAGGAAGATGGTGAAGGCGCCGCTCGTCCCCAGTATAAGCAGGGTCGATATCGCCGGCCAGGCGGATGGAACCACGATGCTGAACAGCTCCTTCCAGAAGCCGATGCCGTCCAGCTTGCCGACCTCGAAGAAGTCCGTCGGGATGCGCTGCAGCGAGCCGGTAATGATGACATTGTTCCAGCCGATCGTCACCCATACATAGAATACGAATACGGAGAGAAGCGCCGTCTTCGTATCGCCCAGCCACGCCCGCTGCCACTCCTCCAGACCCAGCAGGCCCAGCAGTCCATTGACAATTCCTTGCGTCGGATTGAGCGAGAAGGAGAACACCATCGTAATGACCACAATGGAGATGATGGAGGGAAAGAAGTACACGACTCGGTAGAATCGCGCAAAAGGCAGCCTCCGGTGCAAAATGAGCGCCACGACAAAGGAAATCGCCAGCGTCATGAGATTGACGGGAATGAACAGCAGGCTGTTCTTGATCGCGGAGATCCATACGACATCGTTCGCCATTCCTTTGAACGCGGACACATAGTTGTCGAAGCCGACCCACGTCCGCTTGCCTGTAAGCGGATTCCAAAATTGAAAGGAATAGAGCAGCGTCTGGATCTGCAGGTAAAGCCCGAACACACCATAATGCAGCAGCGGCCATGCCAGCATAACTGCAATGAATATGCCTCGTTTCGTAATGGGGAGTTTCATAAGCATTCTGTATCCTTTCTTGTGATGCTGATGCTAATGTCGGTGCCGGAGAAGGATGTGGCTAGAATGGACGGAGAAGGACCAGCGCCTGCACTATCCAGACCTGATCCTTCCTCTCCCTCTTCCCTCTACCCGCTACTGCGTGTTCAGAAGCTTCTGCTTTTCCTTCCACTTGTCGGGAGACAGCTTCATATTCGCTTCTACAACCTCGTCTACCGTCTTGCTGCCGGAAGCGATTGCCGAATAGGCGTCGATGCCCGGGCTTTCTTCCAACGCTTGCGGCTTGTATACGAGCGCAATCGTCTTGTACGTATTCGTCGCTTCCAGCACGCTCTTCGTGAAGTCGCTGATCGGCAAGCCATCGACAGAGTAGGTGAACGCACGGGATGATCCCGTCAGCTCCGTGAACTTGCGGTTGGCTTCCTCCGTAGACGTGAACAGCAGGAACTTCTTCGCCCACTCCTGATGTTTGGAAGCGCTTGGAATACCGCCGAAGCCGGATGTCAGCGACTCGATGACAGGTTCCTTCACGACAGCGTCCGCTGCTGGAGGAATCGGCATCATGCGCATGCTGAAGCCTTCCGGCAGAGCATCCTTCATTTCATTCTCCAGCCATTCGCCGTTCAGAATCATAGCCGCCTTGCCGCGCAGGAACTCCATCTGCGATTCCGTATGGTTCAGCGCCAGCGTCCCCTTCAGCATCCAGTCCTCCTGGATCATCTGCTCCAGCAAGCCATATGCCCGCTTGAAGCCGGCATGCTCATAGAGCGACGGAATATCCTCCTCGGACGGATTCGTCAGCTTCTCGATGAATTCCGGACCGCCGTATTGCAGATATGCCGCATGACCGAACGGGAACAGATACATTGGGTATTGGCCGGGATAGGTGAACGGAGCGATTCCCTTCGCCTTGATCTGCTCCACCAGCTCCTCCATCTCTTCCCACGTCTCGGGATACGTCCAGCCGTTCTCCTCGAACATCTTCACATTGTAGATAATGCCTTGCGTCAACTTCGTCCACGGCACGCCATAACGCTTGCCGAATACATCCATCGCATTGTCGGTGGAATCCGTAATCGTCCCGGCAATCGTCTTGCCGTCCGCGAGCGGTTCCTGATACAGATCGGTAATGTCCGTGAGTAGGCCGGCAGGTCCCCACTTGCGCATGAGAGAATCGTCAACGAATACAATATCCGGCACATTCGTGCCCGATTCCATCCGCGGCTGGATAATTTCATTCATCTTCGGATTGCCCTCCAGCTCGATCGTCACATGCTCATATTGCTGCTCGAACTGTTCCTTCAACCATACGAACCAGGAGTCGCCATAGCCGCCCTGGAAGAAAGAAACTCTAAGCGTCACCGGCTCCTCCTTCTGGGCCGACTCGCCGTCGCTATTGCCTCCGGCGTTGTCCGTCGCTCCCGTATTGCCGCCTTTTCCATTGTTGCCGTTGTTGCCATTGTTGCCGTTGCCGGAGCAGCCCGCCAATACGGCGAACACCATGATGACAGCCAGCGTCATTTTGAATAATTGAAGCTTCATATCGATATCCTCCCTTTTCGTTAAGAACCCCTTTATCTGTACATGCCTTACTGCCTGCGCTCGGACAGCCGTTCAAGCCGCCCCAAGGTTGAAGCTATTCCTGTCGGGCCAAGTGCCCCAATCTAAGCTTCACCTCCTTCAAAAGCGCGTGCCGCAATCTCAGAAACCGTTTTCATATCGGCTGCTTCAAATGTCTCCTCCAGCACCCTCTCTCGGAACATCGTCATCAACCTCTTATGGTCGACATCTACACATACGTGCACATTCGGCTCCCCCTCCTGCACTTCGCCGAAATGCGGCTTCAAGCTGAACGTCATCCCCCTCGTATGCTCGCCCTTCGTCTCCACCTGCACCCGCTTCCACTCCGTCCGGACAAAGCTGCGGTCAATGAGAATGGCAAGCGGTATCGCATCGAACATAATGATTGGCCTGTTGACGCCGACAGCCTTCCAGCGCTTCACCAGCACGGCCAAATAGCGCGACTGCTCCGTATTCGTAGCTTGCAATGTAGCAATTACCTCATCCGTATCGCATGCCAGCTCCAGACATACCTCCAGGCCCGCCGCAGTAATGGGAATCCCGGACCGGAACAGCACGTCCGCCGCTTCCGGATCGCTTACAATATTGCACTCTTTGTAATGCGCTTCATATTCGCCGCCCATAATAATTATTTCTTTTACATTTTTAGAAAATTCAGGTGATCTCGTTATAGCCAATGCTACATTCGTCATGGCGCCGATCGCCATCACGCTGATCCGCCCCGGCGCGGCATTGACCAGCCTGATCATCAGATCGGCTCCGTCTTCCTCCGCTTCCGTTCCATAATGCGCCAGTTCATCCCCGTATTGGTTGGGCGGCTCCTCATACCGCCATTGCCCGGACAGAGGCAATGCAGCTCCCGCCGCTACGGGAATATGGCCCATTCCGTTCAGCACGAGCAGCGCACGCGCAATGCTTGCCCGCTTCTCCGGCTGCTGTCCGACCGTCGTCACTCCGACAAGCCGAATCTCGGGAGAGCGTGCGGCCATGGCCAGGGTAAGCAGGTCGTCGATGTCCCCGCCGATATCCGTATCCACAATCACTTCTGTCATAACCTGCTTCAGCATCCTTTCAGGGACCTAACAACACAATAAATAATAATTATAAATTATTGCAGGACCAAATAATGATAGTTTCATGAATTATTATTGAAATAACTCATGAATCCATCATATAGTTAATGAAAAGGCTTATCTATAACAGACTGGCTAATTTCTATCACGCAATGGACATGAAGATGGAAGGAAGGATGAGTTGCGATGAACTTCAATCTGAACTTTCTGCAGTTTTATCACCTGTCCCAGGCAGCTTCTCCGGGCATGCACAAGCATGGCTGCTTCGAGCTTGTCTATTACCGTAAGGGCTCCGGCTACACGCATATCGGAGATACCCGGTACGAATACGCTCCGCGCACGTTCGCCATCATCCGCCCCCATACGCCGCATGACGAGAAGCGTTATACGGATACGGAGGTGTTCTTCATCGGATTCGAATACGACGATATTCCCGTCAACTTGCCAAGCGGCATCTACCACGATGACGAGCACAGAACGATATGGCAGTTGCTACAAGCGATGAAGAAGGAATTCATGGAGAAGCGCAGCTTCCATTCGCTGCAGTTGAATCTGATCGGGGGACAGCTGCTGCTGGAGGTATGCCGCCTGCCGCAGGTCAGCATGGACGACTTGGAGAAGGAGGATCGCATGATCTACGCCCTCAATTATATGAAGGAGAATTACATGCACAGCATTGACTTGCACAATCTGGCGCATCTGTCCGGCTACAGCTTCGACCGCTTTCGACACGCCTTCAAAGAAAGAACGGGGCTTTCGCCCCGTAACTATATGATTATGAAGCGGCTGGAGCGCTCGCTGGAGCTGCTGTCCACCACGCGGATGAAGATTTCCGCCATTGCCGTGGAATGCGGCTTCTCGACACCCTCGCAATTCAGCGCCATGTTCCATCAGATGACCGGCATGACGCCGAAGGCATACCGGCAAGACCCGTCAGCTCTGCCCGCCAAGCCGATCTTTGCCGAGGATTAGCGATTATCTTCTACGTCTCCAGTACGATCATCTGATGGCATTCCAGCTTCGGCAGCGTGTAGCTGACTCGCCCTTCCGCATCCTGCACATAGGGCAGCTCCGTCATCTCCGGCGCTAAGTAGATGCGCTTCGCCTCCGCAGGAAGCTTGACCTCCACCTCAATGTTGTAGAGCGGAACGATATCTTCGATCACCTCGACGCCATCGCCGCGCTTGACGGGAACCGCATAGAGCAAGTGGTTCACATAACGCCGCTCCTCCTGCTGCTCCATTAAGGTCGCGATGCCTTGCGCCGGCAGCGAGGCGCGAAGGCTCTTCTCTGCGCCAAGCAGCAGGTCCAACGCATGCACGACGACTTCCTTCAGCGCCAGACTCCCCTTCGTCGCGTAATCTTCGAACACGCTCCATGCGATATAGATGCCGCCCGCACTCTCCACCATGCCCGCGCCGTCGTTCCGCTTCGCGCTTGGCGTATGCTGGTGGGAGCAGAAGGTGATGCCCTCCCTGTTGAAATACGGAAATTCCCGGTATCCAAGAACGTTGCTTCCGGCAGCGGGCTCTACGATATGCCCTTCGGAGTAGAAGACGAATGAAGCCGACGGCAAGCTTTTCAGTGAGAAAGAAGGACAGAAATATTCCGGATTATAAGCGCTCGGCCCTACATAGCGGACTCCGAGGTCAATAGCGAAGGCTGTCCCCTCCTTATTCAAGCCCGACGAGCCTGTAGCGAGAAGCTTGCCTCCTCCAGCCGTGAAGGCATTCAACTTGTCCGCCAATGCATCCGAGATTGTAATCCGGTCCGGCAGGATGAGTACCTTATAAGCGCCGAAGTCGCTCTCCATATCTACCACATCGAACAAATAATGTCCTTCAAGCAGCATTCTGATCGCCCCTGTATCCGACGCGCCGGTGCGATCCTCTTGAGATTCCGCCCCCTGGGATATAATGGATTCGACAGACAGAAGGGCAGTGTCGGCCACGTTGCGGGCTGCCGTGCACCATGCTTCCTTCTTCTCCACTTCGCCGTAGGCTTCGCCAATAATGCTATACGTAGCGGGATCCATAAGCCCTTCCGGATGAAGCTGATCGCCGATTGAGCAGCGCGCTCCGTTAGCAATGCTCAGCGCCGTCTCATATCTCAATGCTGCAGGATGCTTATATCCTCCGAACTCTCCCCATGTCGTATGGAATTTACCCGTCATTCCCAGGTAATCCATGCCCATCCCTTGCGCATAACGCGCAGACAGCGGGAAGTGGTCATAACCCCAGCCGCCTGTCGGCAGTGACTCCAGCTCCAGATGAGAGTTCATCGCCGCGAGATCGCGTCGTCCACGACGGATGTGGCCGCCATTATGGAATACAGGCAGTCCCGGCTTGATGGCGTCAACCCTCTCTCTGACGCGACGCGTATAATTCGCGTACACCCGCTCCCCATGCTTCACTTGGACGTCCGGGTCCAATGGATCGTTGCCCGCGGATCGGATCGTCTCCAGGCAGCTGTGGCAGAAGCAACGTCTGACGCCTACAATATCGAGGAAGATGCCGTCCGCATCGTAGCGCTGCACAACCTCTTCGATCTGGTTCAGTAGAATATCCAGATAAGGCGTGTTCATGCAGAACTGGTGGTAGCCCGGCTTCAGGAAGCTGTTTACCCAGTTGGTCCGGTCCTGCTCGTCGCGGTTGAGCCATTCCGGATGCCTTCTGGCCAGCTTCTCGTCGAGCCCTGCTGACAGGTAGACCGGAGTCTTCACATCGATCTCGTGCGCCGCTTCAATCATCGCTCCCAGTAGATCGAAGTCAAGATGCGGATGCATCTCATTCGCTTCGGAAGGATGGTAAGCCCATCCGTGATGACATTTTGAGAACACGGTGATGGAATCCACATGTCCCCGCTTCAGCATGTCCTGGAATTGCGTCTTGGAGAAATCCTTGCCAATCCCCTCTACCGCCTCGGAAGTATGGAAATCCAAATGAATCTGTCTGAATCGCATATTGAACCGACTCCTTTAACTGATGTAATGCCCTCAGTTTATAGGAATTGACCTGGCCTTCGACAGTTATAGAATCGACTATCTATAGCACAATACCGACCCCTTTTTTTTCTTAGGACATGGCCATCACGGCATTTACGGACTTGCGGTCGTATTTTTTTCACAGCTCCCCCCCCCTTTGCCCTACACTTCCGCAATGATATGATAGAGCTTAGTGAGACGATACAAGGAGAGGACCAATCATGAACATCCTGCAGCTACGCATACCGCCGCTGCCGCAATTCATTACAGGCGGATATGCCATGTGGACGCCCGGTACGCAGCACTTCGAACGCACCTTCAGCGTGTACGACATCCTGCTCGTGTGCTCCGGGACATTATATATGACGGAGGAAGGAGAGCCCTATGAGATCGGGGCCGGCCAGCTGATTATTCTGGAGAGAAACAAGATGCATGTGGGACATAGGCCGTGTACAGAACCGACCGAAGTGTATTGGATACATTTCAAGCATGAGCTTCCCGTGAACCGCATTGAAGAAGGCAAGATCGACTGGACGCATCGTGTCACGGAAGGCACGGATTTCGACTTGCAGCCGCGCGAGCAATACTTGTACTTACCGAAGCACGGCTCCTTCGACGCGGCCGCCATTCGCCCTATATTGGACCGAATGCTGGAGTTACGCAAGTCACTGACGATGAATAGAGCGATGGATTTGCAGGTACTGCTGGGCCAGCTGCTGTCGCAACTACAGGCATCCATGCAGCGGAGAGGGCACGATCGGCGTTCTTACAAGGTGGCGGAGATGGTCATGCGTTATTTGGAGGAGCGTATGACGCATTCTTATCATGCGGAGGACATGCGCCGCGAGCTTCACTTCCATGAAGATTACGCGGCGCGCTGCCTTCGCAGACATACAGGATTGAGTCCGCTGCAATATTTGCAATGGATCAGGGTGGAGAGGGCCAAGCAGTTGTTGAGCCACAGCCAATTACCGCTGCAAGAGATTGCGGAACAGGTCGGTTATGACGACTACAACTACTTCATCCGCGTCTTCCGCAAGTTGACCGGCCAATCCCCGGGCGCGTACCGGGACAGCACCCTGGGGTATGTGTGAGCGTCGTTGCTGAATGTAACGGTGGTGATTTTGTTTCTATCGCTATGTCCTGTTCTTCAATTGAGGTGTACTCGTAAGAACACGCTAGCTTCCTAACACGGGGGCAACAATATCCCGCTTAAATTGCTCTATCGCTTCGTCGGTATCGATCGTATAGCCGCACTCCAGCCCCACGAATCCGGAGAAGCCTGTTTCTTTAATCGCCCGCAGGATGTTCACGTAGTTAAGCTCGCCTGTACCCGGCTGCTTGCGGCCCGGATTGTCCGCGATATGGAAATGGTTGATCCGGTCAATGTAACTGGTTGCATTCCGAGTGACGTTCCCTTCCGTGATCTGCTGGTGATATACGTCGAAGACGAGCTTGACGTTCGGACTGTCTATCCGGTCGATCACTTCTACCGATTCGTCCGAGCGCTGGAGGAAATGTCCCTTATGGTCGACAAGTCCGTTGAGAGGCTCCACCTCCAAGACGATACCGGCTTCTTCAAGCAGTGGTGCGCAACGCTTAAGCGTCTCCACCATGACAGACCGCTGCTCTTCACGAGGCACCCCCGCCAGCTCATTGCCCGTCTGAGAGATGATGGAGGTGACATTCAATATTTTGCACGCTTCAATCGTATCGCGTACGCCGGCAATATACGCTTCTCTCAGCGATATGTCAACCAGGCTTATGAATCTCGTGCATGTCGCGCTAATGCCAACGCCGATACGTTCTTGCTCCTTCGCGATTCGTCTCAGATCATCAAGCTGCCACCATGCATAATACTCCAAGCCGTGCAGGCCGTGATCCTTCAGTTTCTCCAAATGATAAATGATGTCTTTGCCGCCATAAGCGCCGATGCACAATGAAAAATTCATCATTCATTCCTCCAATCTATAAAAATGTTGCAAGTGATACCGGTTTACCGGAGACCGCGGATTCGTTAGCGGCAATGGTAATGTCGTGAGTACGGAGCGAGTCTTCGTAATCGGATAAAATACGAGAGGTGTCACCCGTACGCAGCGCGTGTATGAAAGCTTCATCCTCGGCGGCAGTAGGCTGCAGCTTATTGGTGTGCGTGAGTACGCCTTCCTTTCCGATCTCCTTCAGTGAGTTGCCGCGAACCTCCAGCACTCCTTTATCCGTGTAAATATCAAGTCCGACGTGGTGGACGACCGGCATCATACATGTGTTGGATATGGTAGCGACCATGCCGTTCGCAAGCTTCAAAGTCACTGTTCCGACATCGGGAACATCTGTCCCTTCCACTTTCTTATCCATTACTTTATGCGAATAAGCAGCGTATACTTCTGTCACCTCGCCGCACAAGTAGCGAAGCAGATCGACAATATGCGTTGTCTGTTCCACGAATTGGCCACCCGACCCTGTCTGTACTCTCCACCAGGGCACCATCGGCATGCCTCCCATCCAATAGCCGAGTGCCATGCCAGGCGTCCTGTCGGCCAGCAGTTGTTTGGCTACATTTGTAGCTTCACTGTAGCGCCAGTGATATCCGACAGATGTGATTAACTTTTTGGCCTTGACCGCCTGGCTGATGGCTGCAGGTGTGTTGCGGTCGATGCCGAGCGGTTTTTCCACTAGAAAGGGGATGGCCCGTTCAATCAACTGCCGTTCAACGTCCCCGTGGGCCATTGGCGGAACGCAAATGTAGACACCGTCAAGCTTGTTGTCGTCAAGCATATCCTCGACCTTAGCATACGCTTTCGCGCCATGGTGCCCCGAAGCTGCCCTCTGGGCACGCCCCAGGTCGACATCGCAGAAGGCGGTTAAGGATACATCCTTTATTTGAACTAGACTTCCAATATGATAATTGGCGATGCCCCCGGTTCCGATAAATCCAAGCTTCACAGTCATTGTTATCACTCCCATTCCCCAAGGTATGATATTTTAACTATGTAAGCTATTTTAATGGATCTATTTTCGTATTAATATATCAAATATAACGCTTTCAATATCGAAAAATGAAACTGGGGGACGGTTATGACTAGCAGCTATGGTAGGCATTTCGTAACGACGGAGCGCAATCGGGGGCTGCCGCTGCATCTGGTCAGTGTCGGCTTGTCGACGCATCAAGGGGCTATCAATCGGGATAAGGGATTTCACACTTTCCATTGGCTGCATACAGTAGAGGGAGTCGGCGAGTTCTCTGTGAACGGAAGGACGGTGAAGCTGCATCCGAATCAGGGCATTCTGCTTAAACCGAACGTTAGTCACAGCTATCACGCAGATACAAACGTCTGGTCGACATGGTTTATGACTTTCGACGGAGCGCTCGCCAATCCCATCACGGCATCGTTTGATCTTCAGCACATGCAGCCGCTAAGCTGGGATTCTGATTGTCCGCTCGCAGAAATTCACCAGCAATTTTATCGCAAATGCAATTACAGCTTCGATCTAGCAGGAACCAACGGTTCGCTTGAGGTATATGCCTTTCTGACGCTTATCAAGCAGTTCGGACAAGCCGGCAGGCAACCTTCCCTGTCCGAAGGCCATGAGAGGCTAACGCCTCTTTATTTGCTTATTGAGGAAGCATACGGAGATTCCGATCTTGGATTGGAACGGATGGCCAATACACTGAAGGTCAGCCCACAGTATTTGAATGCGTTGTTCCGCAAGAGTTGGGGAATAAGTCCATATCAATATTTGCTGCAGTTCCGAGTTCAGAAATCAAAGGATATGCTTCTTTCCTCGAAATCTCTTGCTGTGAAGGACATTGCTATGACGGTAGGCTTCCAGAGCGCTAGTCACTTCGTATATTCGTTCCGCCGAATGACGGGTATGACTCCACTGCAGTTTCGAGCACACTATGGGAAGAGATAGATAGCCTCGGGTAATGTGATATCGAGAAATGAAAAAAAAGCTCCCCCTGCATCCGAATGCCAGTAGGAGCTAGCTGTTATTCTTGCAAACATATTGATCACTCACCACTCTGAATCACTCTACTTGGAGGGAAGCATATTCAGAAATTCGTCCATATCCTTACTTGCTTTCATCTGATTGCATTCATTGCATGCGCATACGCAGTTCATCGGCGTCGTATGTCCACCCTTGGCGCGCGGAAGCACATGATCGATCGTATCGCCGTATTCACCGCAGAAGCGGCAAGTATAATTGTCGCGCGTCAGAATAAGATGGCGGAACTCCTTGTTGCTGTAAAGTCTCCTGATTGTCCGCGGATTGACAATGACTGCGGCGCCTTCCCGCACCAGTACGCGAGCCAGTTCCGGCTCGATCTCCTGATACCAGCGCCGCCCCTTGTCCGTCTTGCCGCGCATGCGAATAAAGCCCTTATGCGTTGGGCGCAGCAGAGACTCGTCCCGAGGATCGCCCATATGAGGACGCATCGGCGCTGCCGGTGCTGCGGCGGCTTCCTGCCGATTCAGCTTGGCACCGCCTCTGCGGCGCTTGCGGCGCGGCTTACTGCGCAGCTTCGCGCCGCCACTCTCCGCCGCCGCATGTTGCGCCCGCTCCTCACCTGCTCTCGCGTCGCCTTCGGCCTCCGCACGCTGCTGTACTCGATCCGCGCCAGCTCCCGCGCCGATCTCCGCCGCCTGCTGCGCTCGCTCCACGCCCGCTACCGCGCCGCCTCCGGGCGCCGCACGCTGCTCCGCTGACGCACGAGTGCCGCTGCGTGCAAGCGCGCTCCGCTCCGGCACGTGTCGCTCCTGTCGCCTGCACGAGCGACACGTGCCTCGCCGCCCGTAGCGGCCGGATCTCCTGCCCGTTCTCCGCAGGAAATCACCAAGCGGCTTCATCGCGCCGCATGTTGCGCATCGTTTGCTCTCCGTATGCTGTTGTATCGTCATTGGATTCATTTCGATAGTCATAGTGTTTCCAGTATAACACACTCTCCCGATTGAACAGAATGGGAATTCCGGCATTCTCATCTATTGTTCATATAACGCTTGTTCCCTTCTTTTAGCTAAGAGGACACTATCGCGCTGGGACCCGCTTCAGGCTCCATATACGTCTTCGCCCTGTTCAACGCATTCGCAGCCTGCTTGCAATCTGATGAACCAGCCAGACGATGCTGGCGGCAACCATCATATCGAATACGACATTGAATAGAAATAGATGCTTGCTAAGATCTGCCCGGCCATCGCCGAGCACAGGAATCATGAAGCTGAATATACCCGTCAAGCCCAGCAGCGCCAACAGTTCAATTCGAACCCTGACGCGAGTCTCTCTGCTGCGAATCCATTCCGTTATGACAACCGCAAAGTACAGCCCGAAAAATACGGCAATAAACCAAAGCTGATTGGGCATCCAGTGCCTTTTAAATTCGCTCCAACCACTAAAGCTGTAAGACAGTGCACCCGGCGGCTCCCCCTCCGATTTCAAGTAGTTGCCCAGATAGTACGGTCTGATGTTCATGCTGTGTTCCGCCGCATATTGGAGCAATCCTATTAATCGACTTGGATTTTTCATATAGAACTGCAGGACGTCGATATGAGATACCCGATCATAGAAATCTGCCTTCAGAGACGGATCGTTCTGCGGTATAGCAGTGTCGCTTTGGAAGTAGTTCGTGCCCGCCAGCACAGACAGATGCGTCGGCAGACCAAGCTGTTCCAAGTCTCCTTCCACATCCGGCGAATCATACAAGATGCCGAAGAACACGGTCTGATACATATTAATATGTTTAAAATCTTTAGGCGCCCCTATATACATGATGACCGAAGCCAGCACCGTTGCCCCCGCCAGCGCTACACCAAGGATACGCCACTTGCTCTCCTCCTTCATCCACGCATAACGCAGCCCGATTAGAGCAAAGCCGATGCCGAGCGGAGCATTTTGCGTTTTGGAGCAGACGAGGAACAACGCGCATCCAAAAAATAGAACAAGCAGCTTCCTGGAAGGGGATTGCACATTCGTCAGCATCAATCCCGTTCCGATCGTGAGCAGCAGAAATACGAACGATACCGGTTCCCCGAACAAGGTATTGAAGTAAGCCAAATACCCGATGTCTGTAAACAGGAATACCATTAATGCGGCAAGCGTCACGGCCGTTATTCCGCATCGAGTCTTGTTGTATTTCATAATGATATAACCGGCTGCCAGCAACAGAACCATATAAATGAATCCCAAGATACGAATATCGAAGGCGGAGCCGTTCAGCAGTTGCCCTGCGAACCTCGCAATCGTTACCAGCAATATCTGTGTAGAAGGATAAAAGCCGCGAAAGAAATCATCATAAGCAAATAACGCATGCGCAAAGCTAAAGAAACGATCGCCATAGGACTCCATAGCGTCATAATAGTTCAATCCGGCCGTTCCCATAATACGAAGAAAATCGCCGTTGTCCGCAACGCCGATGAACGGATCCAGGAACAGGAGCCATACGGCTATGCAGCCAGCTGCTACTACATATATATTTTCTATTGCAAAGTATTTCTTCATCTCCAAATCTCCTGCTCAATAGTAGTCTTTTTTGCCGATTCATGGCTGTCAACTAGGTTAGAAGGTAACGGGTGCCATTGACGCTAATGACAAAAGGGATCGGCATTCCGCAATTGCACCAACCCAGTTCAGCTCACTTCAAGCATCTCTTGGTGTCTATACGGAATGTCGATCCCTCTTATGCATAATATCCCTATTAATTAACGTTGCAGGCTGGTCCCCGCCGTCACACTGAGCTTCGCTACAACTCCTAAGCAAAAGGCTGATGTCGACGATTACTCCTGCACAGCAACCCAATGTCCCGGCTTCACTTCTGTGAACACGGAATCGCGCAGCCCGTATGGATCTTCGCCAGAAATGCTGCTTCGCTCTCCTGTGCCTTGATGTGATTCCGCCGCGAGCAATGGCGTCGCATACTTGTCCGCTTCCACACGAGGATCCGGCACCGGCACAGCCGCCAGCAGCGATTGCGTATAGGGATGCATCGGATTGGCATACAGCTCCTCGCTCTCCGCCAGCTCTACCAGCTTGCCCTTGTACATGACTGCCACCCGGTCGCTAATATGCTTCACCATCGACAGATCATGCGCGATGAACAAGTAGGTCAAGCCCAGTCGCTGCTGCAGCTCCTCCATCAGCTCCACCACTTGCGCCCCGATGGAGACGTCCAAGGCGGACAACGGCTCGTCGCAGACGATGAATTCCGGCTCTACCGCCAGTGTTCGGGCGATGCCGATCCGCTGCCGTTGCCCGCCCGAGAACTCATGCGGATACCTCAGCGCGTGCATCGGACTTAACCCGACCATATCCAACAGCTCCTCGACTCGCTTCAGCCGGGATTGCCTGCCCGTCGCCATGCCGTGCACATCCAGCGCTTCGCCGATAATGTCCACAATACGCAGACGCGGATTCAAGGAAGCATAGGGGTCCTGGAAGATGATGCCCATATGGCGTCTCATCCGCTTCATCTCCGAACGGTTCAGCAGGTGGAGAGGAATGCCTCTGAACAGCACTTCGCCATCCGTCGCTTCATGCAAGCGGAGAATGGTGCGTCCCGTCGTCGATTTGCCGCTGCCGGATTCCCCGACAAGGCCCAGCGTCTCTCCTCTACGAATATCGAAGCTAATATTGTCCACAGCCTTTAGCCTCTGCCCTCTGCCCAAGTCGAAGTGCTGCTTCAGCGAACGCACCTGAATAAGAGGCATATGATCATCCTTGTCATCGGAACGTACGGGTGCGGTCTTCGGCTTCTTCTTCTCATCCAGTCTTGGGAGAGCTGCCAGCAGCCGCTTCGTATACTCATGCTTCGGCGTATAGAATATCTCCTCCGTCGTGCCCGTCTCCACAATTTGCCCTTCCTTCATGACGACGACGCGGTCGCACATGCCTGCGACAACACCCAGATCATGCGTAATCAGAATGATGGATGTGCCCATCTCCTGCTGCAGCTGTTTCATCTGCTTCAATATCTGGGCCTGAATCGTTACATCCAGCGACGTCGTCGGCTCGTCCGCAATCAAGAGGGATGGACGGCACGCCATCGCGATGGCGATCATGACCCGCTGGCGCATGCCGCCGGAGAATTCATGAGGGTACTGCTCATAGCGCGTCTCCACATTGGTGATCCCGACCATGCTTAGCAGCTCCAGCGCCTCCCGCTTGGCTTCACCCTGGCGCATTCCCCTATGCTTGATCAAGCTCTCGGCAATCTGCCTTCCTATGCGCATCGTCGGATTGAGAGAGGACATGGGGTCCTGGAAGATCATGCCGATATCCTTGCCTCTGATGACTTCCATCTCTCTGTCCGACTTCTCAGCCAGATTCTCGCCCTGGAACAGCACTTCGCCACCCTTCACCATTGCTGGAGGAGAGGGCAGCAGCCGCATGATGGTACGGGCCGTCACGCTCTTGCCGCTGCCGGATTCGCCGACGATGCCGAGCGTCTCTCCCTTCTTCAACTCGAAGCTGATATCCCTAACCGCTTCTACTTCCGTGTCGCGCGCGAAGAACGAAACCGATAGATGTCTCACTTGCAACAGATTAGCCATATGTTCACCTACAATGTTATTGTTAGTATCCAATAATTACTATATAATTGAGCCAATATACGCGCCACAGCCTGTCATTGATGGATTTCCGACATTTTACATATACTATTCGCGTCTTGACAATCCCTTAACCCTAAAATAAAATCTACTATATTGATCGGAATAATGCAATTGCATTTAGAAACAGTGGAATTTAAAGGTCGCACAGGAGGCGAGAAAGTTGACGACAACATCAGAACATAACGAGAGCACTTTTTCCCGCTTCACGAATAGATTGAGCAGCACTTACCACTCCATGACGCTTCATCCGGCATACCGATTTCTTCTATATATAATAGGAGCGCTTGTACACATCGTAGCTTCCTTCATCCACCTGTACCGCCGAACGCAGCCCAATGGCTACGCGAAGCTTCGTGAGGAGACGGAAGCCGCTCTGGCCGCCTCCGGCAGTATGGAGAAGCTGGTAGGCGAACGGGAAGAGCAGCTGCGCCGCAAAGCGGCATTTTTCAGTCAAAGAATGGATGAAGTCAAACTAAGTAAGGAAGCACAGCGTCTTGCTAAGCAAACATTCGATCGCCATGTTGAGCAAGAGGTAGAGAAGCAGGCTCGTCTGTCAGGCATCCGCCCGGCAACATTTTCATCTACGATGCAATCGCTGCTGGAACAGCCGCTGTTCCTCCTGTTAACCTTGTTACCCGGCTTGCTCATGTACGCATTGATAGCCCTGTACAGCAATCCCTACATGAAATATATCATGGAACGGCTGTTCATGACGATATTTGTTATTTTTGGCGTGACGATTATGGTATTCACCATCCTGTACATATCGCCAATGGACCCTGCTGCCAATATTCTAGGCAATACAGCGACCGAAGAGCAGATCGCCAACTTCAATGCTATCTACGGACTTGATCAACCTTATCTTGTGCAGCTATGGAATACGATAAAAGGCATTCTGACGTTCGATCTGGGCAGATCGTTCGCCGGCAATGAAACGGTTACGACAGCTATTGCGAACAAAATTCCGGTCACACTCACGCTGACCATCATTGCAACAATCGTCGCTGTTCTGATCGCACTGCCGATCGGCATCCTGTCCGCAACGAAGCCGAATTCCTTCATGGATTATTCCTTCATGTTCATTGCTCTGATTGGATTGTCGATCCCGAATTTCTGGCAAGGTCTCATCTTCATCCTGAACTTCTCGATCAAGCTGGACTGGCTGCCCGCAACTTACAGTCCGAACGACTGGACATCGATGATTATGCCCGTCGTCGTACTGGGCACTGCATTGACCGCTGCTGTTGCGCGGATGACTCGCTCGTCCACGCTGGAGGTTATTCATGAGGATTATATCACAACAGCCAAAGCGAAGGGACTATCCCGCAGCCATGTGCTATGGAGACATGCCGTCACCAATGCGTTAATTCCTATCGTAACCGTCATCGGCCTTCAATTCGGCGGAATGCTGGGCGGCGCTACAGTAACGGAGAAGGTATTCAATATTAGCGGCATCGGCAGCTACATTGTCGACAAGCAGTTCATTCCCGACATTCCCGCCATTATGGGCGGTGTCATCTATATCGCCATCGCGATTTCCATTATTAATGTGCTGGTGGATATGCTGTATGCCTTCCTCGACCCTAGAATTCGCTCAACCATGAAACAACAGTAAAGGAGGTGCATGCCCGTGACTTCAAGTACATTCACACTATCCAAGCAGGAAGCAGGCTTCCGCCTCAAGTCAAGCCGGGAATATGGACAGGCCGGATTCGGCGGCGTCCTCTCGCTTGTGTTGACACTGGTGCTGCTGCTCAACAGCTTCCGCTGGGATGATGGCGGCGTCAAGCCCGTCATGCTGACGGTAGCTTCCGCCTACTTGCTCTTCACTCTGCTGCAAGGCATCGCCTACCTCTTAATACGGAGAGATTTACTCCGTCACGGAGAAATAAGCAAGTCGACTAGAAGGTTGGGCTACCTGTTATTGCCCAGTCTGCTGACTGTCAACTTATTCGTGGGGATGGCGGCCTTCCAGCTCATCAAGCGCAGACCTAATGCTCTTTATATTTTGGCCGGCTATACCGTCATAACGACTTTGCTGGTGTTCGCTCTGTCTGTGCTTAACTTGTTCAAGCCTTATGTAGCGGACACCTTCCTGCTAGGTATGCTGCTGCTTCTCATTGCGGCGGGCATTCAATTGATCTCATTGCTGCTTATCGCGAAGTATGGCGACAGGGATCAGCTTCCGGGCTGGATGGCGATCGTAGCGATCGCCCTCATCACTACCGTCCTGCTGGGCAATCTGTTCGCTCTGTTTCTAGGCACCTTGATATTGGCCAAGCTGCGCGACAGAGGGCACACTTCCGGTTCCAAGATGAACAATGTCATCGACCGACTGTCCAGAAGCTCTACGTCTATGCTGGGACTATTCTTCATCATATTCCTGTTCTCGGTCTCCGTCAGCAGCTATATGACGTTCGATTACAGCATGGCGATCGACAATAATTATAGCGCCATTCTCCAGCCGCCTAGTCTGACTTATCCACTTGGTACGGACAACTACGGCAGATGCCTGTTCTCCCGCATCGTGTTCGGCGCGCGCATCTCGCTCGTCGTCGGTTTCCTGTCCACTTTGCTGCCTGTTATCGTCGGGGGAACGCTCGGCGCCATCTCCGGTTATTACGGCAGAAGAACGGATAACCTGATTATGCGCGTGCTGGATATTTTGTACGCCATTCCGGCCTTGCTGCTTGCCATTGCTATTATCGCCGCTTTCGGAGCAAGCACGGTCAATCTCATTCTTGCCCTTAGCGTAGCCGCTATACCGACCTACGCCCGCACGATGAGAGCGAACGTCATGCTCGTATCCACGCTGGAATATGTGCAGGCGGCCAGAGCGTTCGGCTCAAGCGACTTCACCATTCTGTTCAAGCATATCGTGCCGAACTCCATCGCGCCGATGATCGTCAAGTCGACGCTGACCATCGGCAGCGCAGTAATCGCGACCAGCAGCTTAAGCTATCTGGGACTCGGTGTGGAGCCGCATATTCCGGAATGGGGTAATATTCTGAAGCTCGGCAGCGCTTATCTGGAGACGCATTCCTTTACGGCCATCTATCCCGGTCTGGCCATCATTGCGCTCGTACTGTCCTTCAACTTCCTGGGCGACGGCTTGCGGGACGCGCTTGATCCGAAGCTGGACTAACGAGTCGATCGAGGTAACCATCACTTTTGGCAACTGCATACGCTTTGCTCCGCTGCTATAGGATCGGAACGATGCGTATGTTGTTCATAGATATCATGCAAGACATACATTTAGGAGGGGTCAAAATGACAACAAGAAAACTGCTCATCCCATTGCTGCTCATCCTGGCGCTGATGCTCAGCGCTTGTGAATTGACAACGAAGAAGGATGTAGCGAACAATACCGACGGAGACAAGAAAGAAGAGGTTACCGACAATAGCAAAGTCGATATCGAGCTTCTGGGCATGCAGCAGAACGAAGCCGATATGAATATCGTACGCGATCAATTGTCCAGGAACGGCTTCAACGTAAAGCTGAATCTTCAGCCGGACTACGGCACATTCAAAGCTCAGCAAGATGCGGGCAACTATGACATCGCCCTTACCGGATGGACGACGGTTACGGGCAATCCGGACTATGCGGTGCGTTCCCTGTTCACGACAGGCGGCGACTACAGCATCATGTCCGACCCGGAGATTGACGAGCTCGTCAACAAAGCGTCAACAGAGACGCCCGATCAATATGTGGATACGTACAAAGAGTTCGAGCAGAAGCTGGTGCTGGACAAAGCTTACATCGCGCCATTGTTCATCTCCTTCAAGTCGCAAGGCTTGAATAAGGAAGTCTTGAAGCCGGAATCCGTCCGCTTGTCTAAGTCCCGTGCCATGGCTTGGGACGATATGGACTTCAAGGACGAATCGAAGCGCGATACAGAGACGCTCGTTCTTCAACAGACAGCGTCCACGCTAACATCGCTTGACCCTATTAAAGGCAACGACGGCTCTATCAACACGATCAACACGAATATGTATGTACGCTTGCTCAACCTAACAGACGACGACCAGTTGACGACGGATGCGTCCCTGTCTCGTAATTTCGCCATTGCCGAAGGGAATTCCGAATATTACTTCATTCTGCGCGACGACATCAACTTCGCCGCGATTAAAGACAAGAGTGTCGTCGACACTGGAGAGCTCGTCAGCGCAGAAGACGTCGTCTTCTCCCTGAACCGTGCGAAGGACAAAAACTCCGTGCCGGATCACCGCACATACACGCTGCACGAGCATATCGCAACTGCAGAGATCGTGACGGATATTGCCTCTCTGGAAGGACTGAACGTATCCGGTTCCAGTGAAAACGTCAAGGCGGCGCTGGAGAAGGGACTGAAGTCCGGCATCTCTGAGCTGGTAACTGACAAAACAGCAGTCGATAACGCAGCCGGCAAATACCAAGTCGTGAAAGTAACGACGACTAAGCCGTTCCCTCAAGTGTTGAACTATCTGGCTCACCAATCCGCAGGCATCGTGTCCAAGAAGCAAGTGGAGAGCATCAATACGTACGAAGTGGACAAGTTCGACGTGAACAAAGATATTCCATATGGCGACCAGAATACAGTAACGGAAGGCAACAGCTACAACAATCATCTGTATGCGAGCGGCCCGTACATCCTGTCGCACAAGAACGATTATGAAGCGATCTTCTACCGCAATCCAGGATTCGCCCCTGGAACAGAAGACGCCGGCCTGATCCAAAATGTGAAGGTTCGCTTCATCAAGGACGCCGACAGCACACTGTCCGCTCTGCGCAGCGGAGAGATCCATGTGTACTACGGTGTGCCGGAAAACAAACTGGATATCGTGAAGGGCGACGGCAAGCTGGAGCTGCAATCGGAGCCCTACAATGCCGTATGGTATCTGATCTTCAACACGAAGGGCCGCGATGTCGCGGAAAGCGTGGATCTGAGGAAAGCGGTGCTCTACTCCATCAATCAAGACGAGTTCCTGGCCTTCTACAACAACAATAAGCTGAAAGCCGTATCCACCGTCAGCCCGCTAGTCAACACGGGGCTGGAAGTGAAAGCTGACGCTGCCAAGGCGAAAGAGCATCTGAACGCCTACAAAGCAAGCAAATAATAACCGAACTGGAGGGATAGCCCCATGACCGATCAAAACGCAGCATTGACAAAGCTGTCCCAATGGGACGCCTTAATGCTGGAATCTCTGAGGGCGCACGGCTGGAGCGGCGACGAGCTGATCCGGCGCGTGCAGGAGGGCAACCTGCCCGCGGACGATTCCAAGTTCAAATTCGATTACAGCAGCTTGACGGAGCTGGCGAAGGAACAGCCTGAGCTGTTCCGCGCCGCCGTATTGGACGGCTACCGGATTAAGTACAACACGATCCGCGGCATCTCCAGCTGGATTCAAGTTGCTTTGCAGCAGGAAGCCGAGTTGACGCTGGACCCCGGCAAGGAATCCGTCACAGCCGGCCTGACTGCCGAAGAATATGCCCGGCTAGCCGAGGTGCTCTCCGTCGGCTGGAGCATTGTCGAAGCAGGGCCTGGAGCGGATCCGCTCCGTTCCCTTTACCGTATTCAGCTCGCAAGCTGACGATTGGTGATTACCTTGAACAGCGCGTTCCGCATCTCCGCGGAACGCGCTGTTTGTCATATCTGCATAGGAGTGCATCTTATTCGCATCCTACAAGTCGGGTGAGATGTGCTTTGCCGTCCCCAGGGGTCAGCTTCATATATAGCAATCAAGAATCTCCGTGACCATTTTGAGCGATAGCGTTTACTTTCCAGCTCTATCCGGTGACTATGTGAGCATACTGAGCGATAGAGAGCGACTTACGGGTGGACGATCCAAAAGACGGCTCTGACTAGGAGAAAGTGTTCATATGAAGTTGGAAGTCCCCAGCTTCATGCTTGAAGCTAAATGGCAGTTGCCAGAGTAACACATTCGCTTCACCTGCAATATGATAGTCTAGTCTAGACATCTAAAGAGGTGAGCCAATGGCAGTCGTAAAAGCCAGGAAACAGGATATTGATATGTTGGCGAGGTTGCTTCGGGCTGAAGCCGAGACAGAAGGCGAAATGGGAATGCTCCTTGTTGGCAATGTTGGCATTAACCGAATAAGAGGGAATTGCTCTGACTTCAAAGAAATCCGGACAATTCCGCAAATGATCAACCAGCCGCATGCGTTCGAAGCGTTGCAATACGGTTTGTACTATCAGAATGCAAGAGATAGGGAGCGCCGTCTGGCGCAACGGGCCGTGAATGGGGAACGGAATTGGCCAGCCAAATTCTCCCTATGGTATTTCCGTCCAGGCTCATTCGAAAGTCCCGGACCATGTCCGCCAACTTGGTATAATCAGCCGTTCGCAGGACGATGGAAAAAGCACTGTTTTTATGAACCGACCGCGAACGAATGTGAAAACATTTATAATACGTACTAATTGATTGCAATGAGACGAGATAAGCTTATTAGGATCTCAAATCATCAAGTGCCGCGTAAATCGCGGTTTCTTTGCGTTTTACCCCAACACATTGCCCACCGAAGATCCTGCACACTTTCATGCAGAAGATCAAATCACCCTGTTGAACAACAGGCTTCACCGATTGCTCTTCGGATATTCTGATCGACATGGCTTTTAACGGATGCCATCGCGCTTATGGCGTCTCTAGTCCCTCTTTTTTTGCTGTAACGGCTGTCACCAAGCTTATTTTACGCTGTGACACCCGATATTCCACTATCCATGCTCCATAAGCGCCAAGAGAACCGTTAGCCGACAAATCCGATCATTATGAGTCAATTAAGCTCTATGGCAACCGATACATCTGCTCTCGCTCCTGCACCACACGGGTGAAATGTCGACCTTCTTTCGCTCCGCTAACTTTTTGATCCAACTCACTTTGTTATCCACAGTTCGGACTTGTGAATCATTTCCTTATCATAAGAAAAGCGCCTTGCGGAGTCCTTTACTACTCTCTTCCTGCTCGTATGCTTCTTTAAGACGCTCCAGTGTAGGACACTGCAGGCACGCTCGCTCTTGATTTCGCCACTCTAGTGTTGGCTGCATACAATACAGACTCGCTCACAAGGGGTTTCGCCACTGTAGTGTTGGCTGCATACACTGCAGACTCGCTCACAAGGGATTTCGCCACTCTTGTGTTGGCTGCATACACTGCAGGCTCGCTCGCTCGGGATTTCGCCACTCTTGTGTTGGCTGCATACAATACAGACTCGCTCACAAGGGGGTTCGCCACTCTTGTGTTGGCTGCATACAATACAGACTCGCACGAGTCATTCTAATCGCAAATAAAGCCGGACCGCATGCGGCCCAGCTCCTCCTTGCTATCATATCATTCGCTTATCCGATAATTCGCTTATCCGATAATTCGCTCAATCCCAGCCAGCGTCTCTTCGTCAAGCGAAATGCCCGATGCCTTCACATTCTCGTCTACCTGCTCCGGACGGCTCGCGCCGATGAGCGCGCTGGATACGTTCGGCTGCCGCAATATCCAGGCCAACGCCAGCTGCGCCAACGTAATATCTAGCCCCGCAGCTACTTCACTCAACCGCCGCGCCTTCTCCAGCCGCTCCTCCGTAAGCGCATTGCGCGCTGTCTCCAGCTTAGCAGCCCGGCTGCCGTCCGGCAAGTCGTTCATTGACGTATACTTGCCCGTCAAGATGCCTTGGCTCAGCGGAGAATAGACGACTTGACCAATGCCGCCACGCTCGCCGTATGGAATAACCTCCTGTTCAATCGTACGATTGAACATATTGTAGATTGGCTGGTTCGCAATCACGCGGTCCAGCAAGTAGCGGTCCGCAATCGCATGCGCCTCCGCCATCTGCGAAGCCGTCCACATGCTTACGCCGACATAGAGCACTTTCCCTTGGCGGACCAGGTCGTCAAGCGCGCGAAGCGTCTCCTCCATCGGTGTGTCCGGATCATGACGATGGCAATAATACAGATCGATATAATCCGCTCCAAGTCGCTTCAAGCTGGCGTCGCACTGCTCCATAATATGCTTGCGGGACAAGCCGGCGTCGTTGGGTCCGTCGCCCATTTTGCCGAATACTTTCGTAGCCAGCACATAGGATTCTCTAGCATACGCCTTCAGCGTCTCGCCCAGCAGCTTCTCCGCTTCTCCCCGTTCGTAAATATTCGCAGTATCAAAAAAGTTAATGCCCGCCTCATAGGCGCGCTGAATGGACTGCACCGCATTCTCGCGCTCCACGTAACCGCCATAGGTCAGCCAGCTGCCCAGACTGATCTCACTTACCTTCAACCCGCTCTTCCCCAGCTTACGATATTGCATCCGCATTCATCTCCCCTATTGTTACTGAATCTATGCTGCATACATGCCCTCTAAGCTGTCTACTCCTTTATTGTAGAGCAGTTTCTCGCAAGGGTGAAGTAGTGAAATAATCTTCACTTTATTATACGCGTTATAGCTACTATACTTAAGGTTAGTAGAGATACATTAGTGAAAGGAGAATGAACCTTGTCTTCGAACAATTACATTCCAAAAACCCCCTGTGTCATCGCATGCGATATCGAAAAAACATTGGAGGTACTGGGCGGCAAATGGGCGTTCCTCGTGCTGAGAGAATTGTTCGGCGGGACGAAGCGGTTCGGCGAGCTGCAGCGCTCTATCCCTGCCGTTAGCCCGCGCGCCTTGACGACCACACTGCGCCACCTGGAAGAGAAAGGCGTATTGAAGCGGCAAGTATTCCCCACCGTTCCAGTCACGGTGGAATATACATTAACGCCTAAGGGAGAGGATCTTCACCGGATTATTAAGGAGATGAAGCTATGGGCGGCCAAATGGACATGAACCGAGCTCTCTTAATTTCTCTTCAATTCTAGCTTCTGTCTCTTCACTATTCCCATCGTGTGGAATGAAATCCGTCGCGTGCTTGGCCAATTCTGCATGGTAGCCGATCATGACGGAACGGGCTGCGTTCATGAACATCGTCACATCGTTAGCGTCGTTGCCGAATGCGATATATTCCCCTCTCCGCACGTTCAATCGTTGCAACGCAGACCACTTATGAATGCCCGACGGGCTAATATCGATGACGTTCTCCTTATCATGCCGATGCAGCACCAGATCAAGCTCCTCCAGTCTCGCCGCAACTTCTTCCATATCGGTCGCAGACAAGATCAACAACTTCACGATCGCTTCATGGACGTCGATATCAACCTGCTTCGCCAGCCCTGCGGGATCAAGGTTGTTCCTAATAGGATGATCCATGATACCGGTATAGCTATAATCCCAGTGCCCGTCGGCTAGATATGCGGCATCATACTGCTGTAGAAGCTGCCTTAACTTGGCCGACTGCTCTTCGCTGAAGCTGCCGAAGACGAGAATATGTCCGTTCCGAGCTGCCAGAGAACCGTTCCCGCCTATCATCGTATAACTGTGGAAGCGTTCCGGCAGCACGGGCAACATATCTCGTATCGGTCGAGCCGATGCGAATATGACGGCATGTCCTGCCGCGGAGAGCCTCTCTAATGCTCCGACTATTCCATCCGATATCGGCTTTCCCCGGAAGCATATGGTTCCGTCCAGATCGAACACGAATTGCATAACCACACTCTCTCCTGTCTCTTCTATGATGCGAGGCTCATCTTATGCATACGATTGTATAGTTTAATGGCTGATTCTACAACTCCAGCTCATCCTCTATATGCAGCCCGTTCAGTTCCGGCATCGTATCATCTCCCTGCCAATCTTCCGTCTTCAGCGTGCCGAAATCATAGAATCGCCATTGTCCATCTATTTGTTTGAGAGTTCCTTCAAGATGAGCCGCTTTCCCGATCGCATAGATCAGATTGAAGGTGAACGTCACTTTAATCGTATCCGGCCGCAGCAGCTCAGCGCCGATCGCCGGCCAAGGGAATGCCCGCCATGGATTCCCGGCTTGTTCGAATTGGACTCCGACCTTCCTCAGTGTCACGCCCGTTGCGATCACGAAAGGATACCTCATATGAACCGTAATAGTTATGAGTAATTCTACTTCCCCACTCGCCAGGCAACGCCGTCAACTGCAAGCTTCCGTATCGGCTGCTTCCTTTGACGCGCAGTTGCTTCTCCTCTAGCTTACGAGCTTTACGGTCATCAGAGTCCCACCATCTATTCGGCTCTTCATAGAAGAAGGAAGACGGAAGCTGCGGCAATTCGTCTTGCGTCAGGACCTCCTCATACTGCTTAAACAGTATATATCGAATAACAGGTCCCTCATTATCCGCGCTTCTGTGCCGGAACACGCCCCAATCTCCAGCGACAGCTTGCAAGGCGTATTCCTGGTCGAAGTAAGCCGGTTCCAGCGTTCTGTTCTCCTCGTCCCAGCGGTACAATAATGCTCCCTCATCCATATACACGTTCCATATATTTGCATGCTCATGCCACTGATAACCTTTTACTCCAGGTTCCCATACTTGGCCTGCGCTTCTATCCAGCAGCAGGAATGATTGCGAATCATGGCCGAAGCCGGCTCCTGCCCAGAGCTTTTGAACCGCCTCGTTCATTTCTCTGACATCTGGTACAATCGTTAAGCTTGCCAACTGGTCGCTGTCCACATCATACAGCTGGTAGCCGACACGCTCTTTCCACCAAGTACCGTCTCCCTGCAGTTGTTTCGGTGTATATACTTCAATAAGCAAATGGTTCTCGCCCACCCAACCGTAAGCGTTCATTCGCTTGGCCGAAGGAGCCTTCAAGCTGCGAACAAGCTCGCCATCCCGATTGTAGACGTTAATGCCTTGTGCGAACAAATAATGCGCATTATCCCCGGTCATGCCCATCGTCTCCTCCCGATCCGCATACTCCAGAAGAAACAAACTGCCCTCTTCATTCCAGCGAATACCGTTATCCATCGGTATCATCGTCTCTTCCATGCCGATCAGGCCCACCACTTGTCTTGTTGCGGTATCTATCACCTCATAATGGTTGCCCGGCATAATCTGATTGCGGTCGACGAACCGATAGACGAACCGCCCCAAGTCAGGAGATGGGAAGAGAAGGCTTCGCGGAGGCTTGCTGCCGATATCGCCATAGGCGGGATACGTCGCAGGAGAGTCGTAGACAGCCGGGCCGTAATCGCCTTCCCACGGCAGCACCCACATCTTCCCCTGGAATGTCGTCACCATAAGCTTCTGCAATTGGCCATGCTCATCGTACAGCGGATAAGATTGGATGATAAAGTCATCCCGCTCCGCTTCGTCCCGCTGATCCACCAGCCAGAAGTCCGGAACCCGTGTGCTTACTCCGCCTGTGCTCACATCCAGCCTCATAAGACTGTAGCTCAGCTGCTCATTGTCCACTGTGTGCTTGATGAACCATACCTGATTGTTGCCCGAAGGATAGAATTGCGGAGAGCCAATGTAGGTATAGTTGTCGCCGAACGTCTCGAATAAGGGATATGACTCCGCCTCTCCCGTGTCTGGACGAACGACTATGGCATCATAAATACGACTGTCCCCGGACTTCGATGACCTTTCCGTCATATGTACAATTGCATGACCTGCCTGCACGGTCCTGAGCAGCGTGACATATTGTTCCTTATCGAACCGCAGTCCGAAGCCGTCCTCCTCCTCTTCCAAGGCAAAAGACAGCTTCTCAGGCGATAATCGTTCTCCCGTCTGTTCATCCTGCTTCTCGAGGGCAGCGGGTAGGAGCGGCGCATCAAAACTCGTATTGTCCCTTGCGGCTTCCTTCCACCCCGGCAACGTCAGAATAGCGACCATGAAGCTTAACAACACTATCATCATCACAATAGACCTGCGCATAGACTTTTCTCCTTACATGTCAAATGTAGAGTGACCCGATTTCATTAGATTGGATAATTTAGCCTCGTGTTAGGATTAGACGTAACAATATCGCTAAAGTTGCATCGGACGCTCATCTCTTGCAGGCTCCATTCCATAGAAAAAAGGTGCATCCGCTTCAATTGTACTGAAGGAATGCACCTTTCTTTAAGGAAGAGTTAAATTAACCCGGACCGCTTCAGCAATCGCTCCACCATGACCGCAACTTCAGCTCTGGTGACAAAGGCTTGCGGCGCGAGCTTCAAGCCGCTCCTTCCTTGAATGACGCCTACCTGCAAGCTGACTGCAAGGCTCTGCTTCGCCCATGGAGATACATCTGAAGCGTCCGCATATTTATTAAGCGCCGATTCCGCGGATGAAGACGCGTACTGATCGTACAATCCCGTTATCGCCATCGCTTCGGCCATAATGGTCGTCGCTTGCTCTCGGGTAATCTTCTCATTCGGGCGGAAGGTTCCATCATCATAGCCGGCGATTAGTCGATATGCATGCGCAGTATTGACCGCCCCGCTGTACCAATCTGATGCCTGAACGTCGGAGAACGGCGTTGTTCCCGCTTGCGGCTTCATACCTAGCGCACGAACGATGATTGCGGCGAACTCGGCGCGTGTAATGTTCGTATCAGGAGTATAATTACCGTCCCCCGTGCCGTTAATGACCATCCGCGAGCCCATGTCATTAACGGCATCCTTCGCCCAATGACGACTCATATCGCCGAATTGAACCGGATTCCACACCAGCGCATACGAACTGTTGGTCAAGCTGTTGATGATCGCGTACTGACGACCATTAATCACTTCGAACGAGGTTGGCACATGGCGAACCGTTCCGTCTGAATTGATGACGACGCCAGTCGTTACCCGATGCCGATCGACACTTTCCGGAAGTAGAAGTGTACGCTCCACGTAAGCTTTGAATGTGTCTACTTCAACGGAAGAATCGCCGTGCGTCACGATAACTCTGAAGCTCACCGGATTGGCTGCAAGCTCGAATGAACCTTCCTTGGCGGCATTTTCAGCCGTATTCACCGTACCCGCCGAGGGCATAACCAATTCGACGCGAACGCCGACATTTTCCGAAGAGATGTTCTCTCCCAGTTGCGCCGCCAATGCCTCCATATTGATCAGTTGAGCCGGAAGCGTATAGGTTGCGTATTCCGTCTTGAATTCCAGAGTGACCTGCTTTTCTTTCAAATAACGAAGCAACTGGCCGCTAAGCTGAGTGACGTATAGATCGGAATCATTCCTGTCCTTTATCGTAATCACAGCACCGTCCGCTACTGCCTTTAGCTTTTCCATTAAGCTCCGATCATCTAGCATAATGGTCGTTTTCGTGTAATTCTCCGATCTGTTAACGACCTCGCTCCCCAAGTCCACTTCTTTTCCGTTCACAGAAGTTCCTATCAACATTTCGCTTGGACCTCTGGATGCCGCAACCGTCATGAAATTCCAGGATGTCTTATCTAATATGCCTGCATATTCCGTATTCTCTACATCTTTGAACGCTCCTGCATCGATCTGAACGTAATAGCCGGTTCCGGAATGCAGTGTCTCCACATTTACAACAACCTCCGCGCCTGCAATCGTCACCTTCGACGTATCGGCTGCAGCAATCGATTCTACAATGCTATCGTCTTTCATTTTTTTGATCACGATAGACTTGCCCGCTACAGCCGTCACATTCTCGCTGAATACCAGCTTGAGATCGTCATCCCATCCCACTGACGTCGCTTCGTCCTCCGGATAGTAATCGCTTACTCTAGGCGCTGTGCCATCGTATGCGATAGTGAACTCCGCTGCCGCTATATTGTCGTTACCCGCCGCATCGATTGTAGTTCCCGCCGCCAGATTAAGCTTGACTTCCCCGTGCGCGACAGGCGTAATGTCTGCCCTGTACGTCATGTTATCCGCCGTCGATAGATTACTCGCGGTTCCGTTCGTCACAGCAATGTCGCCCACCGCGAATCCGGTCACCGCTTCACTGAATGCGATCGTTACACTGAAAGGCTTGCTTGTAGTCGGATCAGGCTCTGTCGATGTGATAATTGCCGTCGGGGCCGTTGTATCGTATGTAACACTAAATTCCGTGGCCGCTGTATTGCTGTTCATCGCTGCGTCAGCCGCAACACCTGCCGCAACGTTAACCCTCACTTCTCCCTCCGTAGACGGTGTAACCATTGCTGTAAAAGTACGGCTATTGTTCATAACGAGATTGCTTGCGCTACCGTTCGTGACGGCAATATCCGCTAGATCAAATCCCGTTACTGCTTCACTGAACGCGATTTTCACAGGGAATGAGGACGCATTCGTCGGATTGGCTTGCGCCGAGGAGATGCTTACTGAAGGAGGAGTCACATCAAGAACTGTGACGTGAGCGAAATCACTTCTCGTACTGGCCGTCTTGGTACCCGGAACGCTGTTGTCCGTATTCGTCACGACCACATAGTAATAGTCATTATGCGCATAGGACGTCGGCACATCGTATGTGCTAGATGTCGCCCCATTAATCGCATTTCCCCCAATGTAGGAATTAGTAGAGTTGCGAACCCACTGATAGCTCAGCGTGCCACTTCCACTTGCGCTTGCCGTTACGCCTAGCGTGACCGTATCATACTCATGTACGATTCCGCCTACCGGCTGATCGCTAATCGTCGGAGCCGACGCATTAGCAAGCGCATTGACCGTCACATGGGCGAAGTCGCTCCTTGCGGTGGCCGTCTTGGCGCCCGATACGCTATTGTCCGTGTTCTTCACCACGACGTAATAATATTCGTCGCGTGGGGTAGAGGTCGGGATGTCATAGGTCGCGGATGTCGCTCCGTTAATCGTATTTCCGCCAATGTAAGAGTTAGTAGAGTTACGCATCCACTGGTAGCTCAGCGTGCCGCTTCCACTTGCGCTTGCCGTCACACTTAACGTCACGCTCGGAGCTCCCTGGTCCACGTTAGCGTCTTGCGGGTGTGCGCTGATGACCGGATCAGCCGCATTCGCCAGTGCGTTAACCGTCACGTGGGCGAAGTCGCTCCTTGTCGTAGCCTTGTTAATGCCCGATACGCTGTTATCCGTATTCGTCACAACGACGTAATAATATTCGTCGCGTGGGGTAGAGGTCGGGATGTCATATGTCGCGGATGTCGCCCCGTTAATCGTATTTCCGCCAATGTAAGAGTTAGTAGAGTTACGCATCCACTGGTAGCTCAGCGTGCCGCTTCCACTTGCGCTTGCCGTCACACTTAACGTCACGCTCGGAGCTCCCTGGTCCACGTTAGCGTCTTGCGGGTGTGCGCTGATGACCGGATCAGCCGCATTCGCCAGCGCGTTAACCGTCACGTGGGCGAAGTCGCTCCTTGTCGTAGCTTTGTTAATGCCCGATACGCTGTTATCCGTATTCGTCACAACGACGTAATAATATTCGTCGCGTGGGGTAGAGGTCGGGATGTCATAGGTCGCGGATGTCGCCCCGTTAATCGTACTTCCGCCAATGTAAGAGTTAGTAGAGTTACGCATCCACTGGTAGCTCAGCGTGCCGCTCCCGCTTCCGCTAGCCGTTACGCTTAACGTAATGCTCGGAGCTCCCTGATCTACGTTAGCGTCTTGCGGGTGCGCGCTGATGACCGGAACAGCCGCATTCGCCAGCGCGTTAACCGTCACGTGGGCGAAGTCGCTCCTTGTCGTAGCCTTGTTAATGCCCGATACGCTGTTATCCGTATTCGTCACAATGACGTAATAATATTCGTCGCGTGGGGTAGAGGTCGGGATGTCATATGTCGCGGATGTCGCCCCGTTAATCGTATTTCCGCCAATGTAGGAATTAGTCGAGTTACGAATCCACTGGTAGCTCAGCGTGCCGCTTCCGTTAGCCGTTACGCTTAACGTAATGCTCGGAGCTCCCTGATCTACGTTAGCGTCTTGCGGGTGCGCGCTAATCGTCGGAGCCGGCGCATCCGGCTCTGCATAGACGGGCATACCCAAACTTCCTGTAATGACGGATATCATGAATAATCCCATCATGAATCGAGTTCTCATGCGAATCCATGCCTTGTGCTTACTCTTCATGTCCATTACAACCTCTCTCTCCAACAAAGTAAAATAGAAGTCTCGAAATAAATGCTAACTACCTTCATTGCTTTCCAATCCCCCTCCTTACTTATCTTTAAACTAACCATACTTATAAACTATACAGAAACTATAATGACATAATAGCATACTATTTCGACAAATAGTTTCGAATTTAACCATAAAAATACAGAATTCGAAATCGAATTGTTCCCCCACACCATACAGCGGCCCCTTTCCCCAACAAAAAAAAGTACAGGCTTCGGGGCTGGTCAGCCTCGAAGCCTGTACTTTTCTGTTATGGTGCAATTAGTCCACGAGATTATTCGCTCGTATCGCCGCTGCTTGCGGATTATTCCTCTTCCACCAGCTTCACGTTGTTCAGGAACAAGAGATCGTCCGCAGTCATGAAGGATACGCCGTTCTCAACTGCAGCAGCCTCGAACAATGTGCGAGTCTCTTCTTCATTGCCTAGCTTAACTTCTGTACCGCGGGCAGTGAAGCTGTAGAGTTCCTTCTCACCGTTCAGCACTGTAATGCCTCTAGTTTCCTCATTCCACTCAATCTCGTAGCCCAGCGCTTCTACGAATTGGCGGAATGGAAGCATTAGATGACCATTCTCGACATACGGCTGCTCATCTTCGGACAGTTCTAGCGCTTCTCCTTTAATTGTCATGCCGTCCAGCCCGACTTCAGCCGTACCGCTATAACCGTAAGCGAACACCATCATTTTCAGAGAAGCTGCTTCCTCTTGTTCTCCAGCTTCTCCTTCAGCTTGTTCTCCCATTACCGCCGGTTCCCATACGAGCAGCTTGGTGCCGGGAATCAAGTGATGCTTTGTGACGATATTTCTCGTCAGATATGGGAACAGCTCCGTATCGTCAGTCACTGTGTATGTGGTATCGCGATTCGTATGAACGATGACACTGCCGTCTTCGCCTTCCTCGACACGATCGATTTCCTCATATGCCGGAACCCGGAAGTCAGCCGGAATATTCGCCAGCACAAGCTCCGCTCCAGACATCGGCGGCAAGCTCATTGTCATAGCCGGACCTACATACGCATACACGGTCTCGTTCTCGCGAATGTCATCGATGGACATCGGCAAGCCGGTCACCGCATCCAGAATTAATGTATCCTCGCCCACATTGACGACAATTTTGTCGAACTCGGCATTCTCATTGTTGTTCTCCAGCATGATGCGGCCTTCTTCAATAGAAGTTGCTGTGCCGTAAATACGCAGCGATTCCAGCATCTTTTGCTGCGCAATTTCATACAACGGCGCGTTGATCGGCACGGCTTCCACAGGAGCGCTAATTGGCACTGCTTCAATAGGAGCACTGATCGGTACCGCCACCACGTTGGCTGCCATAGCCGAAGCCCCTCCCGCGATGCAGGATACTGCTGTCAATGTTACAATGGAACGCTTCATATATTTTTTCATCATGATTCATCCTCTCGTCTCAGTTGTTTATGAATAGTTGTCCATATTGCTTCAGGAACGCCTCAGCCAGCACATACCTTCCATTGCCGATGGATGCCAGCTTTAATTCCGGTGCGACATACATATCAATGGAAGTGTTATCCTTCAATTGGAATGCAATCTTATACGATCGGCCCTCGGATTGCGCTCTGGCAAGCTTCTCCATATCTTCTCTTGTCAAATCATCCGCACTGCTGCTGGCGCTTATCGCCTCAATCCACTCCTTGACAGCTTGCTTCTCCACGAGCGAATGCAGCAGCTTGCTTCCGCTATGATTCATAATGTCTACCCGTTCGGCGAGCCGCTTCAGATCGGCCAACGCGATATACTCATTAGCCGGAATGATTCCTTCATCCGTTCTGCCGGCAAGCTGGGCGATATAATACTGCCCGTCCAGCTCCACTGCAAGGCGGAATCCGGTATCGTAGCCAGGCAGACGATACAGCGTTCCCCCTACAAGGTAGGTCGCCGCATAATCCTTGTTGGCATAGCCTTTCTTTCCGCCGCTTCCTAGATCTTCCAATACATCGAATTGGAGCGTACCTAACTCCTCCTTCGACTCCCGCATGAAGCCGGACAGATCGTAAGCGACACCTTGCTGCAGGAACGTATAACGATGTCCGTTATAGTTCATATACTTCTGTGGTCCCATCCTGTCCATTCCCCGGGTATGAACCCCTAGCACTGAAATTCCAACGACAGGCTGCGCATTCGCAGGCACAAGCTGCGGAATGACCGACTCTTGCTTGAAGAGGAGAGGAATGGCGAGAACGAGCGCGAGCATCGCGCAGCATGCGGCGGGAATCCCGAATCGATAGGCCGCTTTCAAGGGCGCCTTCTTCGGCGCTTCAGGCGCAAGTATGCGGTCAAGCATCCGCTCCTTCTGCGTCTCAGTCGGACCGATTCTCCCTAAGCGGGTGATCAATTCCTTCTCATTCATGCCGTTCACCACCTATCTGCAGCTTCAAGAGCTTCCTGCCTGTATGTAGCCTTGTGCGAATTGTGGCTTCCTTCGCGGAGAGCAGATCTGCAATCTCCTTCGTGCTATACCCTTCATAATAGAAGAGATAGATCGGGAGCCGATATTTCTCGGGGAGAGAAAGCACCTCATCGATCACTTCGTCATGTTTGATTTCCTCGGCTAGCTGCTTCTGGTCGCTCTCTTCCCAAGAGACCCGCAGCCGTCTCCACCAATTTTTGAGCATATTTTTGCAATGATTGCGGGCGGTCACAATGAGCCAAGCCTTCTCGTGCTCACTGTCGTGGAAAGCTTTGTCCGTCTGCATCAGCTTCAGGAAGACAGTCTGTGTTGCCTCTTCCGCATCCACAACATTTCGTAGCATCATGAAGCAGACCTTATAAATCGTGTCTGCATGACGTTGATAGATTTGAGTGATCTCCTTGCCCGTACGCTGCAAGGTATCCTCCATGCTGCTTTTCCCCCCCCCTTTATATGTAACACAATCCAACATGGCAAAATGTTTGATTTCATTTAAAAAAATTTCGAAACGTATCTGTAACAAGCTCTAGGATTTCTTTGGTACAGATTTTGGCATAGAAGCAATGACTGCAGGCTTTGACGGGATGCCCTCCTCCTTCGGTTGCCGCTCCAGCGTAATGCCCAGGAGTCCAGCCGCGATGAGGGACACGCCGAGCAGCTGCCACAGCGTAACCGTCTCGCCAAACATGAGATATCCGGTGACAGCAGCGCTCGCCGGAACGACATAGCGGTAAAAATTCGCCCGTGAAGCACCGATCCGCTTCATACCAATGTTCCAAATGATAAAGGCAAGAAATGTGCAGAAGAACACATTGTAGAACAAAACCGCCCAGACAGACACATCAAGCTCCGTCCACTTGACTGAGCTCCATGTCCCCCAAGTAAACGGAAGCAGAAAGATAACGCCGAATAAGGTTATCCACGCCGTAACGCGCAGCGGTGAATACTTTTCCATCAATGACATGTAAGACAAATTGTATACAGCCCCAAGCAGACTAATGCCGATTGCGATCATATTGCCCCACATATATTGCGATGAAAAGCTGAAGCCTTCCTTGCCACCGACAATAATGAACGTGACTCCTGCTACGGCCAGCACCCCGCCGATCGCGAGCACTCTCGTCACCTTTTCCTTGGTGAACAGCGGAGCGAGCAAGGCGGTGAATATCGGCCAGGGTGCGACATTCAACAACGATGCGTTGGCGATCGTAGTATATTTCACAGAATACATTACTGCGATTTCCAGGATCGTAACGCCGATGAAGCCGTACAGTGCAAGCTTCCATAGATCTCTGAGTGCAATACCAACACTGCCCTCCTTCCATCTCAGGAAGAGGAAGATCAAAGGAACGGTTAATCCAAAACGGAGAAATACAAACAGCTCAGGGGCGAATACGTCCATAGCCCACCGTGCGAGCCCAAAATTCACTCCCCATACCGCAGCGATAAAAGCTAACCCCAAATAGATGACAAATTTTTGATTCACAGCATTCCCTCATTCTTCTTTTTATGGCGGTATGAATGCGAGATCACTCGCATGAATCCTCAACCCATTCTACCAGAAGTTCAACAATCTGCGTGAACCATTTCACGAAGCGCTAATGGGAGTAATCCTTCAGCCAGTAACTATCCCAATATCGGGAGACACACATCGTTTCATCGGGTACAATAGCACAATATTCAAAAGTGGATTAAGAGCAAGCACCCCTCGCCAGAGGGTACGCAAAGAGTAAAAACCCGTCATCAGTCAATCTGATGACGGGTGGACGCCATACAGACGCTCGCTTATTGCGCGCATCAAGAACCATAGGTTTCCCTGAGAAACTTAACGGATTGTCGGATTAATGCCTTTAGAACTTCGACATCAATATCATCTACTTTGTTGATGTAGACGCAGGCTTTTCCTGCCGTGTGCTTCCCGAAGTGCTTCAGCAGTTCTTCTCGCTCCGTATCACCCGTCGCAAAATACAAACTGATCTTGGCTTTTCTTGGGGAGAAACCAACAAGCGGAGCGTCGCCTTCGTGCCCTGTAGCGTATTTATAATGATACGAACCGAAGCCGATGATGCTTGGTCCCCACATTTTCGCCGGATAACCGGTCGTTTCCGTGAAGATATCCAGCAGCCTGTAGGCATCCTCGCGCTTCCTGGGCTGCTCTACATTCTCGATAAATTCAATCACACTGTTATCATTTTCCTTGGTCTTCAACTCGTACATGCTTCATGCCCCCTTCTACGTTAGATCATTTCAATATTACTCGCCGTTCATCTCCTGCGATATACATTCTTTTACAACTACGTTACTATAAGATCAAGTCTTAACGACTACGCAGCTTGCCGCACACATGTGCAATGAAATTGCTTTCTCGTTGTATCTCAATTATACATGGAATATCGACAGGAGGGATATTGTTGGTCTATGTGGCTTTGCTGAGAGGGATCAATGTCGGCGGAAACAATAAAATTGATATGAAGCAGCTTAAAACAACGTTTGAACGTGTGAGCATGAATCATGTCAAAACTTATATTAATACAGGTAATATCATCTTCACGCAATCTTCATTGAGCAAAGATGAACTGGTTGCCGTACTGGAAGAAGCCATTCTCGCCGATTTCGGATTGCCTATACGAGTGGTGGTTCGAAGCCTGGATGAATTCAAGAATGTGATGAGCGCGTTACCGGATAGTTGGGTGAACGATCAGACGATGAAAAGTGACGTACTCTTCCTGTGGGACGAAGTGAATGACGAATCCGTTATGGAGCAATTGCCATTAAAGCCGGAGATTGACCGGGCCGTCTATGCTCCCGGAGCGGTCATCTGGTCGGTAGATCGTAATAACGTGACGAAGAGCGGCATGTCCAAAATTATCGGCACCAAGCTGTACAAGCTGGTTACGATCCGCAATGTGAATACGACTCGCAAAATTTATGAGCTGATGCAGGCGGCGGAGCAATAATCCACCTAAGCACATTCGCATGTTGTGACAAAGCCAGCGCCTGGCGTCACGCTCCCATCAGTTCGCATATGCTATTCAAGCAGAAGTAGTATGGAAAAAGCCCCATTCGCCAATGAATGGGGCAACAACAGCTAGCCGGATAACAAAGCAAAGCTTTCCACTAATATGCTATAACTAATTCCGGCTTATGATCGGCGCTTTCTCTTGTACTGAAATCCAGGTATTCCCCTTCATCACCATCACTTAACAGGACAAAGGAAACAATACCATCCGCCGTCTCTCCCTGCACAAATTCAGTAACGTCGAATTCATGGTAAGCAGGGATATTGTCTACGCCGGAAGAGGACAGCATGGCGGTAGCGGCAGACGGCGCATTATTCCAGGTGATGCCGTTCTCCGTCCAATTGTCCGCCGTCCCGTATGCTTTGACGGTTACAGGGAGCGTATCCGTCGCGTTTCTGCCGTGAATGCGCAGCTTGGCGGAACGGATCACAGCCCCGTCAGGCAGATTGAACTTCATATAAGTCTTGCGGCTGAAATCCGGATTCACGGCATCCTGGATCACCGTGAAGCTGGAGGAACCGTAATTGTTGTTGCCATGTACGCCTCCTCTTACATAAGCATCGGCGACAGGCAGCAGCGTCTCCGTCAGAGGCACCTCTACTTCGGGATTGTACTTGAATTTGACCGTATAGGTTTTCCCCCATGATTGCGTCGTGTCCACCGCCAATTTGATCGTCGGCGTAAACTGCTTGATCGAAACCTCGGGGTCATAGCTCTCAATGCACAGGCCAGCTCTCCCCAGCTCGACCGCCACTTCGTTTTGCAGCATCGTGGGATCGGACACCGCAATCGTCAGTTCATTGCCATTCTCTCTTATCATGACCGATGCAGGATTAGAGGATCGGATCGGTCCAACTGTCCCCGGACTCCAGAAGTTAGCGGCCGTCACCCCGGTATTCTTCTCATGGACGGCCTGCACATGGGCATTATTGGCCATAATTGTGATATCGGGATTAGCGCTGTAGCCGGATGTGGCAGCCGCGCTCTTGTTCGGCAGCAGAACATATGAATAGGAGGCATCGGCCGGATTTGTACCGTGATTCAGTGCCATGCTCAAGTAATTCCTTGTCAGAGGAGCAGGATCTCCACTGCTGTGAATCTGCTGCCAGCTACCCGTTCTCGCTTCGCGCAGGCCGTGCACCGTCGGAGATTGCGGGAAGTAGTAGCCGATGTCAGAATCTGCCGCATTCCCGGCCAGATGCGCCCAATCGGCATTGCTCATCGATTCTGACCAGTTCAGCAGCCCGGAGCGGACTGTTCCGTCAACGGTAAGCGTATTATCGCCAGCGGCATTCAGCATACGGTTGTCTACAATCGTCTCCACGTTGCGATTATCCGTACTCGTTATGCCTGCCCCTAGAGCGACGATCTCATCGTCGAACATGAACCATGATTTTTTGCCCGACAGACTGCTGTTATGGGGGTCGAGATCCATGCCTGCCGCGCCGTATTCATGATCGATGACAGAACCGCCAACCCAGGATTTCGTAGACGCATACCCCTGACCCCTGGTAGCGCCGTCCGAAGTCGTACCCGGCAAGCGATAAGCGTTCACCGTCGGCCAGAAGGCGTCCGTATACTGATTTAGATCATTATTGTACAAGTAGGTCATGCCCTCGCCGGTATACCAGCCCTTCAAGTTTTCTCCGTTAATGGACTCGTAATTGTATATGCGCGAAGACGACATACTGACTCCGAAGGCGAAGCCTGGCCTTAAGTGGACGATGCGATCCATCACCGAAAATTGCTTATGCAGGGTCAGATCTCCCCGAGGGGAGACAGATGCATCATCTGTAAGCGATTTCAATAATGCGATGTCGCTAATCCGCCGATTTTCATAAGGGTTGGCCAGCGTAGAGTCCGCTTCAATCCAGTATTTCACCATACTTTTGAATAACGCTGCCTGAGTAGGCGAAGCGCTTTCCGACAGGCGCAGGACATACATGTCCGGTCCTCTGTAGATTTTGGACCGTGCGATGCTTCTTCCCATAACGCCATGCATCACCAATCCCCGGTAGATATGAGGATCGAATACTTCCGTAACCCAGTCATATACATGGCTTAGGTTAGGATCGGTGATTGTCCACGTCGAGCCTTGGAGCACCATGGTCAGCTTGGTCACTCCGCCGAGCAGTCCGATGCCGTAGGAGCCAGTAGAGGGAACATAGTTATGCTGGATGAAGGAGCCATCCGAATAGAACCCGTCTCGGTCGCCATATGCCATATTGGCCTGCCACTTGCTGTAGGACACGTCGGGCAGTGCAGCGCTGACGGCATCCCGGCCTTGCGTAAGCTTGCCGCTGTCTTTGCCAACAATACCGCGAAGCATAAGGATAAGTGCCTTGTCCAGCCGATTAGCCCCCGTATCGACGGCTCCGACTCCCGGTGTGAAGTGGTCGACCGCAGCGCTGTAGTTCGCAATCTGAACAGCGGACAAGGAATCGTACATTAACGCCATAACATCGCCCAGAACAAGAGGGGCGCCAATGTCCCAATGCCAGTTGTTCCCGTACTTGGCGGTGGATTCGTTATACCGATTGGCGTACATCCAGTCCAGACCGCCGACAATGGCGCTCTCCAGAGCTGTATCCTGATATAGCGTCGATCCGACAGTCGAATAAGCGACAGCCATATCCCGCAGTCGGCTGTAATTGCTCGTCAGATGGCCGGAATTCGTCGTACTGGTCAAGTCGCTCCACAGATAAGTCCGCCCCGGACTTGTGTCCATTGTATCCCAAGCGCCCGTCCCTCCGGCGTTGGAAGCTTTATCCGTTATTGCCGTGATAGCGGCGGCAATATCGAGATCGGCGGGATTATACCCGCCGCCTCCCGTCAAGTAGTCCGTCCATTTTACCCTTAGCAGATCGTATTCATCAGAGGCGTATGCCGTCCGTTCAGACACAGGCACAAGAAGTGCCGAAATCATGCACATTAATAGCAACAAGCAGCTGGATTTCTTGAGTCTCTTCATTTGCTTGATTCCTCCTTTGATTCATGCGTCAGGATATTCGCAAGCATTTACCAGAATCTGTTGAATGGGCGAAGCACTCGCCACAGCGCCTCCATATAATAGTAATCTCCCCATACGCACGGCTCATTGATGCCATTGTCGATCCGGTACGCGTAGACGCCGCCCTTCAGCAAGGCGTTGGAGCTCTCTTCCTTCGTCGTCAGATACTTCCTGGTCAAGGATTCCAGCATCTTCAGCGCCGCACTCTCCAGAGTCCGCTTATAATCGTCGTATATAGGGAGTTGGGATGCCAGCTCCAGCATGCCGCAGATGGCAATAGACGCCGCAGAGGTGTCCCGCTGCGCATCATCTTCCGTATACGCCAAATCCCAGTTGGCGATCAGATCGTCCGGCAGCCGATTCAGGTAATAATTCGTCAGGCATTGCGCCGCTTCCAGGAAGCGGCGATCCTTCGTATAGCTGTAAGACAATGCGAACCCGTACATGGCCCAAGCCTGTCCTCTGGACCAGCAGGCATCCCATCCGCCCTTGCCCTGCGAAGCTTCCGGATCGCAGGTTAGCTCGCCTGTCCGGACATCGGCATGTCCATGCTGCACGACGGCGCCGTTATCCTGCACAAGCGCAATCAGGCTGTTCTTGGCATGCTGGTAAGCCATCTCTTGCCAATCCTTGTTCCCCGTCTCTTCCGCAGCCCAATACCACAGAGGAATGTTCATAAGACAGTCTACAATGAATATGCCGGTGAAGCGGTGCGACAGATCAGCCATATCTCCGCCGCGCTGAATAATGCCGGGAACGGGCCTGTACAATCGGGCGAGCCGATTCGCGGCTGCAATGGCTGTATCCCTGGCGGTCGTATCGCCGGTCAGCTTATAATCCGCTACGCAAGACGGCGTATACAGGAACCCGATATCATGGTGCTGCAGAACGACGTCTTGCTCCAGCCGTTTCTTGAAGGACTCACTATGAATTCGGCCCGACCGCAGGAATTGCTCATCCTCTGTCAGCGCATACGCGATCCAGATCATACCGCTCCAGAATCCGTTCGTCCAGTCTACATTGTCCTCAGGCCAGTAATTATTGTTCTTGCCGGCAGGGGATAAGAACTGGTCGGTATACTCGCCCAGATTCCCCCTCACTTTCTCCACACTGTAAGCAAGCGCTTCATCGAACAAGGCGCGCTCAGGCATCTTCATCGCTGCCCAATCCATGTTCAAAGGCTCGCATACGATAGATCGATTCATATTAAGCACCTCGCATGATTAGTGTAACCACGCCAATTAATTGGCGTTATTTTGCCGATCGAGCGCTTGCTGATAAATCTCGATATAGCGGCTCATTCCCATATCGTTCAGCTTCTTCAAGTACCCGTCCCAATCCTTCTCGACGCCGCCGTTGACAATCCACTTCGCCAGCATGCTGTCCGAATAAGAGATGATGTCCTTGCCCACTGTTGAAATCTCCTGGGATTCTTCAGCGCTCAGGAACACTTGCGGATACACTTCCTCAGGGAAGTAATCCAGGTAGAGCTTATCGTATTCCGCCTTCTCCGCCGCAACCGCAGTCGCCTCGCTCAGGCGCTTCGAATTGCTTTCTGTCATGAACACGATTCGCGATTGATTGCCTGGCGTATTCGTGCTTTCTACTGGATTCGTGAAGTCCAGATGACGCAGCAGCTTCACTTTGTTGTCGCTCGTCTTCTCTAGATAGTCGCCAAATCGTCCCGAATTGGCCATCTGCATTTGGATATCATCGCTAAGGAGATGATCTGCCCACCGGATGAGAAGCTCTTTGTTTTGTGCTGCATTCGTAATGACGAAGGAGCCGCGGTTCGACAATCCACTCTTGATCTTGCGCCACTGCCGATCGCCGCTCGGCCCAGCCAGCGGTCCGATCGCGATGTAATCGCCCATCTCTTCCGGCTGATTAACCCATGCTGTGCTGCGCCAGCCCTGGAATACGCCAACGATGCGGGGAACCGTCTTCACCTTGGCGCCGAAGCTTCTGCTGTCCTGGGTAAACACTTCTTTATCGATCAGGCCCTCGGAGTACAGTCTGTGCAGATAGGCGGCCGCCTCCTGCAGCTCCGGCTTCGCATAGGTATAGATCGCCTTGCCGTCCTCCAGTCCGATATGCGTCTTGAAGTCGGTGTCCATCACGCCGAAGGTGCCCAGAATATCGACGAAGTAGCCGAAGTCCTTACCCACGGCGTAAGGAATCTCATCCGCTTTCCCGTTGCCGTTGAGATCGTTGTCCTTGAACGCTCTCAGCATTTCCTCGAATTGCTCTGTCGTTGTCGGAGGTTCCATTCCCACCGCTTCCAACCAGCTCTTATTGACGAATAGCGGCGCATCCACCTTCGGCAGCTGCCAGTCGTCATTGAAGGAAGGAATCGCGTAAATATGACCGTCGGGCGCTGTAATTTGCTGCTTCAGCTCCGGATATTCCTGGAATGCCTTCTTCAGATTAGGCGCGTGCTCTTCAATCAGATCCTCCAGCGGAATAATAAGTCCGCTGGCGCCGTAATTCAATAGCTCCACATCTGTCAGGATACCATTCCCGACATAGGCCTCCGGCAGCTCGTTGCTCGCGAATGCCAGTCCCTTCTTCTCAGGCCATTGGCTCTTGTTGACATCCTGAAAGTCGATATGCACATTCGTCTGCTCCTCAATCTCTTGCCACAGCACAACATCCTTGCTGGCCGGAGCCCCGTCCACGACAACCGTCCCGATTTTAAGCGTCACCGGCTCATTGGACAGCGGAAGCGTTCCCGCTTCAGGCAATGTGCTTGCCGACGGCTTTGCGCTTTCATTCCCCTTCTGACCAGCATTCGCTTCGTTTTGACCCCCGTTTTGCACACCGTTTTGACCGCCCGAACAGCCTGCCAGCAAGACAAGCAGGGCAACCGATGCGACTCCCATTCTTGTTTTGTTCATGTGTGATCCTCCTATATGCTATTCGCTTAAGAAACCTTGTCTTCAATGAAGACGCCGTTTCGAGAAGCCGCTAGGCTTTAACTGAGCCGATCATTACGCCTTTCACAAAGAACCTCTGTACGAACGGATAAACGACCAGAAGAGGAATCGTTGTAATAATAATTAGCGCGTATTTCATCTGCTCGATTTCATTTTGCTGACGGACCAGATCCTCCGTACCCGTCACCAGATCCGCTTGCACCGTGCTTTGAATCAATATACCCCGCAGAACAAGCTGCAACGAGAATAAATTAGAATCATTCAAATACACCAATGAGGTGAAGAAATCATTCCAATGCTCTACCCCGTAATAAAGGAACAGCACCGCAAGAATAGAGCCCGATAGCGGCAAAATGATGCGGAAAAAGTAAGTAAAGTGGTTGCAGCCATCGATTTGCGCCGCTTCATAGAGCTCTTCGGGTATCGACCCTTGAATGAAGGTACGGGCGATGATGACATTAAATATACTGACGGCGTTGACCAGAATCACTGCCAGCCATGAATTGTAGAGCCCAAGGCTCTTCACGAGCAGGAAGGTCGGGATTAAACCGCCGCTGAAAAACATGGGAACCAGCAAGTAAAACGTCAGCAATCGCTTGCCGTAGAACCGCTTGCGGCTTAATGTATAAGCAATGCCCATCGTCAGGAAAACATTGAGAATCGTGCCGACAATCGTGTAGAATACCGTATTCCGATAACCGATCCACACCTGCGTATAAGCGAATACTCTCTCGTAGCCGCTAATCATAAATCCTTTCGGCCAAAAGCTTAACGCTCCGCTATTTACATAAGTAGGGTCCGATACGGAAGCGATGATGATAAAATAAAGCGGATACAGTATGATGACCACAATAACCGACAACAGGGCGTAGTTCATCCAGTCGAAATATCGATCTGCCGATATATATTTCTTATTCATTGCGTGACCAGCCTTTCTCCTACCATAAGCTTGAGTTCGATACGCGGCGAGCGAAGTAATTGACGCCGAACAAGAGCACAATATTGATCAAGGCATTAAATAACCCGACAGCCGTCGAGAAGCTGTATTGCGCTTGAATCAATCCCACTTTGTAAATATAAGTGGAGATAATCTCCTGAGAAGCTTCCGTCAGCGGATTTTGCATCAAGTAGACTTTATGAAAACCTACATTCAACAATTGTCCCACATTCAGAATGAGCAGAATAATCGCCGTCGGCATAATGCCGGGAATATCGATATGAAGAATCTGCTTCCACTTGCTGGCGCCATCCACCTTGGCCGCTTCATACAATTCCGGACTGATGGAAGCCAGCGCAGCCAGGTAGATAATGCTGGACCATCCCATATTCTGCCATATGCCCGACAAGACGTAGATCGTTTTAAAGTAAGCAGGTTCGCCCATGAACAGAATCGCTTCTCCTCCGAACGCCACAATCAGATGATTAATGAAGCCGGATCGCGGCGACAGGAATAGCGTAACCATACCAACGAGTACAACGATAGAAATAAAGTGAGGCGCGTAGGTGACAGTCTGGACAAACGATTTGAATCGTTTGTTTCTTGTCTGGTTCAGCAGAAGCGCCAATAGAATAGGAACAGGAAAGCCTACGATCAGCTGATATAAACTGAGGCCGATCGTATTCTTAATTAGCGGCCAAAACTGGTATAGGTTGAAAAACCGCTCAAAGTGCTGAAACCCGGCCCACGGGCTGCCCAGTATGCCTTCCAGCGGATTGTAATTCTTCAAGGCAATCGTGACGCCGTACATGGGAATATAGTGAAAAATAAATAAATAGGCAACGGCTGGAAGAGCCAATAAATAGAGCTGATAATCGCGAATCATCTTTCTCCAAGGTGATGCCTTTACGATAACGGGGCCGGCTTTCCTCCGTATCATAGTCATGTCTGTGTGTGCCACATGCACTGCCTCCTTTTATGCTCTGCTGTCATGCCATTAACAATACTAGAAGCGCTTACACGATGTATATATGCACTTTCCCTCCGGAGTACACACCTTCACTTTCGCTGCAACGACGCCGTTTCCCGGGCTTTTCAGTCAATCAATATGCATTTCATCGCAATATGCACTTTTATCATTTGGCGTTGCAGCTTCACTAAGAATGCTATAATAACACGAGAGATAGCAGCATCAAGAGGGGGATCACGCATTGAAAAAACAGAGAACCGTGAGGACCGGCAGTTTGTATGTCAAACATCTTGTTTCCTATATTGCCATCTTGCTTGTCCCATTTCTAATTTTGGGAGGACTCATCTATTTCTACTTTATCAACATTATCAAGCAAGATATTCTAGCAGCCAATCTAACGCAGCTGGAACGAACGCAGGATGATATAGATGATAAGGTGCGGCAAATTCGGATTATTACGAATCAACTATCCATCAATCAACATTTAAAGCCGTTCTTGTTTCTCGATGATCCATTGCATTCCACCATTGTTGTGGAAGAATTGAAAGAATATAAAGTTACCCATGATTTTATATCCGATATTTTATTGTATCATCGCGGCGACGACTACATTTATACATCTACCGGCTCCAATTCGCTATCCATGCTTCTTTCAAGTATTTATCGCTATGAGAATTGGTCTATCGAAGATTTCACAGAGAAATTGAACACGATCGCTAAACCTGAAGTTCGGGCAACGGACGTGGTGGATAGAAATGACAATTCGGAGCCGATGAAGCACGTCACTTTTCTATCGCCATTGTCGTATAACGGATTCAAGGCTACTCGAACCGTGCTGTTCCTCGTTCCCGAACAAGCCTTCCATAGTGTGCTAGCCACTTCGATGCAGCATTACAATGGCAATACGGCCGTTTTCGATGAACAGGGCAACATTGTAAGCGCTTTATCAAATGCTTCATACCTTCAGTCCGATCAATTTCGCCATGCGCTGCAGCAATCTGTATCCGGTACGAACAGAACCTTGACGCTCGACGGAAGAGACTATCTGTTCTCTTACTTGAAGTCTGAAGATACCCGTTGGACTTATATGACCCTTGTACCCGTAAGTGAGGTTATGCAGAGAATTACATCATTAAAGCTGCTGTTTATTTTTGTATTGTGCTTCATTCTTGTCATTGGCGGAGCGATCATCTATTACTTGATGGGAATGAACTACCGCCCCATTCGCCGCCTGAAGCAATATGCCGATGGGATATGGAGCGATCACACGCCGAGAAGCAATGAATTGGAAAGCGTTCAGCATGCGATTGCCTATTTGAACAATCAGAATACGGAGCTGCATGCCAGAATTGAGGATGGGGCGGTAGCGGCGAAGGAATACTTTCTGTTCCAAGTATTGAAGGGGAAGTTCGGAACGCTGGAGCAATTGCGAGACAGTGCGAAGGAAATCAATCTGACGATCACTAAGCCATGGCTTCGCGCCGTCGTCTTTCAACTGGGTCACAATGGAATGCCGGATATCGACGCCGTATTGACTGCTATTGAGCATGCGCTGCCTGATGAGCTTGAAGGATACGCTAGAGATCACACGGATCAAAATAAACTCGTATTGGTGCTGGCAAGCGAAGAAAGAGATGACGCTCGCCTGAGTGACGTCTTCTCCGGGATTCAGGAACAATTGCTGGAACGATTCCAGCTTCACACGACCGTCGGCATTGGCACTGCCTATAGAGACGTTCATCTCATTCCCCGTTCCTACATAGAAGGCATGTCTGCCGTTGATTACAGGCTCGTCAAGGGGACGGGGCGCGTCATCTTCTGGCAGGAGTGCGCTTCTGACGCGTTCAACCTGGACGCATACCCGCAGCTTGCCGCAGAGAAGCTCAAGCTATATATTCGACAAGGCGACATTGATGAGATCGAGCAGGTGCTGCAGTCGATCATTCACTTCCTCAAGCATGAACGTCCGTCCCTGTTCATCGTCAAGCTGATCGGATTCGAAATGATAAGCGCCGTCATGCAGACGATCAAAGAGTTGAACAAACAGCAATATCATATCCCCTTGGATTACCCCGATGTGTTCCTTCTTGCGGAATACGAATCGGTCGAAGAGCTTGTGGAGATGGTCAAACGATTGAGCCGGGATATTAGCGAGTCGCTCGAAAAAATAAAAAGGGGCCATAATGGCACCCTTCTGGACAATATACTGGGTTATATTCAAGAGCATTATATGGACTACGACTATTCGGTTCAGCAAGTAGCGGAGCACTTCCACATGTCGCAAGCCAGTCTGAGCCAGCTGTTCAAAGAACAGACCGGCACCAGCCTGCTGGACTATGAAATCCAGCTAAAGCTGAATAGAGCCAAGCAATTGCTCGTCACCAGCAAGCTTCCGCTTAAGGATATCGCAACTGAAGTCGGCTATTTCAACGTAAACAGCTTCATCCGAAGATTCAAGCAAACGATCGGAATCACGCCGGGCGAATACAGAAAACAACACCAGCTATGAGGGGGATGCAAGGCAAGCTATAGACCCATCCGCTGCCCCTTCTCCAGCCGCTGGATCTGCACTTCGCCGGCATCGGCCAGCTCCCGGAACTGAAGGATCGTATCGCGCATGCGGGGAAGCGCCTCCTGCTTGTAGGTGCTGATCGAGTCAAGCGCGGACATAACGTCCGTGAACGCTTGCTTCAGCGTCTCGACAGAGATGCTGGTCTCCAGCGACTGCTTGTGGATGGCCGCTCCCTGCTCCTTCAGCATTCTGGAGGTGCTGCTGATCAGATTGTCCGTCGTCTGATTCAGCATCTCGATTTTCTTCAACACAATGCTCTGATTATACAGTGCGCTGGCTACGGTGACCGCAATGCGAAGCGCGGAGACTGTGACATTCCTTGCTCTGTCCACGCCTCTAATGAGCTCCTTGTTATTGCGCATGACCACCTCGATCGCCATAATCCCCTGCTGGTTGACTACCTGCATCTGCTGCAGATCCATGACGCGTTGTCTGAGCGGGAACAGCACCTCTTCCGTAATGAAGCGGATGCGATCCTCCGATTCCTGGCGCTGCTTGGCCGCCTCGACCTGCGCTTCGATCTCCGCATCCATAATGGAGCCGAGCCGCACCTCCTTCTCCAGCTTCTTCGTCAGCTCCCTGAGCGCCTGCTGCTCGAATTCCAGCGTCGTATTATCGTTCTTCAAGACGGACTTCCCCTTCTCCAGAGAGACGATAATATCGGAGATGACGGAATCCGCCTTCTGATACTTGGCGAAATATCTGCGCATCGGGTTGAACAGCTTGCCCAACAGGCCGCTCTTGGCGAAGTCAATGATACTGGGGTCCAGATCCTTCAGCTGAATATTCAGCTCTGTCAGATCCTTGGCGACCTGCCCGCCTTCATCGCCCGCCTTCGACAGATTGCCGACGGACACTTGCAGAAGCGAATTTTTATCAGAGGAGGAACGCAGCGTGCCCATGCCGAAGCTGTCGATCGACTGCAGCACGGACTTCCGCTTCTCCAGCGATTCCATATCCAAGTCCAATATCGCCGCCACGTTGCTCTGCGCCAGCTCTCTTAGCTGCGACACCTCCTCCGGCTCCGGCTGCACCTGCTCGGCAATCGCCGACCTGATCTTCTCCTGGCTTGCCACTTCCATTGTGAACGTCATCTTCTGTACCCCTCCTTATGATCGTGACCGACCGTTACATCTGCACATTGAGAAGATTGCCGATCTTGTACACGACATCTTCCGTGTCGGCGTTGATGCTGGCTGCCTCATTAATGCTGGAAATACTCTGTAGCGCTTGTATGTTGGCGTTGTAGCCGATCGTATAGACCGGTATGCGATACGCTTCGATCAGATCTCGAATGTCGTTCAAGGAATGTCCTTCGTTCGTCTCCCCGTCGCTCAGGACGAATATAAGCGGCTTAACGTCAGGATTGACCGCCATCTCCTCCTGCAGCATCTTCATAGCGACGACAATCCCGTCGAAGGTGGCGGTTCCCCCACCGGCTTGCAGACTGTTGATCGCGCCGACGAACATGGACTGCTGGTTCGTATCGTACTTCCCGATCGGCAGATTGATCGTCACATCATTAGCATAGGAGAGAAATCCGATGCTGTTGTCGCGGCCCAGATACTTCTGTCCCGTCAACAGTGACTGCTTCAACCGATGGAGCGGCTCGCCGTCCATGCTGCCCGACACATCGGCCACGAATACGGCGACGACCGGCTTGTTCCCGTTCTTCTTCTCCTTCCAGAGCTTCTGCGCAGCCGATAGCGTATTGCCGTCAACCGTCTCCAGCTCCGCCATGTACTCCTCGTGTCCGTTGAAGCCCATCTCTTCCGCTTTCCGCTGGTAGGCGTCTTCGGCAGCGAACGCGGCGAATGCGGCAATGATCTCTGCCTTCTCCTTCGGCAAGTCGCCAAGCGCATAGAGCGGGCTGTCATGCCGCACGCCGAACGGCGTGAATACGTAGCCCCCCTTCATATCCGCTGCGTTCATGTAAGACTGATATTCCATGACGAAGGCGTCCAGCATGCCCGTCTTCGCCGCATCTCTCATCTGAAGCGTCGTGGAAGCGATGAACGGCACATTCGCCTGGAATTTCTCGAACCCTTGCACGGCTTGCTCTCCCAGCAGATTAGAGCTGTCGAATGTGGCCAGCGCCGTCACCAGGAAGTTCAAGCCTGTCGAGCTGGCGAACGGGTCCGTATAGCCCATAGCAAGCTCATTGGCCGCAATTGCATCCGTTATCGTCTTTACATTCAGAGAGCCGTATTTATCGATCAGCTCATCGTATTTCGCTTTCTTCGCCACTATCCCTGTCACATTGCCGACAAGCCGCTTCGTCACCAGCTCGGTCTTTATCCCCTGTGCCTTCACCATCTCCCCCCAATATTCGTTGGAAGGCGAGAAGGCATCCGGCACATACTTGCCTGACCTTATGTAATCGGCAGCGGTACCGGAGGCGATGCTGCGTATTTTGACAAAAGCGATGTTGCCGTTCACCTCAATGCCGGACTGGTTGAAAGCCTGTGCCACTTCATTCAGCCAGCCGTCGGTCCCTGATCCGGATTTCTCCGTGGAGGAGAAGATTTCCACATAGTGAGCCGTTGCCGGCTCCACCGATACGGGAAACTTCGCAATATCCGGCAATGAATCGCCGACGGATACGGGATCGATATCGATCTGTCCTTTTATCGGTTCTGCATTGGACACATGGATGTTCTTATATAGCTTATTCAATTGGTTATCCGCATTTTCCGCTGTAATCTCTGTCTTGGATTTGCCCAGGTCGGACGTCAAGCTGATGCCGACATACACAAGACCGAACACAACGACTGCGATCAGCAGCATTGTGATGAACGTTTTCCCTGATTTCCCTCTGCTGGCCATTTCCATCTCCCTTTCATGCCTGATAATATTTCGTCTGCTTGATTAGTGCGTCAATCTCCTTCATGCATGCCATATTCTCGACATCCCGATAATCCATGCTGTCCAGCCGCGCGATCTCAAGCAGCAGCTTGTCGAGCTTCAGCAGGATGCTCTCATTCGCATCCAGGTAGCCGGATACCGCCGACATATAGGAAGCATAAAGCTCCCGCTTCTCATGCAGAAGCTTGCTCGAGAAGCGATTGGGCAATTCCCCGCTCGCAAGCCTGGAGAACTCCGAAGCATCGAATACGCCCAACTTGTTCAGCATGCTTCTGCAGTTGGCATAGAACAGCTTCTCCACTTCCGCAATGACAGCGGTGAACTTCCTATAGCTAAGCTCTTGCGGCTGGAAGCGCTGGCTCAGCACCTCCATCAAGGCCCCTTTCTTCCTCACTATTCGCTCTAATTGATCCAATGCCAGCACGATCTCCTTCGCCAACGGCTTGACATCTCTGTAGCGTTCCAGTGCGGCCGCATAGTCCTCATGCGACTGAATATGCTGTACCGGCACGATAGCGGTTGGCTTCGTCAGCACGTAGCTGCCATATAAGAGGACAATGAGGCTCATAATGAGTACAGTCGCAGCGAAAGCGGTCTCAATCGCGCTGTCCCCGCCCAATCGCACCCCCAGCAGTCCTGGCGACAGGACGATGACATTCACAATCGTGGTGCCGACGACCAATCCCGCCAGTTTCAGCCATTTCATGGCACCCACCCGTACACACCTCCTTCGCTATGACTTAACTTATTTTTTGATTTCAAGGGGTATGCTTTTGTCTGCCAAGTTTTCCTCATACTACCGTCAGCTTCCCCTTGTTAGTACGCAGCAATTATGTCATTTGTTTCAAGTAGTTGGAAGGTCTTGTACTATTATACAAGCCAAAAAATGTCCTGTTGCTTACCCCGCATTTCATCTATGTGCTATTCTCTATAGCCGCCTAACCGACTACTCCCTCGCTTCAAGCTTTCCGCCATCCTTTTCTTTTCTCGCACTGCATGCCGGGACGAAAAAGAGCCGTTGCAATTGTCGCATTTGCAAAGGCTCTCTTCCAAACGATTGGTTACTCCATTATTCGTGCGGGCAATTTGAATCTAAAGACTCGCACTCAGGAAGGTGTTTGGAATTCATACAAACTACCGCGCCTCGATGCTCCATCCGTCACTTTTGTACGATTTTTCATACAACTCCACTGTCAGACGGTGCATTTTTGCCACATTTGTATGATTTTTCATACAAACTACCGCGTCTCGACGCTCGATCCGTCACTTTTGTACGATTTTTCGTACAACTCCACTGCCAGACGGTGCATTTCTGCCACATTTGTACGATTTTTCATACAACTCAACTGCCAGACGGTGCATTTCTGCCACATTTGTACGATTTTTCATACAAACGACCGCGCCTCGACCCTCGATCCATCACTTTTGTACGATTTTTCATACAACTCCACTGCCAGACGGTGCATTTTTGCCACATTTGTATGATTTTTCATACAAACTACCGCGTCTCGACGCTCGATCCATCACTTTTGTACGATTTTTCATACAATTATTAATTGAACATGCTACTTGGTGTTGTATGAGTTCAGATCGATTTTCACGCCTAAATGCTCCGCTTCGTAATTGTCTATAAGGTTACGCAGCATTTGATGCTTCGGATCGGACGGGTCCTGGTAAATATTATGAAACGTGCTCGCCGATTTCTATTACTCTTCATTTCCTCTCCCCTTTGAATGGATATGAACTCATTATGCCTATGTTGTTACACTCAACAACCCAGTTCTTCAGGAAATAAATAATGTTTACTTTTTATAGGAGACAGAGGGAGCAGTAAGAAACAAGTAAGATTCGTGACATAAAAAAGATAATCCTCCCTACTAAAATGGCATTAATACATCAATGAGAGGATGATTCCACTTGAGAATATTCGAATGGCTGCTGCTCGCCAGCAATATCGGTTATCTGGCTTTCCTGCTGGCAGCGAAGCATAACCGCCGTCTCCATCTGCTGATTGCCGGCAGTGTGAGCGCCCTGCTACTAGTCCTGCATCTGACGCTGGAAGGCTACCGCATTCACCTAATCGTGCCTTACCTGTTCACAGCAACCGCTATTGCATTGGCAACAGCGGACTATATGACGGGGAAAGCGCGCAGGCGATTATCCAAGGCTCTGACGATCCCCTTCTACACGATCGTCTCGCTGCTGCTGCTCAAGACCGGCTTGCTGCTGTATGCCTTCCCGGTCGTGAAGATGCCTGATCCGACAGGACAATATGCGATTGGAACGGAGCAATTCCACTGGATTGACGAGGCGCGCGAAGAGACGTTCGACGACGCAACCGAAGGCAAGCGTGAGCTGATCGTTCAGCTCTGGTATCCCGCAGAGCGGACAAGCGGTCAGCCCGAGCTCTTCTTCCCGGACATGGCCCGGATGTCGCAGAGTGAGCAGATTGCAGAGATGCTGGGCAGCCTGAAGGGACCGGTCGAAGCGTTCGGCGACTATCTGAAATATATCCCAAGCCATTCCTACATGAGCGCGGAGGTTGCCGGCGATCAGGTCGCTTACCCTGTCATCATCCTCAACCACGGCTTCGGCACAACCAGGCACTTCCATGTCTCGCAAGCGGAGGAGCTGGCCAGCCACGGTTACATCGTCGCTTCCATCGACCATACGTATAGCACATTCGCAACCTTCTTTCCGGATGGCCGAGTCACGACGAACACCACCTCCAAGCTGGGCTTCGACATCGCGACGCTGGATCGAATCAGCCAAGTATGGACGGAGGATGTGACGTTCGTGCTGGATCAATTGGAGAAGCTTCAGTCCGGCGAGATCGCCAGCGAAGTGGCCGGCAAGCTCGCGCTTGCTCATATCGGCGTATTCGGCCATTCCTTCGGCGGCGCGACCGCTTACGATTCGGCATTTGATGAGAGGATTCAAGCTTCCATTAACATGGACGGTCCGCTGTTCAGGAAGCGTGAGGAGGCGGCACTGGACAAGCCATTCATGTTCATGCTGTCCGATGAAGTCTATCAGAATCAGAAGAAGCTTGTAGAACAGGACGCGTTCACCGACGAAGAGCTGGACAAGCTGGGGGCTACTCGAGAGGAATACGAATCGCATCGGGCGGAGTTCGAGCTGGACCTGGCGCATCTCAAGCAGCTTGCGCAGAACGGCGCGTCTGTCCTGTATGTAGAAGGCACGAAGCATTATAACTTCTCGGATGCCCAGCTTATCTCTCCTGTGCTGAAGTATATCGGGTTGAACGGGGACATTGCTCCGAAGCGCTCTGACGGGATTGTGAAAGCATATATTCTCGACTTCTTCAATCAGCATCTGAGGGGAGAAGGCGGCGGACTCTCGGCAGGACCTGACGCCAGCTATCCGGAAGTAAAGTTCGTGCCGGAGATGTATGCAGAATGGGAACCGGCTTCCCGGAAATAAGGTGAAGTTAGGCAAAAGCCACCACCCCCTCTATCCGTTCCGGGGTTGGTGGCTTTCGGTTGCGTGATGTACTCGGCTAAGCGCCGAACCTGTAAGCAGATATATTACGACTACAGGCGTATGCAGGTTTTGTTAGCTGAGCCGCTACACCCAGATCAGGTACAGTGGCTCCTCGTTTCGACAGGACTATCTTCATGCAAGATGAGATTCTGATAACCCTACTTCATACTCAATTTCGTAGAATCGAGTTACCTCAATGCTCGGCATGATAAAAATTCCTGAAAGCGTCCTATACTCTTACTACACACGCCCACTTTCAGCGCTCCTGTGTAGGATTCATACACTATTTCGGCTCGCACGCCCACTTTCAGCGCTCCTGTGTAGGATTCATACACTATTTCGGCTCGCACGCCCACTTTCAGCGCTCCTGTGTAGGATTCATACACTATTTCGGCTCGCACGCCCCTTTTTAGCGCTCCTGTGTAGGATTCATACACTATTTCGGCTCGCATGCCCCTTTTTAGCGCTCCTGTGTAGGATTCATACACTATTTCGGCTCGCACGAGTCAATCCTCTGGCTTCTGTTCTTCAACAACTGGAACTTTTTAAACGCTATTATCACAGACAAAGGGCCACCCACAAGGAGCGGCCCTTCATGATCGTTATGCGTAATTTACAATTTGAACTGTGACATCTTGTCCAGCAGCTCTTGCACCATCTTGCTTAAAGCTTCCGCCGATGAAGAGATCTCCTCCATAGAAGCTAACTGCTCCTCCGAGGCGGCTGCTACGCCATGGGCGCTGCCCGCCGCTTCCTGCGCTATGCCGGACAGCTGCTCTACCGTCGCCGTAATCTGCTCCGCGCTTGCCGACATCTGCTGCACGGAAGCCGACACCTCCTGCACCTGGCTATTGACCGTCTCCATCTCGGACAAGATAGACTGGAACATATTGCCGCTCTGATCTACCAGCTTCACGCCTGCTTCCACCTCGTCGGTGCCTCTTGCCATAGCGGAAGCCGCTGATGCCGTATCGTGGCGGACAGCTTCAATAAGCTGACCGACCTGCTCGGCGGCTTGCTGCGTCTGTGAGGCAAGCTTGCGCACCTCGCCAGCTACGACAGCGAAGCCCCTTCCTTGCTCGCCGACGCGGGCCGCTTCAATAGCGGCGTTCAAGGCAAGCAGATTCGTCTGGGTGCTTATACCCGTAATCAGATCGATGATGCCGCCGATCTGATCCGAACGTTCCGACAGCCGCCCGAATGCCCCTTCCGTCTCCGAGACAGCAGATTGTACAAGCCCCATCTGCTGCACCGCGCGTTGGATCAGCCTGCTGCCTTCCTCCGTATGATCCGCTGCGCTGCCCGCCGATTTCGATACTCCCATAGATGAGTCCGCAATGCGCTGCACACCGAGCGACATCTCCGCCATCGCCATCGACGTATCGTGAGCGTGCTTATGCTGTGTCTCCGCGCCTGCCGCTATCTCTTGCGTTGACTGTGCAATGCTCTCCGATGCCTGACTCGTCTGCTCCGCGCTTGCCGTAAGCTGCTGCGAAGCTGCTCCTACAGACATAGCCAGATCGGCAGCCATTCTGAACATGTCTCTCAGCTTCTCTGTCATTACGTTGAAGTATTGTGCCATCCGGCCGAATTCATCGCCGCTGCGCACTTCCAGCCTCTGCGTCAGATCACCTTGGGCCATTAACTCCAGCTTCCCGATCAACGTGTTAATGTGCCTCAGCACCATGTATCGAAGGATGAATGTCAGCAGGATACCGATGAATAGCATAGCCGCAATTGCCATTGCTAACGAGATGATGCGATTCTCATTATATGTGGCAAAGATGACCTCCTTCTCTACCGCCGTCACGGCGTACCATACCGCTTCGCTGCCTGGCAGCTTGATCGGTTCGAACGAACGAAGGACATTTATCCCCTTCGAGTTCAGTGTGTAGCCGCTTAACGTCTTTTCTTGAATGACGTTCTGCCACAGCTCTTCCTTCTGCTGGTTATCGCCGAAATGACCCGCGATAGATTCCGGATCATTAGGGTTGGCCACATATATACCGCTTTCGGTAACCAGCGACACATAGCCGCCAAGTGGTGTGAATTGTCCAGCAATGGCCTGCATATCATCCATCGCAATATCCGCTCCGACTATCCCTAGGAATGTACCTTGCTCATCCAGTATCGGCATCACGACCGACATCATCAGAACGCTCTGTCCGCCTATCTCCCAGACATACGGGTCCATGTAGGTCATCTGCTTCGTCTGCTTCGGAATGAGATAATAGTCACCCTTGCCCGGCTTGTCATAATCCTTGATCGCCTCGATAAGAATGTCGTTCCCATTGCGCACGACGTATGGCAGGAATCGGCCGGTATGGTCATCGTAGCTTGTCAGCCCTATGTTGGCGTCATCCTTTCCGTCGAACGCGTTAGGCTCCCATACTGTATAGAAGCCCAGCAATCCAGGTCGCTGCTCCAGCATTCGCTGCAACAAGGCTACCGTCTCTTTCCGCGACAGACTGTCATTGTCCCGCGCTTCCATCAACGTATCCGACAGCGACTCCAGTGTGGCATGCACCGATGTAATTTGTTTTTCGAATTCGATGGAGAATGCGTTGCCCGCATATTTCGCCTCCAGTTCCCCTTTCTCCTGACTAATATTCTTCAATTGATTCAGATTGAATGCAATCAGCCCTCCGAAAGCAAATACTAACACCAGTGCCAGCAAAGCAACAACCTTGACCAATAATGATAATTTACGAAGTCTCTTCACGATGTTCCCCCATATTCATTTGTAGTTGCTCTAGTAGTGTCCTCTATCATTTATCGACAAATAGCGACCATAGTTTTATATAGCAAAAAAATGTTAGGTTTACTGCACATTTTGGACATGAAAATAACGCCTAGCGGCGTATATTATACTTACTCTCAAATTGCAACCGAGGTTACATTACTTGCAGCTCGCCATACGCCTACTTTCTACTCTCCAACTGAGGCTACATCACTTGCAGCTCACCATTCGACTACTCTCCTACCTCTAACCGAGGTCACACCGCCTATATACACCGTATAACGGATCGTCTTACCATTTTCGTCCGGTTACTTCCCTTTGTGCTTGTCTTCAATATTGCGGCAAACAACAACACCCCTGTCATAAGAGAGTCTTATGACAGGGGTGTTATTGGGCTTGTGTTAGCTTATGAATGATGCATCGGCTGAAGCGAGGAATGCTCGCCATGATTGCCTTGCAGGAAGGCCAGCGCCTTCGCCATCTTATCGATATATGCCGGGCTGTCATCCGTACACATTAACCGTATGCTGCCGCTTCCCTTGCCTATACCGATGCCGTAACGGTTCAACATGGCGGTAAGCCGCTTCACAGTCCCCGCATTGCCGTCGACAATTTCGATATGCGGCGGCAGCAATCCGCGAAGGATATGCTTGTAGAACGGATAATGCGTACAGCCCAACACGATAATGCCATATTGGCTCAGGTCGTATGGCGCCAGCTTGGAGAGAAAGTAATCCTCCATCACGCCCTTATCGAACTGAAGATTCTCGCAGAGAAGCACGAGCTCCGGCAACGGCAAAGAATCGACGATGCCCGTCTCGTCCACCCGCGATACGAGCGCGTAATATTTCGGCTGCTGCAGCGTTAGCGGCGTCGCGCATACGAGCACCCGCTTCCCAGTGGCGCGGTTCATCTCCACCGCAGGCTTGACAGCCGGCTCCATCCCGATAATCGGGAAGTCGTACAGCTCCCGCAGATCGTTCACTGCGATACTGGTCGCCGTATTGCATGCAACAACGAGCGCATCTATGCCGATATCCACCATCCGCGCTACGGATTCCAGAATGTGCGATCTGACCTCTTCCTTCGTCTTAGTACCGTATGGCACATGCAGCGTATCCGCCATATACAGATAATCCTCGTTCGGCAGCTTCCTTAACGATTCCTCCAACACCGTCAATCCACCGATACCGGAGTCAAAAAAACCTATTGTCATGTGTAATCGATTCCTATCGCTAAATTATAATAAAGATATATTCAGCATATCGTCTAATCGACTACAAAAGCAATATGTAAAATGGAAAGATCCTATCTTCAGCTATCCCTTTCCGGAAATAGAACATAAGTTCTTATCGCGTTATACTGTAAGAAGAAATATCCAATTGGATTAAGGAAGATGTAGACATGCAAGCACGCATTGTAACGAAACCAGGATTTGATGTGATCGGGTATGCTATTCGTACAAGGACAGCAGATGGAGAGAACAATGGGGACATCCCTGCTTTCTGGCAGCGTTATTGCCGAACTCTAATTATGAACATGCGGCGGCTCCCGAATTTGGATATTATGACGAACGCAGCTGCAGCGAACGCAACGAACTGTTGGAGATGGACATCTACATACCGGTTAGTCCCAAGGCCTAGCGCTGAATTCACAGAAAGTTTCCATCAGCATTATTTTGTCATCTTGTATACTCTCCTTCATTCTATACAATGGAGAATACAGGAGTAATCATGAAGGAGATGAACAATGATGACGATCCTCTCGCGCAAGGTCGCTATGAGCAAGTTGCTGTTCCCATTGCTTCTGCTCATCCTACCCGCGGCTAACCTGACAATGCTTCACACGATTGATCCGGTACAAGACAAGGAGCTTATCCCGTTCGTTCCGCTTGCTGTCGGAATTGACTTCTGCCTGGTGCTTCCCTTACTCTACTTTGTTATACATAAGCGAAAGCCAATTAGCAGATGGATCATTCCCATTCTTCTAATGACAGCGGGATATATCGGATCCGCTCTGCTGCTGAGCGCCTACGGGTACGAAGCTGAACATCGATTCGGCTTCATCTTGCTACCCATCATCCTGCTATTGGGATGGCTAAGCTTCCACCGCATCCGGCATATGCTTCAAGCATGCGAAGCCGGCAATCCCTCACCCGCTTCTGGATATGACGCTATAAGACGAAAGATTGCGATTTTCCTGTCAAAAGATCGCGGACTTAGCTATTGGACTTATGAGGCATGCATGTATTACTATGCGCTAGGCTCATGGGGACAGAAGGCAGTCTCACGCCAAGCTGCCCTATATCATGCGGATGCAGCCGATCTGTTCACATATCATAAGAATAGCAACGCTCTACTTATGGTCTACTTTCTCGCATTTGCGCTTACGCTGGAAGGAGTGGCCTTTCATCTGCTAATCGCTCAGTGGTCGCATATCGCCGCATGGATACTTACCATTAGCAACGTGTACGTTCTCCTTTCCGTGCTGGGCAATTACCGCGCGATGAAGCTGAGTCCCATTGTCGTGAAGCCGAACGTCGTCCAGATCCGTTACGGCCTAAGCGCACAGCTGGACATTCCCTTGCATCAGATTACAGCTGTAACGGCTGCCGTCTATGAGCTGGAAGTGACGAAGGAGCAACGGAATGTGGCGATCGTGGTGGGCAGCGACGCGCCTAACGTACTTATCGAATGCGCTGAACCTGTGGAAGCGACATTGCCATTTGGCATGAAGCGTTCTTCCACACACATTTACCTGATGGTGGACCATGCAGAAGACTTTCGGCAACGATTACTGGATAATTCCACTCCAGTACGATGAAGAAGTGAAATAATGGGTATATTTCCATACCCAATTCCTGTAGTATATTAGAAAATATACTATGAAGGAGTATCGCTATGTGGAATCGCAAGCAATTGAAAGATAGGGCCAAAGATGTACTGAGAACTTCTTACTGGAAGGCCTTTCTTGCCAGCATCCTATTAGTTATCGCAGGCGGTGGCAGCAGCGGCGTCTCACTGCCATCTTTCAACTTTGACTTTAATGATGATTTTGATCTCGGAACATCCTTGAGCGACATGGGGAGCAACGTTGGAGGCGGAATAGCCGCATTCCTCATCGGCATCATGATTGTTATTATGTTAGGCGCGATTGTGATTTCGCTTGCCTTCCGAATCTTCCTCGGCTTTCCGTTGGAGATTGGCGCCATGCTTTACTTCAAGCGCTCCGCAGAGCAAGAGGTCAACTTGAATCATCTGGGATTCGCATTCGGCAAGGGCAGATACTGGGATACATTGAAGGCGATGCTCTGGAGAGCTCTGCTGACGATACTGTGGACACTCCTCTTCATTATTCCAGGCATTGTGAAATCCTACGCTTACAGCCAGGTCCCCTTCATTCTGGCGGATAACCCCAATATCGGGTATAGACGGGCGGTTGACTTGAGCAACAGCATGACAAGAGGGCATAAATTCCGCATTTTCGTACTGGATCTCAGCTTCCTGGGTTGGATTCTGCTGGGCCTATTGGCGCTGTTCGTCGGCGTACTGTTCGTATGGCCTTATATCAACGCTACCAAAGCGGAGCTGTACCTGGAGCTGCGACAGGAGGCGCTCCGGCAGAACATTGCCTCAAGGGAAGAATTGCGATTGGCTTAAGCCCGCACATCAATAAGACCGTTTCCCAACTCGAACTGCCCCCAATTATTATCAGACAACGTGCTAATAATAATTGGGGGCAGTTCAGCATGGGCACGGTCTTTTCGTCATTCATGCCGTCACTCTCTTATTGCAACAATGAGAACAAGCCGTTAATACTCGACAGGTAACGGACATTGCTGGCCTTCTTCATCATCGAAGCAGCCGGTCCCTTTAACGTAATGCCCCGCTTGCCAATGGTGCCAACGCCATCCTTGCGCCCCAGACTAGCCAATGTTCCTGTCAATTGAGGATGAAACGCCTTCATTCGCTTTCCTTGGATAGAAGCAGCAATATTCTCGCCAGCCCTTCTTCCCATCTGCATCGCGAGCTGTGCGGAAGGTGGATATGGCTTGCCGTTGTAATGCATGACGACCGCACAATCGCCAGCCAAGAAGACAGAGGGATGGGACGCCGACTGCAGGAACGGATTCACCTTCGCTCTTCCGCGCTCCACCTCGATTCCGCACCCCGCCACCAACGGATTGCCCTTCACGCCGCCCGTCCAGACGAACGTGCCCGTCTGGATTACGGTGCCGTCCTTCAGGCTGACAGCCCTGTCCCGCATGCCGATAACTGGGCATCCCAGAATGAAGCGAACCCCTCTTGCCTCCAGACTGGAGATCGCTCTCTGCATCAAGTGCGGCGGCAACATCGGTAGAATAGTGGGCATCGCTTCGATCAGATAGAGACGAATATCTTCGAAGCTCACTCCGTGCCGCCGGCATATGCCGGGCAGCTCGTCAGCGAATTCCCCGATCAGCTCTACGCCTGACAGCCCGCCCCCTCCTACCACGAACGTAGCGTCCGAACGGTCTCCCGTCAGCTTGAATTGCCGAATCTGTTGCACCAGATGAGCATGTATCCGATTCGCGTCGGCGACGGACTTCAGACTGAAGCTATTCTCCTGCAAGCCCGGAATGCCGAAGTAATTCGTCTCGCTGCCGAGCGCCAGCACCAGAACATCATATTCCAGGCTATCGCCGCTATCCATCCTGATTCCGCCGCCTTGTATGTCAATGCTGCTTGCAGTTCCGATCTGCAGAGCGATCTCCTTCCGCTTCAATAATCTCTCCAATGGGAGGGACACGGCATGCTGTGATACATTCCCTGCAGCCAGACGATGCAGCTCTGTTACAATTTGATGAGTGGGATGACGATTAATCATCGTTACGGCAGCTTGCTGAGGAGACAGATGTGTGCGCACAGTACGCGCGCAGATTAATCCGCCGTATCCCCCGCCCAATATGACGATTCGCTTCCTCATACGAGACGCCTCCTTCGCGCATTGCTCCTCGTTCATGAATTCCCGACTGCCAGCTTATAATGAGCATATGCAGCACGGCCCGCGTATCATGAGCAATCTGACAGATTCAGCATGAATGAAAAAAAAGAACCGTCCCATCCCCGCGCGCTGCGCTAACGGTTAGGTACGGATCTTTCTATGCCACAATGGTCATCAAGCTTCCTGCAAGCTCGATGCTTCATGCGAAAGAGCGAATGCCACGGCCGCTTCCGCATGGATAAGCGTAGTATCGAAGATCGGAAGGTCTACGTCGTCCTGCTTGATCAGCAGCGGAATTTCCGTACAGCCCAGTATAACGCCTTCTGCGCCGAGCGCCCGCAGCCGTTCTATAATAGCTGTGTATTCCGCTCTGGATTCCGCCTTCAACTCTCCCTTGCACAGCTCGTCAAAAATAATATCGTGTATGCGAATACGATCCGCTTCTTCGGGAATAATCACCTCAAGGCCTTGCTCCCGCAGACGGTCGCAGTAGAAGCTCTGTTCCATCGTATAACGTGTGCCCAGCACGCCGATTGCGCGCAGTCCCTTGCTCTTGATTCGCGCCACTGTCGTATCCACGATATGAAGCAGCGGAATAGACACCGCTTCCTGCACTTCCTTCGCCACGACATGCATCGTATTAGTGCAGATCAATATCATGTCGCTGCCTCCAGCCTCCAGCTTCCGCGCGGCATCCGCCAATACAGCCGCCGCTTCTTCCCAGGCGCCCGCCTTCTGCAGACGAACAACCTCCTCGAAGTTGCAAGAGTAGAGCAGGATTTTCGCCGAGTTCAATCCCCCCAGCTTATTCATCATGCCTTGATTAATATATTTGTAATACTCAGCCGTCGATTCCCAGCTTAGCCCTCCAATTAGTCCGATCGTCTTCATCATGCAAGCACGCCCCTTTCGTTATCGACAGCATAACATGATATACTGGTATTCAAAAGTGCCAGACAGATGAATATATGATGGTACCAGTTATCATCATGCTGCAGAAAGGAGCGAGCTCGCTATGCTGTGGTTTCCGGTAGATCGCACAAGCACTACCTCTCTTACCGTTCAAGTGTATGAACAATTGCGAAAGCGCATATTGCAGAAGGAGCTACGCGAAGGGGAGCGGCTGCTCTCCAGCCGCGAGCTGGCCTCCTCAATTGGCGTGTCGCGCAATATTATTATGGAAGTATACGACCGGCTGCTCGCTGAGGGTTATCTGGAGGTGCGTCCGCAGTCCGGCACCTATATCGCCGCCGGCTCGCACTTCCCTACAGCTGCGGTGGATGACGGGTGCGAAGAGACACTGCCTCCCGCTGCAGGGAGCAAGCAGCTTGCGGAGGGCAAGATCGACTTTCGCGCGGCACACCCTGCGGCGGATTACTTCCCGCGCGCGATCTGGGGCAGGCTGGCGAAGGAAGTGTGTACGCATACCCCCGAGCGGGCATTCGGCTATGCGAGCCCGGAAGGAACGCCGGAGCTGCGCGAGATGCTGGCCCGTTACTTGCAGCTTGCGCGCGGTGTACGCTGCCATCCCGACCAGATCGTCATCACGTCTGGCGCGACGCAGGCACTCCATCTCATTACAGACCTGCTGTCCAAGGACAAGCAGGCGCGAATTGCGGTCGAGGATCCCGTGACGGACGAGATGCGGACGATCTTCACCTATGCGGGAGCGTCTCTAATCCCAGTTCCCGTAGACGATAAGGGCATTCGCCCGGAGGAGCTGCCCGAGCACGAGCGGCCCGACTTCATCTTCGTCATTCCCTCTCATCAATTCCCGCTTGGCGGCACATTGCCCATCCAGAGGCGCATTCAATTAATCGAATACGCACGCCGCATGGATTGCTTCATCGTAGAGGACGATTACGATAGCGAATTCACCTATGAAGGCGCGCCGGTTCACTCGCTTCAGGGACTTGATCCGGAGCGCGTCATCTACGTCGGAACATTCAGCAAAATATTATCGCCTGCGCTTCGCATCGGCTATGCCGTCTTGCCGATTCAGTACGTGGAAGCTTACCGACGGTTGAAATGGTTCGCAGACCGACATACGTCCACGCTGGAGCAACTGGTTCTCGCCCGCTTCATGGATGAGGGCTGCTTCGACCGTCATATCCGGCGCATGAGGAAAATATATCGCAAACGCAGGGAAACGCTCGTCTCTGCCTTGCGTCGACACTTGCCCGGCGCGCGCATCTTGGGTGAATCCGCTGGCATGCATCTGGTCGTAGAGATTCCGGGAGTCCGCTTCACGCCAGCACGGATACGTCAGATCCGCGAACAGAATGTGCTGGTGTATGCGGTAGAGGATTATGCGATCGTGAAGGGGCGTCACGAAAGCCGGATCGTCATGGGCTATGGCGCATTGCCCCCTGAAGCCATCCAGGAAGGCGTCGCTTGCTTAGCGAAGGCGCTATGGTAAAATACGCTTATACATCGGTTGAAGGAGCGGTCTACATGAAAGATGAGAAAGATTGGCTTACCGGCGCCGCTGGTCGCCGCTTCATCGCTTCCTACAGTGGAGGGAAGGACAGCTCGCTAGCGCTCTATCGGGCCATGCAGACGGGCGAGGCGATCGGCATTATCGTTATGCTGGAGGAAGAGGGACAGCGCTCCCGTTCTCACGGCATGTCTCCGGCGATAATTCAGGCGCAAGCCGACGCGATCGGCCTGCCGGTATATACGGCGGCTACCAGCTGGGACGATTATGAGAGGAAGTTCACGAAGCTGTTGATACAAGCAAGAGAGCAAGGGGCAGAAGTCCTTGTCACGGGTGATCTGGATGTGCCGGTGGAAGATTGCTGGCACGAGCGAGTGGCCGGCAATGCGGGATTGGCGCTGGGCATGCCGCTATGGCGAATGGATCACATAGCAGCTGTGAACACATTTATCGATCTGGGCTTTACGTCTATCGTTGTGACGGTGAACCTGACATTAGGGATGTCCGAGCGTGATCTCGGCCGACAGCTCGACCGCGCCTTCGTTCAAGAGCTGATCTCACGCGGCATCGATCCCTGCGGCGAAGGCGGAGAGTTCCACACGACCGTCATTGACGGCCCTTTATTCCGGCACCGTGTTCCAGTCCGTAAAGGCGCTATTGTCAGAGATGGCAAATACGCCTTTCTGCCGCTGGAATTGCAATAACAAATTCATTCTTGAGGGGTTGATAATGGATGCAATTAAATGAATTCCCTTACGTCAGACCGGATGTGAAGCAGCTGAAGCTGCAATTCACGCAATTGCTGGCCGACTTCAACGCGGCAAGCCGACTAGAGGAGCAAAACGACGTGATGGCGGAGATTAACAAGCTGCGCAGCGACTTCGACTCCATGGCCGACCTTGTGCACATACGTCACTCTATCGATACACAGGATGAATTCTACAAGCAAGAGCAGGCATTCTTCGACGACAACAGACCTGTAGTAGAAGAATATATTACGGACTACTATCGCGCGCTGAGCCAATCCCGATTCCGCGATGAGCTGGAGAAGAAGTGGGGCACGCAGTTGTTCCGACTGGCCGAGCTGTCGCTGAAGGCGTTCACTCCCGCCATTATCGAAGATTTGCAGAGGGAGAACAAGCTGGTTACGGAGTATGACGCCCTGATTGCATCCGCTAGAATCATGTTCGAGGGCGAAGAGCGGACGCTCTCGCAGCTCAGGCCGTTCCAGCAAGCGACGGATCGCGACCTGCGCAAGCGCGCAGCGGAAGCCGCCAGCGGCTTCATGACTCAGCACGAAGAGCAGCTGGACCGCATCTACGACGATCTGGTGAAGACGAGAACCCGGATCGCAAGGAAGCTTGGCTATACCAGCTTCGTAGAGCTCGGCTACATTCGCATGTCCCGCACGGATTACAATGCGGACATGGTTGCGAGCTTCCGTGAGCAAGTGCGCGTCTCGATCGTGCCGATCGTGTCCAAGCTGAAGAAGCGCCAGCAGGAGCGCATCGGCGTCGATCAATTGATGTACTACGACGAAAGTCTATCGTTCTTGAGCGGCAATGCCGTGCCGAAGGGCGACCCTGAATGGATTATTGCGCATGGCGCATCCATGTATGCCGAGCTGTCGCCGGAGACGGATGCCTTCTTCCAGTACATGCAGAAGCATAAGCTGATGGATCTGCTCAGCAAGAAAGGGAAGATGAGCGGCGGCTACTGCACCTACATGAGCAAGTTCAAGGCGCCGTTCATCTTTGCCAACTTCAACGGAACGGCCGACGATATCGATGTGCTCACGCATGAAGCCGGCCATGCCTTCCAGGTCTATTCCAGCAGCGGATTCGAGGTTCCCGAATATTACTGGCCGACGTACGAAGCGGCGGAGATCCATTCCATGAGCATGGAATTTCTGACATGGCCGTGGATGGAGCGCTTCTTCCAGGAAGACACCGACAAATACCGCTTCAACCACCTGGCCGGCGCATTAACGTTCATCCCTTATGGCGTGACTGTGGACGAATTCCAGCACTTCGTCTATGAGCATCCGGATGCGACACCAGCGGAGCGGAAGAAGGCCTGGCGCGAGATCGAACAGAACTATTTGCCGCATCGGAGCTATGGGGACAACGGGTATTACGAGCAAGGTGGCTATTGGCATAAGCAAGGCCATGTCTTCAGCTCGCCGTTCTATTACATCGATTACACCCTGGCGCAGATCTGCGCCTTTCAATTCTGGAAGTGGATGCGAGAGGATCGCGAGGCGGCATGGGCATCTTATATGAAGCTGTGCCGGCTGGGCGGAAGCCTCTCCTTCACGGCGCTTGTACGCGAGGCGGGTCTGATCTCGCCGTTCCAGGACGGCTGCGTCGATTCCATCATCGGCGAGATTGAGAAGTGGCTGAACGGAATTGATGACAAGGCGCTGTAGCGCTGCATGCCGTGCAACAAGAACGAAGCGACGTTTCCACAGCGGAAACGTCGCTTCCTTTCACTTAGGTTATAGTGAGAATACGCCGCCCATCAGCAGGCCGAAGCAAGCCGCGTTCAGCAGAAAAGTAATGCCCGCCCCAATGAGCAGCCCTTGCACGATGCCGCTCCTCTTGCGTACGATGAACATGGCAGGCAGCAAGTACACGATCTGGGCAATGCCGATGAAGAAAAAAGCAATAGGCACGATAAATAACAATAGATGCAGCAGCGCCATCAATCCGATGCCGAGCCATACCTGCTTCATATGGCCTGGCGGCTTGCCTTTGTCAAGCGTTGCCACTTCTGGCTGCTGCCCGCCGTCTTCCTCGCGTTGATCAATCATGGCAATTCCCTCCTTGACGCATATCGTATTCCTCTCTTAACGCCTTCAGCTTCTCTTCTTGGTCGCCCCGGTAAAAAATATTGTAGGTGTCAAAGGGGATGATTCGCCCATCCGGGTGAGCAATATGCACGCATGACTTCTTGACCGAGCGCACATCGAAATGATAAGGATCCAGAAACTGCATAATGATGACGCGAAAAACGTTGTCGTAGCCGATATTCTCCGGTACGGCAACCATCGGCAAGCAGCACAGCAGATTCTTCAGCGATAACGCCGACGACTCCGGTGAATGCGCGGTCGAGAACAACTCGAATATGCTGGACTTCAGCGTCTCATCCTGCTCGAATACGATTGTGTTACGGCCGCCTTCCAGCAGTATGTCGGGGTCGATCAAGCCCGTCAGCGGCAGCGTCTCTCCGCCCAGCTTCAGAGCGTAGCCCATAGCCAGGCAGTCGGGATGACATGGCACCGGAATGATATCCTCCGCCCGGAATACACCGCTCTGGTCAATGATGCCTTGCCGCACTTCGGTTAGCGTCAAGCGGTCCTTCGCCGGATCGTACTCCTCCAGCCGGCCTGCAGCCTGAATCGGCTGGAAGGTAACGCCGCGCACGGCAGGCTGCTGCAGCCCATACTGAATAATCTCCCCGATCTCGTCATCGTTCAGCCCCTTCTTGAGCGTCACGACCAGCGTAGTAGAGATGTTGAATTCATTCAGATGCTCCAGCGCCCGTCGACGAACCTCCAGAAGATCGACTCCGCGCAGCTCCAGCAGCGCCTCTTCCCGGAAGCTGTCGAACTGCAAGTAAATTTCGAACCCCGGCATATAGTCCGCCAGCCGCTTGGCGAAGCTGCGGTCCTGCGCAATGCGAAGTCCGTTCGTATTCACCATAATATGCTTGATGGGCTTACTCTTTGCCATATCCAGTATTTCAAAAAATTGCGGATGAATCGTCGGCTCGCCTCCGCTGATCTGCACAATATCCGGCTCGCCCTCGTTGCGGACGATTGCGTCCAGCATATGCTCAATCTGCTCTAGCGACCGCCATTCTCCCTTGTGCGGTGAAGACTCCGCATAGCAGATGGGACATTGGAGGTTGCAGCGCTCCGTCACCTCCAGCAGCGTCAGGCAGCTATGCTGCTCATGATCGGGACATAGCCCGCAATCGTAGGGACAGCCGTATCGGATTGGCGTATTCCAATGCTGCGGCATCTCCGCCGGCTTCAGAAATTCGCGACATTTCTTATAATAGTCCGCATCGGTCGCAATGAGCACCTTCTCGCGTCCATGCTGCCCGCAATACTTCAGCAGAAATACTTGATTGTCTTCAATAATGACCTTGGCTTCTACCTTGCGCAAGCATTTCGAACAGATGCTATTCGTCAGCTCGTAGAAAATATAGGGCCTGTTCTTCGTCGGCAATTACAACTCCCCCTTATGCGAATAGTGCGGCTTCCCCAGCCACCTCGACAGCAGCACAGCGTAATAGATCAAACCGACGATGCAAGCAAGCTGGATGTTGTTCAACCCCATATAGGGATGAAGTGTCGGCTTAATAAAGTCTATAGCTAACCGAAACAGCAGATAACCAGTCATAAACAATTGAAAAACAGCACCTTCCGGAAAGCGCTCTCTCTTCTTCCAACGATAGAGCAACAAGCCCAGAAGGATCAAAAACACAATCTCATAAAGCTGCGTAGGGTGTCTCGGAATTCCGTCACCAAAATCAACGCCCGTGATCCACGAGGTCGGCGTGCCATACGTATGATCACTCAAGCCGGTCATGAAGCAACCGATTCTTCCGATGACCATGCCTACGATGATAGGAATAGCCATATCATCGCCCGTCGACCGGACAATGCCTACGCGCTTCTTCATCCACTCGACGCCGATCAATCCGCCAAGCAGCCCTCCGACGATCGTCTTACCCTCCATGAGATACGTATAGCTGCGCCAATTCTCAATCGTACGGACGGGATCTTCCAGCCAATACAGCGCCTTGGAGCCGACGGCTGCTCCCAGAATCGCTCCTACAATGACCCATATGCCTTGTGCAATTGGCAGCTTGTCCTTCCTGCGGGTGTAGAGGTACACGCGAAAGCCGATAAAATAAGCCAGCGCTTCAAACACCACATGCGGATGCAGCCTGATGAAGCCCAAATCAATCCAAATCGGAAACGTCATGCCTTTCTTCCTTCCTCTTAACGACTCCGGTGTTACAAGTGACAACAAGATCTTAGGCCTTCTGTTCATACAGCCACCTTCAATATACCACTTGTAAAAAGCCAATTGTAGCTATATTTGCAAATGACTCTTCACTATTCTGATTTTCCTATTATGTTAAAATGCGATAAGTATAGCTCTGCACAGTAAAGGTCACTCGGCACACGTTGACATCCCGTGCACTCCATGTTATCTTTAATTAAAGATAATTAATATTAAGATTTATGTAAATAATCTTTAAAGGAGCGAATACGACTATGACAACGACATTCCGTACAATTGAAGGCATCTACAGCGGAGCGCCATTCCATATGGTTGGCGACGGATTCCGGGTATCCAATTACTTCCCGTCGGGAAATAACTTCGGCCAGCGCTTCAGCCCTTTCCTGCTTCTCGATTACAACGCGCCTTACGAGTTCCCGCCCAGTCACCATACAAGAGGGGTAGGCGCACATCCGCACAGAGGCTTCGAGACGGTATCCATCGCATACGAAGGCTTCGTCGAGCATCATGACAATCATGGTAACCACGGCATCATCGGCCCCGGAGATGTGCAATGGATGACCGCAGGCTCGGGACTGCTGCACAAGGAATACCATGAACGTGAATTCTCGAAGCGCGGGGGAATGTTTCACTTCATCCAACTATGGGTCAACCTGCCGCGTGAGCACAAGATGCATGAACCGAACTATCAGGAGCTGCCAAAAGCGTCGATGGGCCGCGTTACACTGCCCGATAGCGGAGGCGAGGTTCGCATTATCGCAGGCGATTACAAGGGTGTACAAGGTCCGGCTCAGACGTTCACGCCAATTCATCTGTTCGATATCGCCTTCAATAAAGGCGGCATCGCCGAATTCGAGTTGCCCGCTACGTATAACGCCGCCGCAATTGTACTGCGGGGAAGTGCCATAATTAACGCAGAGCGCGAAGCCGATGAAGGCTCATTCGTAATGTTCAACAATACGGACGGCGTTATTCGGATTGAAGGTACGACCAACGAAACACTCGTACTTGTGCTCGGCGGGGAACCAATTAACGAACCTGTATTCCAATACGGTCCGTTCGTTATGAACACCAAGGATGAAGTTGTCCAGGCATATGCTGACTTCCAAGCAGGCAAGATGGGCAGCGCAGACTTCTAAATGACCAATCGACTATGGATGTAACCTATAAACGGAAAAGCCTCCGAGCCGCATCTAGCGGATTCGGAGGCTTTTGTTGTTATTGGTTCAAGGTCGCTTCACACATTATTGACGAATTAGCCATTCGCTCCGCTCTCCTGTTGTGTCGCAGGCACTGCAGCATCCAACCGCTTAAACATCGCAATTAGAACGAATCCCGTCGCCATCGTGACGAGGCCTGAGCCGACGAACCAGAACTGGATGCCGTATCGGTCGACGATGGGGCCTGCGATCAGCAATCCGATCGGGGACGCAAGCAGCATGATACTAGTGACGAGTGAGATGACCCTGCCAAGTATGGCAGGATCGTAAGCCTTCTGAATCATCGCCATGTATGGTCCGTTGAAGAACGGGGCCGCGGCGCCCATGACCAGCGACAGCGCGACGAATAAGATGAATGCTTCCTTCGCAAGCAGACCGCTGAACAGACTGGCAGCGCCCAATATCAATATACTCATGCAAATATAGGCAATATCCTTCCACTTGGACGCTACGACGGACAGCAGCAATCCTCCCACGATCATACCGATTGCGAATACCGCTTCCACCAGACTGGCGCTGTAGCCGCCCCGTTCGAAGTGGGACAAGGTCATGAACGGAAATAATGTTGCTAGCGGCATGAATACGATGGAGAACACAGCCGTCGCACCCGTGACGATGACGACTGGCTTTACTTGAACGAAAGCCTGCCAGCCCAGCTTAAACTCCTTCAAAAACTCAGCCTTCTGCTTCGTATCCGGCTTCGGTTGATCGATGCGAACAAGCATCAGCATGATATTGGCAATCAATGCTCCCGCAACATCGAGGAACAGCACCGTGCCAAGGGACGTAGCCGAATAGACGGCGATACCAAGCGCGGGGCCGATAATGTTGGAACTGGAGAACACCATCTGATGCCAGCCGGCGACGTGAGTCAGCTGGTCTTGGGGGGCGATAAGCGGGATCGCGGACTGGAAGGCCGGCGCATGGAACGATGAAGCCACGGAGCGCGCCATCAGAATCAAGTAGACGAAGCCAAGACCGGGGTCACCGAAGTAGTAATAGAGACCGAGCGCCAAGCTGAACAACGCAATAGCGCCGTCAGCAACAATCATCGTCAGCTTTCGGTTCCAGCGATCCAGCCATACGCCGATGAACGGGCCCAATATGGCTTGCGGCAGGAATCCGACGAGAGCGGTTATCGTCAATACGACAGCAGACTGTGTTGTTTCGGTCAGGTGCCATATGATCGAGAACTGAACCATCGAGGTTGTCAGTATAGAGAACAGTTGTCCAGTAAAAATAAAGGCGAATTTCTTTTTCCAATTCAGCTGCACGGCAATCTCTCCTTTGTTGTAGGCATTCAGACATGCCAACAACCATTTTCTGCGATTCTATACAAGCTTGAACGAGTGCGCGCCAAATATACCTGCCCTCTCGCATGACCTTAACCGCAGAAAATGGATCCCCCAACATGACATCACCGTTCACACCTCCGGAAACCGACAAAAGGCCGGCAAAATATAGATCAAGTGTAACAAAGCAACGATTCCATCAGCAAGGGAAGAAACGGCTAACAACAATTTCTTACATTGTTTTCACAAATGACGAGTACTCCGTTAACAATCGCTTGGTATATTGGCTTCATCAACGAATAAGGAGCCTGTTCCATGTCATCCCATTCCGCCATTACGTATACCCCGCGCCTATGCGATAACGAAACGATAACGAACAAATTGATTTATCAAATTCGGCAGCAGCAAGTATCCGCTTCGCATATGGACCGACTGCAAGCCCGTTGCCGCAGTGAGCTTCATGAGCTGCGCCAGGAGCTGAACTCGCTTCTGAACGAGCTTCGCAACCAGCTCGCAAGCGATGAAGCGGAGCAGGCAAGCCCACAGCAAAAGCAGTCCGCGGCATAGCATGCCGTCGACTGAATCTACCAATATTTTTACGATGATGACTCATCCAATCTTTGATATGATTCCTAAGTTAGTATAGGGAGGCGAAGATTTGAAGAGGATTGTTGGTAGATTACATATTGTGCTATTTGTTTTTTCATTTGCAATAAGCAGCTTTTTTCCGCACTATGCTGCAGCTAGCGCATTGCCCTTTCAAGATATAGGCACAAGTTATGCCAAGGATGAAATCATTCACTTATATAACAAAAAAATCATAACCGGCACATCTGCAACCACTTTTTCGCCCGATAGATCGGTTACAAGAGCTGAATTTATTGTGATGCTGAACCGCTTGCTGGGTCTAGAACCTGTGGCAAGTCCCATCACTCCCTATACCGATCTCAATCAGAGCTCTTGGCATTATGGCTCCGTTCAAGCGGCCACTCAATTAGAGCTTGCGAAGGGCAAGTCAGCCACAACCTTCGCACCGGAGCAATCCGTTACACGTCAGGAAGCTGCGGTATGGATGGCAAGGGCATTGAAACAATCCGAGATCCAGTCCACTGCGAATAAGGCGTTCAAAGATGAAGATCAGATTGCCGATTGGGCAAGTGCATCTGTTGCTGCCGTCCATAAGCTGGGGCTAATACAAGGGGACGATAGAGGAAAGTTCAGGCCGACGGACCCGCTATCAAGAGAAGAAACAGCCATGTTCATGGATCGGGTGCTGCAAAATGACCGCGGGGCTGCGGAACTTGAGCAAAAATCGACTGAACGGATCGTGATCGGGTGGCAATATGGTCAGACGACGGAACAATATACGAAACATATTTTAAAATCAAATGTAAATACGTTATCTCCGCGTTGGTATTTCCTTGATGAAACGGGCACGATAACAGATGCGACCGATAAGGAGCTTATTTCATGGGCAACGAACAATAACAAAGCCATTTGGCCTATGGTAGGCAATCGCTCCCACCAGGAAACGACGCATTTCATTTTAACCAATACAGCGGCCAGAAACAAAATGATTGATCAATTAGTCGAAATGGTGAGAACATACGACTTAGATGGGCTTAATATTGATTTTGAAAATGTAGCTCCTAAGGATCGTCAATCCTACACAACTTTCATTACTTTGTTAGCTGAACGACTGCATGCCCAAGGTGCGGTACTATCGATAGATGTATCTCCTGATCTGGGAACAAGCTGGACGGAGGCATTCGATTATGCTGCGCTTGGCAAGCAAGCGGATTATATCGTAATGATGGGATACGACGAGCATTATGGAGCGTTGTCTGGCGCAGGTCCCAATGCTTCCTTGCCTTATGTTACGAATGCCATCCATACGCTGCTGAAGGTTGTGCCTAGTGATAAGGTCATTCTAGGCCTGCCCTTCTATAACCGCGATTGGACATTGAAGCCGAGCGGCAGCGTCGCTTCCTCAGCATTCATTACGCTTACGGAGCAGAATGAGATGATGGAGCCCTATTCTCTTAAGCCTGTATGGAACCACACTTTGGGCCAATATATTGCTGGATATAAAAAGCAGTCTGTGCAACATATGATCTGGTTCGAGGAAGGCCGATCGTTAATCGCGAAGTATGAATTGGTTGTCAACAACGGATTAGCTGGATCGGCGTATTGGTATATAGGTGGAGAAAGTCCGGATATTTGGCCAAGCTTGCGCAACGCGGAGAGATACTTGGGTTATTCCTTCTCCGGATAGCTGTTGCTAAAATCAAATTTAAGCTCTTTTACGGTAAAGTGACTGTGACACCATGTTACGGATACATGGAGTTGGATAGGGATCGCCATATGATTGCGCTATACAACTGGTATGGTGAGGAAATAGAATTACATGGCGGACACGAAATTGTCAGGATACGGACACTGGGCCAATTCGATAACGACGACCGTGATCATTTTTACTCCTTGTTGGAAAGTGATGGCGTAGGATAAGCTCCACTACATGACTCGTCTTCTCATCAAAAGTTTAATTTACATTTTTCCTACCTGATAACTATGTTATGTTGTATAATAAAAGATATTTCTACCACTTATGAACTCAGGAGGAAATCTCTTATGAACAATAAGCCTGTATTATCCTATGAATGCCTTGATGAAGTTCCCATGCATAGAGTAAGAGCGAATCAGACAGGGATTTTGTTATGTGTTATTGCCACTTTCCTTTCGCAGCAATTTTGGATTCTGCTTCTTCCCCTCGTTGTACAAATGATAAGCCGTACTTTTGGCATTCGTTACAACTTGTTTGTACGCCTGATCTCTCCCTTGTTGCCTGCCAGTCATAAATCAGAAAGCAGAGAGCTTTTAAGATTCAACAGCCTGTTGGCCATTCTATTTTTATCCATCAGTATCGGGGCATATGTATTGAATCTCACCCTGATGGCGAATATCAGCTTAGGTTTGCTTGCGGTCGCAGTCATATTGGCGCTATCCGGATTTTGCTTCGGCTGCTTTATGTATTTTCATTGGAAGCAATATTGGGCCAGAAGAAAAATATCCAGTTAGTTTTGAAGGCTTCATCGAGGTAGAGCTAGCCGCTCCAGCTTCTGCTTAACGCGAGTAAATATCAAAAACTTTCAACTCGCGCAGCACAGCAACGACCTCCGACATTCTCCCTTTGTTGAATTTCTTCAATATTTTGTTGACCTGGGTACGTATTGTGACCTCCTCAACGGATCGCTCACTAGCGATGCTCTTGTATGTGCTTCCATCATAAATCGCTCTTACGATTTCGAATTCCGTTGCCGTAAGCTTTGATATAATATTAAGCGTATAGATTAAGCTGCTCTTTTCGTTTTGCAGCTTTGTCAATTCGCCGAGTATTTTTTCTGCTATCTCTGGACGCATGTAGAGGCGGTTGTTATAAGCGCTGCGGATCGAGTCAATGATAACGGAGATCGAATTTGTTTTCACAATGAAATCCATTGCCCCCGCACCGTAGGCTCGGAACATGACATCGTCCTCGGCGTGAATCGTGAGCACGATAATTTTCATATCCAGCAGCTCGCGCTTGATGTGCTCAATCGCTTCAAGACCCGATGTTTCCGTCTCCATCTCAATATCGATCAACATAATATCAGGACGCGCCTTATGTGCTAATTGTACCGCTTCCTTCCCGCTTGAAGCCGTGCCGACTACCTCCATATCCTGCTCGCGATCGATAATATTTTCACTGTAAAGATCGTATTTTTGAAGGAATGAAACACTCCCTTCAGATTTTGGTTAAGCGCGTGGACATTCCGGTTAATTAGCCGATTTTTGAACATCATGGTTGTATCTATGCCTCTGAACCGAATAAGAATGACAATCATAACCTGAACGACCAGCAGCATAGCCAGCCATGCTGCCCGTTCAGGCTGACTATGAATCAGCACATAAAAGGAATGGCTTGTATTGGGATCATAGAACAGGATATAGACAATCGGCAACAATGAAAGCAGGCCGGTCCACACCCACTTGTCCGCTTTGCTCCGATTTCTGCTGCGAATAAATTCGAGCGTGAAGGAAGGTATGCTGACCAAGTAAAGCGCGATCCCGACCATTTTTGTTGGATAATTAATGCAATGATGGCAACAATCGGCGTCAGCAGCGCAATAATTAGCGCACCAAAACCAATCATCAACGTCAAAGCGTCTTTGCTGGCTTATTATCTTCGTATCATTTTGAGGCCGATAATCAAACTGTCCAAATTTTGATACAGCGTATGTAAGTGTTCATTCCATGTTGACCTCGAGCCATGAAGAATACATCGCCAAGGCGTACAAGCCGCATAGCGATGTATTCATAGAATTAATACTGCTACGCGTCCACGGCGCTATCGTTTTTAGTGCTCAATCTCCGTATAAATTTGAAAGGTCACGCCGAATTTATCCGTTACATCACCAAATCCTGGGCTGAAAGGTTCCTCTTTGAACGGCATGTTGACTTGACCTTCTTGCCGCAAGGCTTCATAAATCCGTCTTGATTGTTCTACGTCATTCGTTGTAATGCAAATGGTTACCCGTTTCCCGTTCTCAATAGGTGAACCGCCTGGAGAGTCCGAAAACATGAGTTCTGTTTCACCGACTTTTAACTTGGCGTGCGCTATAAGACTACTCAACTCGTCAGTGAACGTATTAGGCATGTCCGGCATTTCACCGTAAGTAGCTATGGAGAGGATTTCTGCACCGATGGCTTGTTCATAAAATGCAATTGCTTCCTTTACCCGTCCCTCCAAAGTAATATAAGGGGTAAGTTTTACTGTCATAAGATTGTTCCTCCTCAAATTTTGATTCGATTGAGTTTCATAAGTATAGACGATCCGGCCACCATAAAATCATCGGTTACATCGAAAAAAAACTCATTCTCATCCAAAACGGCCGGCATTTTTCCCGTGTGCAATGGAGTGACTGAAATGACCGAACGGACGCCTTCCATTTAGAAGGACATGTGCTGCACAACGATGTCTGTTGCTTTACAAAGCAGATAGACCGTCCGTAAAATCACCGGACGGTCTACTAATCTAAATGACACGGCAACTTTCTAGTCGATAAATTCCGTATATTGCAATAACCGCTTCAACATCGCTGTCGCCTGCGCGCGGGTTGCATGTTCGGAAGGCATAATCGTTCCGCCGGGCATGCCCATGATGATACCTGCAGCCACAGCTTGAGCAAGTGCATCTGCGGCCCAGGCGGAGATTGACGTTCGGTCAGTGAACGATCCCAGCACTCCCATGTCTGCTGCCGCCTCCTTGCCCGTGAACGATAGTGCTCTGGCAACCATTACGGCCATCTGCTCGCGAGTGATCCGCTCATTCGGCGCGAATCGGTCCGGCGATAGGCCGCTCGCTAGTCCTGCATTCACCGCTGCCTCGACGGCAGGCCTGTACCACGCATTCACCGCCACATCCGCGAAGTCGGAAGTTTGTCCGTCAGGATTCAGATAAAGTCCCAGTGCGCGAACGAGCAGAGCCGTAAATTCCGCCCGCGTGATGTCCGTGTCCGGCGCAAAGCGGCTGTCCGTGACGCCATTGACGATCAGCTTGGACGCGCGGAAGGGGCTTTTGCTTCTTCCAAGCAAAAGCCAACTGCAAAGATAACCCTCGTTTTGTAACTCCTCAGTCTCAGCAAACTCCTTTAAAAGCGTCAGTTGCGAAAGTTGGGGCGTTGTCAGTCCTGACACTTTTGACACTAAAAGAGCTATATTCACGGGGTGTGAAAAGGACACAGCCTGCCCAACAAGCATCCCGCAAGTCAAAATCCGAATGGAGTCGCTTGGATCTACCCGACAATCCTTCTGTTGCATGTATGAAACAGCAAAGTTATAATAAAACTAAAGAAGGAGCCGTGCGCTAACACGACTCCGACAGCACAGTAGATCGCTTCAAAGGCGGTCGGCTTCGGTTAATAAGTCAGAAATAGACCGTTCACCTGGCAGTGGGGCGGTCTATTTCTTTTGGCTAAACGCTACGACTATAGCAACAACCAGCGTAAGCAGCGCTACAATAAGCGCACCAAAACCGATCATCAAAGTCAAAGCGTCTTTAACCTCCATGGGCATCCCTCCCTTCGTCCGAGAGGTAGCCGACCACCCTTGCAAGCCGTTCTATGTGCTTGTCTAATTATAGCATAAGTCTTTCATAATCTTTTCTGTTGAAATGATCCCGACTGGCGAGCGCCGTCAATCTTTCAAGGCACTCCTTGACCAATTCATTGCCATAATGCTCATGCTGCAAAAATATCTCCATTGCAGGTTTAATATAGGTGAATGGTGGTTCCTAACTATAATCGCTATCAATGGCATCAGACCAATATTCGTTGGAATCAGCAACCGACAAAAGCCGGTTCCGGTTCATTTCCTCGTTAAACTGCTCATCTAACTCCCGAATATCGGGGAATACCCGGTAAATGTAATACCCTTCATTCGGAATCGACGACCTGCCGTCCAGTAATCGACCGATCATAGAATAATATAAATTCATGCAACATTCCCCTCTCTCAGATACAAGTTAATATTCTATCCAACATTCTGCATGTTGCACGTATAAATAGAGATCGTTATAATAAAACTAAAGAAGGAGCCGTGCTACCAACACGACTCCGACAGCACAGTAGACCGCTTCAAAGGCGGTCGGCTTCAGTTAACTAGTCGAGAGTAGACCGTAACCTTGCAGGGGGCGGTCTATTTTTGTTGATTAAATATTGCGATGATGGCAACAACCAGCGTCAGCAGCGCTACTATAAGCGCACCAAAACCGATCATCAACGTCAAAGCATCTTTAACCTCCATGGGCATCCCTCCCTTCGACGAGAGGTAGCCGACCACCCTTGCAAGCCGTTCTATGTGCTTGTCTAATTATAGCATAATTTGTAAGAGGCCGAAGTGAAGTAATTCTGTTATTCTCTTTTCTTTTACTGTTGATTTGCTGTTGATCAAACATCTGGGAGGTTCCAGTGGTTGACTCCGAGGTTTTCATACGATAGGCGGTTGGAGCTATCAAGATAGATGGGGCTGAACGGCTTTTTGTGTGCGTGAGCGTTGAGGCTATACGTTCACAAGGACTGTACGATGTATCCAAAAGCGTACACATACGCTCGGACCTAAGCTTCCTGAAAGAGGTTTCAGGGTCTGACATTAAAAAATACATCGCCATCGCGTTCAAACCGCATGGCGATGTATTTATCAAGTAAATTCTACTTTACGTGTTTCTTTCCTTCCTCATCCCCCACCGCAACTGGATTCTCGCTATAGGAAATCCAATCGCTCCAGCTTCCCGCATACAGTCTAACCTTGGAGAAGCCCGCTTCCTGCAGAGCAATGATATTCGGTGTCGCCGACACGCCAGAGCCGCAATAGACGATCAGTTCGCCGTCGCGATCCAGATCGGCGAAGCGCTCGCTCTGGGCATCCGCACCCTTCCAGGCTCCGTTATCGCTCAGACCGTCCTTCCAGAAGCGGTTAATTGCTCCGGGAATATGGCCGGCGACCTTGTCCATCGGCTCTACCTCGCCCCGATAGCGCGGGCCTTCACGTGAATCTATGATCGTCACGCGATCCTGACCGAGCAGCTCCTTCACCTCATCCATCTCCACCAGCATATTGTGCTGGACAGTCGCCAGGTATCTCGCAGGGATCAGCGTCTTCTGCTGGGAAGATGTCGGGAATCCGGCATCAACCCACGCCGTGTAACCCTCATCAAGCACGAACACCTGCTCATGCCCCAGATACTTAAGCAGCCACCATAAGCGCGAAGCCATCATGCCTCCTTGATCGTCATAAGCGACGACGAGTGACTCATTGCTGATGCCTACCCGGCTAATAGCCACCGTCAAGTCGAATATATCCGGCAGCGGATGACGGCCGCCATGCTCTTCAACGGGAGCGGACAGATCTCTCTCCAAATCCAGATACACTGCTCCGGGAATATGGGATGCCTCATACAGCTCGCGCCCCGCATCCGGCTGGCCCATCAGAAATCTGCAGTCTACGATGACAACATCCGGCTCATACATGCGTGCCAGCAGCCATTTTAAAGAAACAATATGATTCATTATGTTCACGCCTTCCATCTTCCTGTTATGGGTTTATTATACGTACTTTTGCCGCAACAAAATAGTCACTCTATCCGGAGAGACAGCACTGACCATTATATCTTCATAAACTGCTTGCCCCAATCACAGAGGGGGTCCAACACCTTGCGCAGCGACCTGCCGCTCTCCGTCAGCTCGTAGACGACTTTGGGCGGCACCTCCGGGTAGACTGTGCGAAGAATGAGTCCATCCGCTTCCATCTCCTTTAATTGCTGGGTGAGCATTTTCTGCGTAATTGGCGAGAGCATTCGCATCATCTCTCCGTTGCGCAGCGCCCCCTGTTCTGCAAGCATGCATAGAATAGCGGTCTTCCACTTGCCGCCGATGCGGTCCAGCGTCGCCTCGGTCGGATTGTGATACGTTTTGCTCGAGCTCACGACGCCGATATTCGCTTCGTCATTCTTCACCGCCATATATGATCATCTCCTATAACATAATCTCCTTAAACGTAACCATTCGGTAACTATATCACGAAAAAGTGCGTTCTTTTCTGATTTGATTATATCGTTCATACTCAACTTTGTCAGGTACGATAGCTCGACAAGATAGAGGAGGAATAAATCATGGAAAAGAAAACGCAGTGGGGAGTAGGCATTATCGGAGCTGGAGCATGGGGCGGCATGGCTCACGTCCCTGCAATCGCAGGACTGGAGGCATACGAGGCGAAAGCGGTAACCGGTACACGGCCGGAAAGCGCCCGGAAGACGGCGGAAAGCCACGGCATTGCGCATTCCTATACGGATGCGCTGGAGATGGCGATGCAGTCTGACGTTGATGTCGTAGCGGTCACAGTGAAGGTACCGGAGCATGATCAATTGATTCGAAAGGCATTAGAAGCGAAGAAGCATGTGTATAGCGAATGGCCGCTTGCCCGAACGACAGCAGAAGCGGAGGCGATTCTTGCGCTTGCGGAAGAACGTGGAGTTAAGCATATTGTCGGCCTACAGGCGCGCGGCAATCCGACGGTCCGTTATATTCGGGATATGATCATTGAAGGTAGAGTAGGCCGTATCCTGGCAGTGAATGCCGTCGTCACTCTGCCCACATTCCCGACATTGAATGGGACAGTCGATCAGGCGCATGCCTATCTATTGGATGAATCCAACGGAGCCGATCAGCTGACGATCGGAGCAGCGCACCTATTGGATGCGATCGAATACATGGTGGCTCCATTCACTGAAGTGTCCGCAACACTGGCGACGCAATACCCCGATGTGAATATACTGGAGACGGGACAGACGGTGCGCGCGACTGGGTCTGATCATGTACTTATCGGCGGAGAACTGACGCAAGGCGCACTCGTGTCCGCTCAATTCGTCAATGCGGGAGCGCCTGACTTTCAGCTGCGGATTATCGGAACGGAGGGAGAATTGGCTATAACGCCTCGAGACGGGCTAATGTTCCAGATGGACCGGCTGAACATGAGCTTCCTCCGACCGTCCGGAGAACGCGAGGAGCTTGAGACACCAGACCTCTACATTTCCTCCTTAACGAAGCACATTGCTCCTGGACCGGGATATAACGTCGCCCAGCTGTACGCCACATTCGCAGAGCGGATCGCTGGCGGTGAAGCCGAGCTTCCCGACTTCGCCCATGCAGTGCGAACGCATCGACTAATGGACGCTATCCGCGCGGCCTCCATAACAGGCATTCGCCAAGTCATGGAGTGAGCAGCAGCAGAAGGCCGCCCCAGGTCGTGATGACCATGGGACGGCTTCAGCCCTGTTGAGAAGCTATTTCTAACTAATCTCCCCGCCTGCCTCTACAATATCTGCAGAGGTGGCGGCTATAGTGGTCTCAATAGTCACAACCAGCCCGTTCACAATCGTATCCAATGCCATGCTGGGCTGATTCGGATGCTGCGCCGCTTGTTCCGGGAGATAAGGGATATGAATGAATCCACCCTGCGTGTCGCGCGGTTGCTTTTGCTCAATACAACGACGAAATACAGTTTATGGTTAATGAAGTGGTTGAACTGGGTTCGTCCCCAAATCCATCCCCTGCAAAATGTCTTTCCAAGTCTGTTACTCGTGTTACCAAAAAAAATTGTTGTCTCTTCGTTGATTTATCACTCTAACCAACAATCCTCCTGTTGCATGTATAAACCAGCAAAGATATAATAAAACTAAAGAAGGAGCCGTGCGCTAACACGACTCCGGGAAGCACAGTAGACCGCTTCAAAGGCGGTCGGCTTCGGCAGAAATGATCCGAAATAGACCACTATCCTAGCCGGGTGATATGCTCCCATTATAGTAGACAGTAGAAAAAACAAAACCTCTACTTCTACCATGATGGGAGTTTTTGCTTTGTCAAAAAGGAGTCCAGTTTCATTAGATGTA
>NZ_JBHTJZ010000023.1:0-86911 GCF_042675905.1 Paenibacillus chungangensis | reverse complement strand
GTATTAGCATCCGTTTCCGAATGTTATCCCGATCTTAGGGGCAGGTTACCTACGTGTTACTCACCCGTCCGCCGCTAACCTTCAGGAGTGCAAGCACTCCATCAGATCCGCTCGACTTGCATGTATTAGGCACGCCGCCAGCGTTCGTCCTGAGCCAGGATCAAACTCTCCATAAAAGAAGTTCGTTTGACTTGCTCATTACTTTATATTGCTTTTCCATTAATCCGTTTGGATTAACGGGGCAGTTTCGCTCGTTGTTCAGTTTTCAAGGAACAATCTCTTTCCTCTTGCGTATCGCCAATGTCTCAGCGGCGACTTTTATAATATATCACAGGTGCCTAGAACATTGCAAGTCTTTTTTTAAAAAGTTTTTTCTTCTTTCCCAAAACGCCATCTGGCACGAGGAATAATGTATCACATATATTCATCAACGTCAATCACGATATTCCTCACATAATCCGTACATAATATTCTACCTCATCCACATAGGTTGCTCCGTGATAAACAGAGATTCATACTACAAACCATTGCAAACCCGCTAACAAGGCTACACCAGGCAAGCCCAACGCGACAATTGTTCCCACGGTAATAGGATTAATCGGAATATAAAGCCCCGGCATCATTCCGGAATAGTTAAGGACATACAGCAGTCCCGCAGCCAAAACTAAATGAAGCGCGACCCCCTTCGCCCATCCCCAACTCAGCTTATGCCTCACAATCACTCCAAACAGAAGAATAGACGAACCAATAAATACAGAAAGCCACAACCACTTCACTTAAACCCCTCCCTCCACTCTGGCCATTCAACATGGAGACGTTTCGCACGGCTCATAAGCATACTATACCTTTTCTCAGCCGAGATAATAGCAAATATCGCATAATCAATCTGCTCCTTGCCTATTGAATAGTTGAAATATCGGTTGGCATTCTCCCATTCGCGAAGCGCATCGGCTATCTCTTCCTTCAGCTCGATCATTTCTTCTTGATCACTCTGTTGCATGCTCCAATCCACGTGACCACCACCAATTCCGAATAATCACCCCTGTATCTAATGTTTATATGCTTGTACGCCAAAATAGAACCTTCCCTCTCAGTATCGCTTTCGAATACGGCTACCGTTAAACAGAAAAAGCCGCTCACCCGATGTGGAAAAATCTTTCCACATCGGGCAAACGACTGTCGTTCAACTCAATGTTCTATTATCAGTTCAATTCCCGACGACCCTCCAGCGCCTTGGAAAGCGTCACTTCATCCGCATACTCCAAATCTCCGCCTACAGGAAGACCATGGGCAATGCGGGTAACACGTACACCGAAAGGCTTCACCAACCTAGAAATATACATGGCCGTCGCTTCGCCCTCAATGTTCGGATTGGTGGCGAGAATAAGCTCCTGCACCTTCTCATCACTCAACCGCTGCAGGAGCTCGGCAATACGAATCTCTTCAGGGCCAATCCCCTCCATGGGTGATATAGCGCCTTGCAGCACATGATATGCACCGTCATATTCCTTTGTACGCTCCATAGCAACCAAATCCTTGGCATCCTGCACGACACAGATTACTGAACCATCACGCGATTTGTCCAAGCATATTCTACATGGGTCGGTATCAGTGATGTTGCAGCAGACTGAACAGTAGAATAAATTGCGCTTAACACTGACTAACGCTTTCGCAAAGTCGATAACGTCGTCTTCCTTCATCCTAAGCACATAAAAGGCCAGCCGCGCCGCCGTCTTGGGACCGATGCCAGGCAGTCTGGTAAACGCATCAATCAATTTCGCAATGGGTTCCGGATAATACAAACAGGGTACAGCTCCTTTCAAACTTTAGAGGCAGCCTGATAAGGATCCGCAATTAAAACAAGCCTGGAATGTTCATTCCACCTGTAAATTTGCCCATATCCTTATTCGCCAGCTCTTCCGCTTTCACAAGCGCATCGTTAACTGCCGTCAGAACGAGATCCTGCAGCATTTCAACATCATCTGGATCAACCGCTTCAGGCTTGATCGCAATGTCAAGAAGCTTCTTATGACCACTTACCGTTACTGTGACGACGCCGCCTCCTGCAGTACCTTCAACTGTCTTGTTCTCCAGTTCTTCCTGCGCTTTCATCATTTGCTGCTGCATCTTCTTCACTTGCTTCATCATTTGATTCATATTGTTCATGCTTATTCACCCCATGTAATTAGTTTAAGATTTATCTTCAATGACAACAAGGTCTTGGCCGAACATCTTGACCGCTTCTTCTACCCATTCAGGCTCTCTGGCCACCTTCGGTTGTTCCGTATCCTCTGGAACCAGTTCAAGCGGCTCGCCTGTAGTCTTGACGGATCCGTCAATAGCACTCTGCCAATCCTTCAGCATCACAGTGACTAATTGCAGCGACTTCCCCAGTACGTCACCGGCGATCCGTTCGATAATCTCCCGGTGAGCAGGCTTCTCCGTCGTCTCTCGGTGAATGTCATTCTTAAAAGCCAGCAGCAGATTCCCGTCGACAACAGCCGCAAGCTCTCCATCCTTCAGCCAGGCGTGCAGGGTCACCTTCTCTTCCTTCACACGCTGCAGCACTTCCCCCCAGTTCATGCGGGCATGATTCGTATCCCCACTATTAACAGCAGACAGATACGGCTCCAGCTTCACCTTCGGACGCATCTTGCCAGTACCACCGAACGGTCCACGGACAGCGCTCTTCGGTGCCGCTCCAGCTCCAGCGCTGTCCGACGTCCCAGCCGGGACGCCATTCTTAAGCGCTTGCTCCAGCTTACGCTCCAGAGCTTCTACCTGCTGCATCAGCTTCTGCACCTCCGGGGCCGAACCTGAAGAAGAAGCCACGACGGTGCTTCTCCCATCAGCGGACTCCTCTTGCATCGTGCATAACTTCATTAATGCTACTTCCAGCATCGTCTGAGGCTGCGAGGCATGCTTCAGTTCCACCTGATACTTGTTCAGCGTGTCAATCATCGAGAATAGGCGATCCGAGCTGTACGCATCGGCCATGTCGCGGAACCGCTCATGATCGACGATCCGTTCAGTAACCACTCCCTCGCTAGAGGCCAACTTCAAGACAAGCAGATCGCGGAAATAATAGATCAGATTCTCCAAGCACTTGTCCGCGCTCTTGCCCGCTTGCATCAAACCTTCTACGAGCGGCATCATGACAGCCGCATTCCGGTTGTTGATCGCCTCCGCCAGCTCATAGAATTGGTCGGCGGCCATGCCACCTGTCACATCTACTGCCGACTCAAGCGTAATCCGGCCAGCCGAGAATGCAGACACTTGCTCCAGCAGACTGATCGCGTCCCTCATCCCACCTTCTGATAAGCGCGCTATGTAGAACAAGGCATCTTCCGCTGCCTCTATTCCTTCTTCTTCGCATATCTCTTTCAACCGTTTCGTCTGCTCTTCGAACGATACTTGCCGGAAGTCGAAGCGCTGGCAACGCGAGATAATCGTGGCAGGCAGCTTGTGCGGCTCCGTCGTAGCCAGAATGAAGATGACATGGCCCGGCGGTTCCTCCAGCGTTTTCAGCAGGGCGTTGAACGCTTCCGCCGTAAGCATATGAACCTCATCGATAATGTACACCTTATATCGCACATCAGTCGGCGCATAACGGACTTTGTCACGAATATCCCGAATCTCATCAATACCCCGATTGGAAGCGGCGTCGATCTCAATGACATCCATAATGCTGCCGATTGTAATACCTCTGCAAGCTTCACATTCATTGCACGGCTCCACCGCCGGACCTTGTTCACAGTTGACCGCCTTGGCGAATACCTTCGCTGTAGTCGTCTTCCCTGTCCCGCGCGGGCCATTGAACAGATAAGCATGTGATACTCTCTGCTCACGGATCGCATTCTGCAAGGTTTGAATAATATGCTGTTGTCCTACCATATCCCGGAACGTCTGTGGACGCCAGGCACGGTATAAGGCTATATGTGACAAGGCGCTTCTTCCCCTTTAACGTCCAATTTGGAAAGTCTGCGAAACATTCCTATGCATATAGTATACTACAACACGGTTCCGAGAAACATATGCAGAAGCTCCGGATACAAAAAACCTGCAGTCGCGCGTCGGCGAGCATCGTCACCAATTCTGCGAATACAGGTATGTGTACATTCCTTCTTCATAAAAATCGTTAGTACCGTGCACCTACCTTCGATTGATGCGATCCAAGCGGCACTCATGCTGCACAGCTCGAGTCAGGCACTCCTCCGGCACATGAGCTAACTTGCTTATGGCTGCTTCCTTCCGGACCTGACCAGGTTCACAAGCGCCCATTGCGAAGGACCCAACTGTCAACACTGCTTGCATGCGCCAAACCTCACATCATCATAACCTCAGTGTAGGAATTCAACCTCGCTATAGCGGATTGCGAGTAACAGGGCACCGCTACCTCCCCATCTAGCACGGCATAGACAAGTATAGTACATTCTGAGCCAAAGCGCAACATGCGGTGAAAAGTGGTAAAGGAACGGAGCTTGTCGTCATTTTCTCGCTACCGTCAGATGAACATCGTACAACGGCATATTTTCTTGCACAATGGATTTCGCTTTTGCTTCAAGCCGCTTCATCTGCTTGCGGTTCATGCTTTTCTTCGCCACGACCGTCACATGCACATTGTTGCCGTTAAAACGGATATCCGTGCGACTTATGCCTTGCATGGGCATAAGCACTTGTCTAATTAGCTCCACATCTTTTTGATACGACAGTGAGGAGTACCTATTCACTGTATTGGGATTGCTATTGGAAAAACCCATATAACCATCATGACCGTAAGACTTCATCTCCTGCTTCGATTCGCTGGAGCAGCCCGCAAAATGAATTGCCGCGAAGAGCACAACAGCTATCAGCATCGACTTCCGGAGCCATCGGGATAAATGCTGCAACAAAAAAACCTCCCTTCTAACCATAGGATGGCTGAGGGAGGTTCTTGTATTCTGCCAAATAAAGGCTGAATGCTTGGTGCAAATTAAATGCCGTATTTCTTTTTGAAACGATCCACGCGGCCGCCTGCATCAAGGAACTTCTGTTTGCCAGTGAAGAACGGGTGGCAAGAGGAGCAAACCTCTACACGAATGTTCGACTTGATGGAACCTGTCTCGAATGTGTTGCCACATGCGCAGGTTGCTGTCACAGCATGGTATGTCGGATGAATACCTTGTTTCATCTCGTTCACCTCTTTCTGCCCTGAACCTCATGCGGACTCAGAGTTAAAATCACACATAGGCGGATTATAGCATGAATGACTCCAGCTTTGCAATGGAAAATATAACGATTAGCGCGGTGGGACATGGGTATAAGAGCCGATGACCACTTCCGGCAATTCATCGCGGAATATCTCCAACATTTGCTTCATGCCATAAATATGACCTTGCGGCTTTGGAATCAATCCCAGATAACTCTCAGGATCGATGTTCAAGTTCCTCATCTGAATCAGCTTCAGACCTGTCCGCTTGACGAAGCCGATCATCGCTTCCATCTCTTCCTCCCGATCCGTCACGCCAGGGAAGATCAGGTAATTAATAGAAGTGTATACACCTTTGTCTGTCGCGTATTTCAACGACTTCTCCACATTGGCTAGCGTATAGCCCCTCGGCTTGTAGTAAGCGTTGTAATGCTCGTCGAGTGCACTGATCGTGCTTACTCTCATCAGATCCAGACCAGCGTTGACAATCGCTTTAATAAAATCCGTAATGCCTGCATTCGTGTTGATATTCATATAACCAAGCGATGTCTGGCTTCGCACTTGCTTCATCGCTTCCACAATAATCTTCACCTGTGTGGAAGGCTCCCCTTCACAGCCCTGCCCGAAGCTAATAATGGATTCAGGCTCCTTCAGGTGCTCCAGCATAATCTGAACGACCTCTTCTACAGTCGGCTTGAAATTCATGCGCGTCTGCGGCGCTAGGAATCCGCTGTCGTCAGGCTGTTCCGATATGCAGCCGAAGCAACCTGCATTACAGGAGTAGGAGACAGGGACGGCGCCTTCCCATCGATTAAGAAAAGTGTTGGAAGCAGTTAAGCATTCATAGCCTAGCGCGCAATGCGAGAGATGCTGATATAAGCGGTTGTCCGGATATCGGGCGAGCAGCCGATCTACGCTGATTTTCAGCTCGTCTCTATCGCAGTTAAGCGGGTCCCACTGATCAGGATCGTCGCATTGCTCAGCTGCCACATAGAAGCCATCATCCTTCCACACTACCGCCGTATAACCGAATAGGGGCAGCTTCTGTTCCTTATCCGACTTCACATAACCCGGCAAGTAGAGACGAGTAAAGCCTTGCGGCAGCAATGCACCGACGGCTTGCTCCCCGCCAGCCAGAGCTTCCATCTCTCCGGTATTCTGATTCAGCCCTATCGGTCTAGTATAAGGAAGACTGACCAGCGTAGCGCCGTCCGGAAGTGGAATCAACTCTTCTTCCATCAGCTCTACAATGTCGTTGCCGCTGCGTCCAAGCCCGATCAGGCTGGAATGGTCGAACACGTTGCCGTTCTCATCCGCATATACGAGATTCATGATGTCCTCCTTCCATTCCCACTAAGAGCTTCCCGTTGTACGGCTTGCTGGTCTGCGGCTAGCATGCGAAGCCGTTCCACTTCTTATGGCAGAGCGCTCTTGCTTCCCCTCTGTCGACAGATCCAGCGACATAAGAAATTGCTCGTTGTTGTCTGAATCCTTCATCTTTTTCAGGAAGCTCTCCACAAATTCAGGCGTTTCCTGCAAGTTTTTGCGAATAGCCCATATCTTATCCAGTTCTTCCTTGGTCAGCAGCATTTCCTCGCGGCGCGTGCCCGATCTGCGCATATCCAGCGCAGGGAAAATCCGGCGTTCCGCAAGCTTGCGGTCTAGGTGCAGCTCCATGTTACCCGTTCCTTTAAATTCTTCATAAATAATATCGTCCATTCGCGATCCTGTATCCACGAGAGCCGTAGCCAGAATCGTCAAGCTGCCGCCTTCCTCTACATTTCTCGCCGAGCCGAAGAAGCGCTTCGGCCGATGGAATGCCGCAGGATCGATACCGCCGCTCAGCGTCCTCCCGGACGGCGGTATGACGAGATTGTATGCGCGAGCAAGACGCGTGATGCTGTCCAGCAATATCACGACATCCTTCTTATGTTCCACAAGACGCAACGCGCGTTGCAATACGAGCTCAGCCACTTTGATATGATTTTCCGGAAGCTCGTCGAACGTAGAAGAGACAACTTCCCCTTTCACGGAACGTTGCATATCCGTTACTTCCTCCGGACGCTCGTCAATGAGCAGCACGAACAACTCAATATCGGGATGATTTTCGGAAATACTGTTGGCGATTTCTTTAATCAGCAACGTTTTACCCGCTTTAGGAGGGGCCACTATCAATCCCCGTTGTCCTAATCCAACCGGTGCAAGCAAATCCATCATACGTGTAGAAATTTTGTTCTTTGATGTTTCGAGCACTAATTTCTTTTCGGGATAGAGAGGAGTCAAAGCAGGGAAATGGAGTCGTTCTGAGGCAGTTTCCGGGTTTTCGCCGTTGACAGCATTCACTTGAAGCAGACCGAAGTAACGTTCGTTTTCTTTCGGTGGCCTGCACTTGCCGGAGACGAGGTCACCGCTTCTTAGATCGAATCTGCGTATTTGCGAAGCCGAAATGTAAATATCCTCCGTGCTGGGCAAGTAGTTAATAGGGCGTAAAAATCCGAACCCTTCCTGCAAGACATCCAGCACGCCTTCCATAAACATAAGACCACTTTTTTCCGCTTGCGCCCTTAGGATGGCGAAGATCAGTTCTTTCTTTTTTAATTGTCCGTAATAGGCAATTTGATACTGCTTTGCGAGCTTGTAAAGCTCGGTAAGCTTCATTCCTTCCAGATCTGCAATCTGAAGATCCGACATATTTTCATTCACCACTTTAATAGATTTTTATGAATAGCATATTACTATTAACTCATCATTACCCAATTGTATGGCATCTATTCGCGCGGATACAACGGAGCAAGAGAGACCTCTATTCAGTCTCCCTCCATACGTCCGCGCCAAGCATTCTGAGATTGTCAACGAGAGAATCATATCCGCGATCAATAAACTCTACTCCGGTAATCTCCGTGATGTCATCTTGCACCGCAAGCGCTCCTACAACCAAAGCGGCTCCGGCCCGCAAGTCAGCAGCCTTCACCTTGGCGCCGTTCAGCTTGGTGCCTTCGACAATAGCAGACCGGCCTTCTACACGAATATTCGCACCCATGCGCACAAGCTCGGGTATATGCTTGAATCTTGTCCCGTATACATAATCTGTCAGAATGCTGACTCCTCTAGCCTGTGTTAACAACGTGGTCATCGGAGATTGAAGATCTGTGGCGAACCCCGGGTAGACAAGTGCCTTTACATCCACCGCTTGATACTCTGGACGTCCTATGATTCGTATCGCCTCGTCGAGTTCCTGGACTTCGACCCCCATCTCCTCCATCTTGGCCGTAATTGCTTCCATATGTTTCGGTATGACATTATCAACAAGAACATTGCCGCCAGTTGCAGCAGCAGCAATCATATAAGTACCTGCTTGAATGCGATCGGGAATAATAGAATGGCGGCAACCGCGCAGCTCGTCGACCCCTTCGATGCGGATCGTTTCCGTGCCTGCGCCTTTAATCGTCGCGCCCATTGCAGTAAGGAGGGTGGCTACATCTATAATTTCAGGCTCTTTCGCCGCATTTTCGATAATTGTCGAGCCTTTGGCCCTTGAAGCGGCAAGCATAATATTGATTGTCGCGCCGACGCTTGCTACATCCAAGTATACTTTGGCTCCCTTCAGTTGCTTAGCCGTAATCCTGATCGATCCATGATCGTTCGACACTACTGCGCCCAGCGCCTCGAAGCCTTTAATATGTTGATCGATTGGTCTTGGACCGAAGTTGCAGCCTCCCGGCAGGCCGATGGTCGCTTCGCCGAAACGGCCTAACATCGCGCCCATCAAGTAGTAGGAAGCTCTGAGCATTTTCACTTTGCCATTGGGCATGGGCAAGGATTTCAAGTCGGCGGGATTAATCCTCATCGTATCGCCCGCACGATGAACTTCCGCACCGAGCTCCTGTAGTATTTCGCTATACACCGCTACATCGCTTATAATGGGCAGGTTGTCCAGCACAACCTCGGATTCAGCCAGCAGAGCAGCCGGTATAAGTGCAACCGCACTATTCTTCGCACCGCTGATTCCGACGGTTCCACGGAGAGGACGACCGCCGCGTATCATTAGTTTCTCCATCGCATATTGTCCCTCCCGCAAGTGAACAGAGAAAAAACCGCCAAGACGAGAGCAAGTCCAGTTATGAGCTTAAGCAGACCTGCCGTCTGTCATGACGGTTGCTTCCATGTTTCTATATTACGCTTGGTTGTTGCTTCCGAACAAACGGATTTTCTCGCGGATGACAGCTACCATGGCATCGCGAGCAGGCGTCAAATACTTACGCGGATCAATGACATTGCTATCTGCAGCCAGTTTCTCGCGAATAGTGTTCGTGAAAGCAACTTGATTCTCCGTGTTCACGTTGATCTTGCCGACACCGGCTTGAACGGACAGGCGAATCGCCTCGTCAGGAACGCCGGAACCGCCATGCAGCACAACCGGAACCGGAATCGCATCGGATACTTTCTGGATGATATCATAGTGAATTTTAGGCTCGCCTTTGTACATGCCATGAGCTGTGCCTACGGCGATAGCCAGACAGTCAACGCCTGTCTCCTCGTAGAAGCGGATCGCCTCTTCCGGATTGGCAAGCTTAGCATCAGCCTCGTCCACTTCCAAGTCGTCCTCTACCCCGCCGATCGTTCCCAGCTCGCCTTCAACGGATACGCCCATCGCATGCGCGGCCTTCACAACTTCCTTCGTCAGGGCAATGTTCTCTTCCAGACCATAATGCGATCCATCGAACATAACAGACGAGAAGCCGGCACGAATACACTTCATCGCCACTTCGAAGCTGCTGCCGTGGTCCAGGTGAAGAGCAATCGGAAGCCCGGACTTCTTCGCGGCCGCCTCAGCCATCGCCACTGTGAATTCAATGCCCATATATCTAAGAGCACCTTCGCTTACGCCGTAAATAAATGGGGAATTCTCCGCGATAGCCGCTTCAACAGCTGCTTGTGCGAACTCCAAATTGTTCATATTGAATTGTCCTACCGCAAACTTGTTCGCTTTTGCCCTAGGCAAAAACTCATTCATCGACACCAATGGCATAATCTGTATTCCTCCTATTGATCACTTTCAAACTCAAGCCCGTTCCGACTTGTCATTCTGAGTCATTATATCACATAACTGAACATTGAGAAAACCGCTATCGGGCGCCGCTTGATACTTAAGGGCCACTAAAATACCACCGCCATGCGTGGCGTACTATAAAAAAGCCACCGCCTCACTAATGGCGATGGCTTCCCTCATAAAGCATCAGGAACCTACGGCAACTTGACCAGACGAACCGCCGCTCTTAAGTTGTCTGTTCACTTCCATTCGCAGCTCATCGATATCGAACGGCTTGGTAAAGTGCATGAGCGCCCCCAGATCAGTCGCTTCCTTAATCATATCGAGTTCGCCGTACGCCGTCATCATGATGACCTTGATGGAAGAGTCTATCGCTTTAACATGCTTCAAGATTTCTAATCCATCCATGCCAGGGATCTTCATATCCAGAAGCACTAAATCCGGCGACTCTCTCTTCACGATTTCAAGGGCAAGCTTGCCGTTGGATGCTTGATAAGTGTTGTATCCCTCGCTGCTGAACACTTCCAACAACAATATTCGAATGCCATTCTGGTCATCAACAATAAGAACCTTCTTCTTCTCCAAGCTTCATCTACCCCCCGCGGCTGAGCTTAATGCCTAATCGATTTGGGACAGCTCTCCCGTCTATTTATAACTATATTCGATGGGCTTGGAGATAATCCTTCTAGCACATACAAAAACTTACTAAATTGATAGAAACCTATCCTTTGTCTATCCCATTAACTAACAGGTGACACCTCGACCATCTGATTACTTGCCGGAAGAAGCAATTGCCGCATTCACAAAGCCTTGGAACAACGACTGCGGACGGTTCGGACGAGATGTGAATTCCGGATGGAATTGAACAGCGAGGAACCATGGGTGATCTTGCAGTTCCACCATCTCCACCAGACGGCCGTCGGGCGATGTACCGGATATTCTCATACCTGCAGCCTCAATCGCTTCACGATATTCATTATTGAATTCATAGCGATGGCGATGGCGCTCATAGACAAGCTCATCTTCGTATGCGCGGGCTGCCGTCGTCTCAGGCAAAATCTTGCACGGATACAATCCCAATCGCATTGTGCCGCCCATATCCTCTACATCCTTCTGGTCGGGAAGCAAATCGATGACCGGATAAGGTGAGGAAGCATTAATCTCGGAGCTGTTCGCACCGGTCAGACCGGCTACATTGCGAGCGAACTCGATAACGGCAACCTGCATGCCAAGGCAAATCCCGAAGAATGGAACCTTCTTCTCTCTTGCATAGCGAATCGCGCTGATCTTGCCTTCAATGCCGCGATCACCGAAGCCGCCCGGCACCAAAATGCCGTCCACGCCTTGCAGGTTGTCCGCCACATTCTCATCCGTCAGATCCTCCGCGTTCACCCAACGGATCTTCACTTCCGAGTCAGCGGCAATTCCGGCATGCCCTAGCGATTCCACGATGCTCAGATAAGCATCATGTAGCGCAACGTACTTACCTACAATAGCAATCTCCACAGAGCGATGAAGCGACTTGACCCGAGCCACGAGCGCTTCCCATTCACTCATATCCGGTTGTCCCGCTTCCAACTTCAGATGATTGACAACAATCTCGTCCAGACCTTGCTCGCGCAGCATTAGCGGCACTTCGTACAAGGTAGAAGCGTCCAGGCATTCCACGACGGCGTTGGCATCAATGTCACAGAATAAGCCGATCTTCCGCTTCAGGTCTTCTGCCAGAGGATATTCCGTCCGACAGACGATGACGTTAGGCTGAATGCCGATGCTGCGCAGTTCCTTGACGCTATGCTGCGTCGGCTTCGTCTTCACTTCGCCTGCAGCTTTAATATAAGGTATTAACGTGACGTGGATGTACATGACATTGTCTCGACCGATGTCGCTCTTGATCTGGCGAATCGCCTCCAGGAACGGCAGACTCTCAATGTCTCCCACTGTACCGCCAATTTCCGTAATAACAACGTCGGATGAGGCTTCCTTGCCCGCTCGGAATACTCGTTCCTTAATTTCGTTCGTGATATGAGGAATAACTTGTACCGTTCCGCCCAAGTAGTCGCCTCGACGTTCTTTTGTAATGACGTTGGAGTAAATTTTGCCCGTCGTTACATTGCTGTTCTTGGATAGATTAATATCAATGAAGCGCTCATAGTGACCAAGATCAAGGTCAGTCTCGGCTCCGTCGTCTGTGACGAATACTTCCCCATGCTGATACGGGCTCATCGTTCCGGGGTCAACGTTAATGTAAGGATCGAATTTCTGAATCGTCACTTTCAAGCCTCTGTTCTTCAGCAATCTGCCTAGCGAAGCTGCCGTAATCCCTTTGCCCAGGGAGGAGACGACGCCGCCTGTCACGAATATATATTTGGTCACTGTGATAAAACCCTCCAAGCTCCTGTAATAATAGTTAGGTTTGCCAGCTATCGCCTTTCCAATCCTGCCTGAGGAAGGGGAATGGGAACGGTTGGCAATTACAAACAAAAAAAGTGACACCCGTTGCTACGGGGGCACTTTTCTAAAATGCATATCATTCATGCGTTATTGTTAACTCATTCTTAAAGCCCATGGATTAGTTTACTCTGCCGTAATGGGACATGTCAAGCGAAAGTAAGAGACGAAATATTACCTGTGTTAGTCGTCCTCTTCGACAACGTCTTCATCATCGGAATCTTCGTCCGCATCTCCGTCTTCTTCGCTCTCATCATCTTCAATGTCGTCATCGTCGATATCCACTTCTTCCTCGACTTCGGAGTCATCGCCACTTTCCTCGAAGTCCTCATGGTCTTCGTCATAAGCATCGAAATCGTCCTCATCACCGCTGTAGCTGTCGTCTTCCTCGTCGTTGTACACCTCATCATCCTCGATGTCGTCATCGTCGTTAATGATGCGCGTACGCTTGGCATTGCCTACAGGATCCTCGGAACGCTCTACAGGATACCAGCGCTTCAGGCCCCACATATTGCTGCCTACGCAGGCGAACCGACCATCGATGTTAATCTCCGTATATACTTGAGCGATGAACTGGTTAATCCCGTCCTCGGACAATCCGCGTATCTTCGCGATCTCCATCATTAAATCACGATAATAATAAGGCGTGTTAGCCGCCTTGAGCACCTCAAAGGCCAGATCAACCATCGGCATTTCCTTAATCCGTTCTGGATCCAGCTTTAATGTATAGCTGCTGCCGCTCATATCAACACTTCCTCTCCTAGCGCTTGGCAAATATGTACAACACTTTCTTCATGGTTTACGTTAGTCACACTATAGTAAAACCTATTTCATTCAAAAAAGCAAGCGCGTAAAAATGAGTCCATACAAAAAGCGAAGGGACGCGTCCCTTCGCTTTGACTGTATCCTTCCGACGGCGCAGATCGGCAGCGCTATCGGAGATGCAAGAGCATTGGCAGCTCTTCCTACATCCTATGTGGATAACAGCAATTTGTCACGGCCCCGGGCCTATTTCTACAAAAAAAGGCCAGTTGCTCATGCGGTTGTTCCTGCCCCTTCATACAATAGTGCAGCATCATCGTCCTTCTGGAGGGGAAGCCATTGATGGATATCGCCGCATTACAACGCTGGTTGCAACATGCCATGACCATTGAAGCCAGAACAAGCAAGGGAATCATTCGCTTTCAACATGGCAGCGATTATCGGCGCTTCCTTCTACGTTTAAAGCAGAATGCTTCTTCCAATACCTTGAAGTCAGTCAAGCCGATACCGCTTATTCGTGGAATCTCTTGTCAATTGCCGGCAGGATTGTCGCTGGAAGCATTCCAGGGGCAAGTATGGCTGGAGAAGGACTGCAAGATCAGCGTTCGCCCGTCCCCTTACAAAGCGAAAACGATGGACAACGGCATTCCGTGGGGAGTCCAGCATATTAGGGCGCCTCAAGCATGGGGAACGACAACGGGATACCGAGTCAAGGTAGGCGTCATCGACACAGGCATCGACTTCCAGCATCCCGATCTCCAGCATTCGCTGCTTCGGGGGATCAACCTGATCCACAGAGGCAGGCCTCCCCGCGATGACAACGGGCACGGCACCCACATTGCCGGCACGATTGCTGCCGCCAACGGCATGCACGGCATGATCGGGGTCGCTCCGAGAGCGCTTATTGCGCCCGTGAAAGCATTCGATCACAACGGAAGCGCATTCGTCTCTGATATTATTCTGGGTATCGAATGGTGCGTACGCAACAAAATGGATATTATCAATATGAGCTTCGGCATGCGAAATCGCAGCAAAGCTCTGCTGAGCGCTGTAATAAACGCCTACAATGCGGGAGTCATTATTGTCGCATCAGCAGGCAACGACGGCAAGCGGAGAACGGTCGATTATCCCGCCCGTTATCCGCAGACGATCTCGGTAGGAGCGACCAACAGGCTAAGAAGAATAGCGCCGTTCAGCAACAGAGGCGCGTATATTGATATTTATGCGCCCGGCGACAAAATTATGTCGGCTTGGCTCAAGGGCCATTATAATGAGATGAGCGGAACATCCATGGCCACTTCGCATGTGAGCGGAGCCATCGCCCTTCTTCTCTCTCTCAATCCCGGCTTGCCGCCCGCGGAGATAAAAGCGGTGCTAAAGCGTTCCATGCAGCCGCTAAGAAGCAACAAAGCCCGCCGAACGATCGGCGAGCTGGACGTATGGCGTATGCTGCAGGCTGCCGAGAAGCGCTAAGCGCTCGGCAGCCCGTAGCTCCGTATGGTATGGACAAGCGTTACATCCGTTCCGGCGCAGATACGCCCACCAGACGAAGCACGTTGGCGATGGCCACCCGGATTGCACCGAGCAGTGCGAGCCGCGCCGCCGTCTGAGCCTTGTCTTCGGTAATGACGCGCTCCGCACGATAATAGCTATGGAACTGGGAGGCCAGTTCGTACACGTAGCGGATCAAGCGGTGCGGCGAATAGGTGCTTGCCGCTTCAGCTACCTCTTGCGGCAGCTCCCCAATCTTGCGCAGCAGGTCATACTCCGATTCCGCAATCAGCTTGCCGTAATCGATGGCGTAGTCGTCGCCCAGCACGATGCCTTGCTCTTCCGCTTGGCGGAATATGCTGCAGATGCGGGCATGGGCGTATTGCACATAATAAACGGGGTTCTCGTTCGAGGTCGAGATGGCCAGATCCATGTCGAAGTCCAGATGGGAATCCATGCTCCGCATCGTGAAGAAATAGCGGATTGCATCGACGCCCACTTCGTCCATCAGATCCTCCATCGTCACCGCTTTGCCCGTGCGCTTGGACATCTTCACCTTCTCGCCGTCCTGGAACAGACTGACCATCTGGGCGATCAGCACCGTCAGCTTGGCGGGATCGTTGCCAAGAGCCGCCATCGCCGCCTTCACACGCGGAATATAGCCATGATGATCCGCTCCCCAGATGTTGATCATTTCGTCATATCCACGGCTGTATTTGTCGAGATGGTAGGCAATATCCGGCGTCAAGTATGTGTAGGAACCGTCATTTTTCACCAGGACGCGATTCTTGTCATCGCCTAGCGGCTCAGTCGCCAGCCATGTCGCCCCATCTTCCTCGTATACATGTCCGGAGCGCTTCAGCGCATCCAGCGCCTTCTCCACGCTGCCGCTCTCGTAGAGAGACGTCTCGCTGTACCACACATCGAAGCCGACGCGGAAGCGCCCCAGATCACGCTTAATCTTGTCCAGCTCGCGCTCCAGCCCGAAGCTGCGGAAGAACTTGAACCGCTCCTCCTGAGGCAACGCCAGCAGACGGTCGCCCTCCTGTTCCGCGAGCAGCTTGGCGAAGCCGACAATATCCTCGCCGTAATAGCCGTCCTCCGGCAGCTCCGCTTCTTGACCCATCTGCTGCTTGTAGCGCGCCTCAATGGATAACGCCAGATTCTCGATCTGCTTCCCGGCATCGTTAATATAGTATTCTCTCGTCACTTCATAGCCGGCGAAGTCCAGCACATTGCACAGCGCATCACCGACGGCAGCTCCGCGGGCATGACCCAGATGCAGACTGCCCGTCGGATTGGCGCTGACGAATTCCACCTGAATCCGCTTGCCGTCTCCGCTGTCCGTACGACCGTAGCTCTCGCCCGCCTTCAGCGCTTCGCCAATGACAGGATACAGATAACTCTTGTCCAGGCGGAAATTGATAAACCCGGGACCAGCAATCTCCGCAGACTGAACGGACGCCCCCTCCTCATCCAGATGCTGGATGATCGCCTCGGCTATCTGACGCGGATTGCGTCTGGCCAGCTTCGTCAGCTGCATCGCGGCATTGGTCGCGAGATCGCCGTGCGACTTATCCTTCGGCACCTCCAGCACGAATACGGGAAGCTCTTCCCTCGCAGCTAATCCAGCCGCGACAACCGCATCTGCAATAGCCTCCTTCAGCTTGGCATACATGCCTTCCAGTACATTTCCGTTATTGCTGCTCATGATCCTTGCTCCTCCTCTATATAGAGACGATTGTGGAACCGTCCCAGCTTGATGTCGCCTGACATTAGGTCATACTTCCATTCCAGCATGAATGGCGGGACTGGCAATCCTGCTTCGTCACCTTGCTGATGGATACATAGCTCCGTTGTCTCCGCCTCCAATTCCAAGGAAGCGTGCGGAGAACGATAATGACCGCTGCACCGCTCTCCCTTCACGAAGAGCTGTTCTGAACGCACCGTTCCCCGTCGGGTTAAGGACAGCTCCCCCTCGCGATAGCGAATAAGCGCGCGCACCTCGTCATTCTCATCCGACTCCATGTATCGGATATAGACGGATCGTTCCTTGAGGAACCATTCTCCCCGGTAAGTAAACGTATGGGAAGTGTTGTCCTGTTCGCTAATTAGTGTTATTCGGATTTTTCCTTTTCTCTTCGTCATCATTCTCCCGCATTCTCTCTATTATCGTCTGTTACTACTATATACAGGTAGCCCGTCAATTTCAACGATTAGTAGCATAGGGCACGACAACACGCCATGCCTCCACCCGATCCTCCAGAGTTCGCATTGCCCTCGTCGGGATTGGACTGGAAGACGGCAGCTTCAGGAGGACACGTCCCCGCACGGCCTCGTGATGGCGATAATGCTTGCAGAACGTATCGTAAGCCTTGCTCCCGTTGAATGCAAGACAGACGATGCCAGGGTACTTCTCCAGCAGCCCCGGAATGTCGCTTGGCACCTCGCTCCGAATATTGGCATCCAGACTGCCGGGCCGCTCGCATGAGGCAATGACGTCCCATAGAGCAAGTCTGTGCCGTTGAAGGAAAGCAATCCGGGCTTCGTATTCCGGCTCGGGCAGCATCCCATCTTCGCCACGGCCGAACAGCCGATAGATGATCCGCCAGAAGTAATTGTTCGGGTTGCCGTAGAATTGGCCGAACTCCAGAGATTTCACACTAGGCGCCGTGCCTGAGATGAGCACCCTCGCGCGATCGTCGATTACGGGCGGAAAGGAATAAATTCGCATTGATCAGTACACCTGCCTTCTATCCCCATTATACCCTCATGACGATCCGGCATGCGATAATTGCAAGCTTGGAGGGGAGGAAATCCTATTGTATAATGCTATCATGAAGATGAAGGAGGCGGATACAAGATGAGCGATGAACGGAATTCGGTCGCAGAGGAGACGACTTCCGACTCGATCTGCTGCGGGAATGGCGAGCACGACCGGAGAAGCCATCATTCCGACAAGGTTAAAAGCAGTCTGATTAACCGATTGAACCGAATCGAAGGTCAGGTTCGCGGCATTAAGGGGCTGATCGAGAAGGATACCTATTGTGACGATGTGTTGAATCAGATCGCAGCCGTACAGTCGGCGTTGAACGGGGTAGGTAAGCTGCTGCTGGAGCATCATCTGAAGAGCTGCGTCATTGAGCGGATTCAGGAGGGAGACACGGAGGTTGTTGCCGAGCTGCTGACTACTGTGAATAAATTGATGAAGTAACGGCAGCCAGCCAATTAACGTGAAAAAAACCGCAAATACGGCCTGCCTCCCCATCCGGGGGTTCCCCGGCTAAGGATCGCCCGCTTCCGGGAATAGCAAGGCCGCATTGGCGGCTTAATGGATTTACTTGATAAAGCCAAGCAGCATCTCGCGAATGACCTTGGACGCCACGATCTGCGTCTGCTCGGTCGGGTCGTATGCGGGTGCTACCTCCACCAGATCGCAGCCGACGACATTGGCCTCGGAGCGCGCAATGGCATGTACGGCTTCCAGCAGCTCTTTCGACGTGATGCCTCCCGCTTCCGCTGTGCCCGTACCCGGCGCGGCGGACGGGTCCAGCACATCGATGTCGATCGTCAGATAGACGGGACGGCCGGCCAGCTCAGGCAGCACGCGCTTCAACGGCTCCAGCACTTCGTAAGGATGGAAGTTGATGTTCTCGCGCGCATATTGCCACTCCTCGCGGGAACCGGAACGGATGCCGAACTGGTAGATGTTGCTGCCGCCCATCAGCTCCGCCGCCTTGCGAAGCGGCGTGGAATGGGACAGCGGCTCTCCTTCGTAGGATTCACGCAGATCCGCATGGGCATCGAAGTGGATAATCGCCAGATCCGGGTACTTCGCGTATACCTCCTGGAAGATCGGCCACGATACCAGATGCTCGCCCCCGATGCCGACCGGCATCTTGCCGTCCGCCAGCACCCCTCGTACGAACTCGCCGATGATCTCCAGGCTGCGCGCCGCATTGCCGAACGGCAACAGCAGATCGCCAGCATCGAAGTAAGTAATATCCTCCAGGCTGCGATCCAGATATGGGCTGTATTCCTCCAGCCCGATCGACACCTCGCGCACGCGAGGCGGTCCGAAGCGCGACCCCGGACGGAAGCTTACCGTGAAGTCCATCGGCATGCCGTAGATGACCGCGCGCGACGCCTCGTAGTCTTCCGAACTAAGAATAAATACATTACCGGAATATTTTTGATCCAATTTCATCTCTTGAGCCCGTCCTCTCTTACTTCACCATGTCTTCCACAAATTTCGGCAATACGAATGCCGTCTTGTGCAAGCGCGGGCTGTAATATTTCGTGTCCAGCTCAGGAATGGACGCTTCATCCACCTGAAGCGGATCATATTTTTTGCTGCCCATCGTGAACGTCCACAATCCGCTTGGATAAGTCGGAATGTTCGCGCCGTATACACGGACGATCGGGAACACTTCCTTCACATCCTTGTTCACGCTCTGGATCAAATCCGCCTTGAACCACGGATTGTCCGTCTGCGCCACGAAGATGCCGTCTTCCTTCAGCGCTTCATAGATTCCCTGATAGAAGCCGCGGGTGAACAGATTGGCCGCAGGCCCCACTGGCTCCGTGGAATCCACCATAATAACATCGTAAGCATTCTTATGGTCATGAATATGCATGAAGCCATCCCCTACCAGCACTTCTACCCGGGGATTGTCCAGCTCGCCAGCAATGGAAGGCAGATACTTCTTGGAGTATTCAATCACCTTGCCGTCGATATCGACGAGTACAGCCTTCTTCACCTTGGGATGCTTCATGACTTCGCGGATTACTCCGCCGTCGCCGCCGCCGACGACCAGCACGTTCTCCGGGTTGGGATGTGTGAACAGAACAGGGTGCGCCACCATTTCATGGTATACGAACTCATCCTTTACCGTCGTCATGACCATACCGTCGAGCACCAGCATCGTGCCGAACTCTTCTGTCTCAATCATATCCAGCTTTTGAAAATCCGTTTGTTCATTTACATATGTTTTTGTAATCTTTGCCGTGATGCCGAAGCTCTCGGTCTGCTTCTCCGTATACCACAATTCCATGGTGTTCGTTCCCTTCTTTCCCTTAGGTGGTTCAACCTGTATTATAGTATTTGGAGCCAAAAAAGCAACCTCTCTGCAGCCCCTCTACAAAATATTTATTCCCTCTTCTTGCAATTGAATAGCCTCCCGTCCATTTTTCCATACTAAGGAAAAGCAAAGCATCACGTGAAAGGAAGTTGGCTTCATGAATCAGGAGTCCAATGGATTCAGGAAAAAGCTTGCGAGGCTAGTCCCTCCACGCCTGTCGGAATACCTTCTCCCGCGTCTTCCGGCCATGAGGAAATGGCTTCGTAGAGCGACCCTTACCGCCGCAGCCTTCTTCATTATATGTGCCGGACTATTCTTCTACCTACGCTCGCAAGCGCTGCCCGTCTCGACTGTCAGCCAGACCTCGCAAATGCTGGATCTGCAAGGCCAGGTCATCGATACGTTCCATGCCGGCGAGAATCGGCGGTCAGTGGCGCTGAAGGGAATCTCTCATCATGTCATCGACGCCACGCTTTCCATCGAGGACCGGCGCTTCTACGATCACCATGGATTCGATGTGAAAGGAATGGCCCGCGCCGTCATGGTGAACATGCAGAGTATGTCCGCCAGGCAAGGCGCCAGCACCTTGACCCAGCAGCTCGCTCGCAATCTCTATCTGAGTCATGAACGGACCTGGCAGCGCAAGCTGAAGGAAGCGGTATATACTGCCCAGTTAGAGATGAAATACGATAAAGACGACATATTGGAGATGTATCTGAATCAGATCTATTACGGGCATGGCTCCTACGGCATCGAAGCGGCAGCGATGCTGTACTTCGACAAGCACGCCTCCGAGCTGTCTGTGGCGGAGAGCGCCATGCTCGCCGGCATTCCGAAAGGACCGAAGTATTATTCTCCCTATATGAATATGAAAAATGCCAAGGATCGGCAGTACCTTGTTCTGCAAGCAATGGCCGAAGGAGGCTCCATCACCGGGAAGGAAGCCGAAGCCGCCTACGCCGATGTGCTGGACTTCCAGCCGCTCGACAATGAGCAGCACGGCTTCGCACCTTACTTCCGGGATTACGTTCGCTATATGGCCACTGAGAAGCTGGGCATTCGGGAGGACATGCTGTACGAGGGCGGCATTACGATCTACACCACGTTGGATCAACATATACAAGGCGCGGCCGAGGAAGCCGTAAGGAACGGCTTGCCGGAGAGCTCAGAGCAGCAAGCGGCGCTGATCGCAATCGATCCCCGCAACGGCTATGTGAAGGCGATGGTCGGCGGACGCGATTACAAGAGGAATCAATATAACCGCGTCTTCGCCGATACGCGCCAGCCGGGGTCCACCTTCAAGCCGTTCTTGTATCTTGCGGCGCTTCAGAGCGGCTATATGTCGCCCGTTACCCGCTTCAAGAGCGAGCCGACCGTCTTCACCTATGACGAAGGACGCAAGAGCTATCGTCCGCGCAACTACGCCGACAAGTATGTGGGCGATTATATCGATATGCGCCGCGCGATATCCGGCTCCGACAACATCTACGCCGTCAATACGATCATGACCGTAGGCGCGGAGAAGGTGATCGATACGGCCAGACAGCTTGGCGTCACCAGCACGATGAAGCCTGTTCCGTCACTGGCGCTAGGGACATTCCCGATAAGCCCGTTCCAGATGGCCACGGCATATAGCGCGTTCGCAGGTGGCGGTACGCAATACGAGCCGACTGCCATCCTGCGAATCGAAGACAGCAAGGGCCGTATATTATATGAAGCCACGCCGCGCGCAGAGCAAGTCGTCACACCGGCAGAAGCGTATGTGATGACCAGCCTGCTGGAGAGCGTATTCGAGGAAGGCGGTACAGCCCGCCGCGTCGCTCCCATCATCAAACGTCCCGTAGCAGGCAAGACAGGTACGACGGCTACCGACTCCTGGATGGTCGGCTATACACCCGAGCTCGCGGTAGCCGTATGGGCCGGCTACGACAGAGATCGCTTGCTGACCGTCGCAGAATCCCATCGCGCCGCTCCCATCTTCGCCAGCTTCCTGGAGGAGGCACTGACGACCGTGCCGCCCAAGCTCTTCCCGATGCCGGACGGCGTCGTGAGCGTCTTCATCGATCCGGACACCGGCATGCTGGCAGGAGACGGATGCCCGGAGAAGCGGCTGGAAAGCTTCCTGGCGGGCACCGAGCCGACGGAAGTATGCAGCGGGCATGAGGCATCCGATACTAGCCGGAACGGCGATGAATCCGATTCGCCGCGGCAGTCCCCTGGGAAGAGTGGGCATCGTTCTTGGTGGGAGGACTTTAAGCGATGGTGGACACATTGAAGCTTTTTGTCTAAATTATGTTCAAAAAGTGAATTTTCTTTGAACATCAGGCATAACCTGTGGTATAGTAAGGGCAAAGAAAGCACTTACAACGCAGGAGGAGTGTTCAATATGTCGACAAAAACCGCAAGAATTAGCGGACTGCGTCCTACTAAATCGGAAGTAAGAAAACTCGTTAACGTCATGACGGCCATCGCTTGGGCCATTCTGGGCATCGGCGTCGTGCTGTGCCTGATCAATCTGAACCACTTCAGCGATAAAAACGTGGGATTAATGGTTGGCATCGGCTTCTTGGTCGGCAGCGTTCATATCTACGTCATCGGTACGGCGATCGGACTCGTGCATGCGCGACTGAACGACAGCTCGACGAATGTGAATGCCGACAATCATTACCAGCCGTAAAAGAACGGCGTCTCATATCTGTTAATCCTTCGGCAATGCTAAGCCCCTCTTTCCGGGAATGGAAAGAGGGGCTTTCTTCTTACTTGTCTACCCTGTACTCGTCGCGACAGCCTGCTTAATGATGACGGTTGCGATACAGCAAATACATGAAGAACGGAGCACCGATACCGGATACGAATACGCCGGCGGGAAGATCGTGCGGCAGGAAGGCGGTACGCGCAATTGTATCCGCTACTGCCACGATGATCCCGCCGATGATCGCTGTCGCGGGAATGAGACGCGTGAACGTGCGCCCGACCAATCGGCGTGCAATATGCGGAGCGATCAAGCCGACGAAGCCGATCGCCCCGGCATAAGCGACGGCGGAGCCGGCCAGCGCTACGCTGATCGCAAGAAGACTGAGACGCGCCAGCTGAACTCTGACGCCCAGACCCGTTGCGAGCTCATCGCCCAGCTCCTGAACATTCGCCGTCCGCGCGAACAGCATGGCCAGCGGCAGGATGACGATCGCCCAAGGCAGCATGGCTCGCACATCCCCCCAATTCGCGCCGTACACGCTGCCTACCATCCATATATAAGCTTGTACGGTGGAATGCTCGTCGCTGAATACGATGACCATCGTCGTCAGCGCTCCCATCGCAGCGGCCATGCCGATGCCGATGAGAACGAGACGGATGGAAGTAACACCGCCGCGCCACGCCAGCAGGTATATCAGAATGGACACCGCCGCCGCGCCGATAATAGCGGCCAGCGGCAGCCACTTCAGGCTGATCGTGCCGGCCAGACTCGTGATGAAGAACACCGCTCCGAGCGAAGCGCCTCCTGTCACGCCCAGAATATCCGGAGATCCGAGCGGATTGCGAATGACCGCCTGCATAATCAAGCCCGATACGCCCAGCGCCGCGCCTACAAGCACAGACAGCAGCAAGCGCGGCAGCCGAAGGGTATCGATCGTGAACGCATTGGCGCTCTCCTGGCCCAGCAGATGGACGATTACTTCCAGCGGAGATATCATTGTGCTTCCGATGCACAGTCCTAATAGCAGGACAAGTAGCAGCGTCGCAAGAAGTGCAATGAACGATCTTGCCGGGGCGAGATTGCTTCGATGTCTCAAGCTTGCTTTCATCGATTAACCCCCTTGCGAGCAAGATAGATGAAGAACGGCGTTCCGACAAGAGCGGTCATGACGCCAATCGGCAGCTCCTCCGGGCTAATCATGAAGCGCGCTCCAATGTCCGCCAGCAGCAAGACGATACCGCCTACGAGCACACAGTACGGTATAATCCAGCGGTAATCCGCTCCTACCAGGCTGCGGACGATATGCGGCACGATAAGTCCGATGAAGCCGATGGAGCCGCCCACCGACACCGATCCGCCCGCCAGCACCACAATTAGGACGACCATAGCCGCCTTCAGCAGCAGTGTTCGCTGACCTAATCCGGCAGCCACTTCGTCGCCTGTGGTCAGAATGTTCACCGACTTGCCCATGAACAGTGCAGCTACCCATCCTGCAAGTAGGAACGGCAGGATCGGAAGCAGCATCTCCAGCGTCCGGCCTGCGACCGAGCCGGCGAGCCAGAACAATGCCCCTTGAATAGCCGGGGCGCTGATGACGAGGAAGCCCTGTGTCAGAGAGAGGAGCAGAGCGGTCACCGCCGCGCCCGCCAATACGAACTTGAGCGGCGATGCGCCCCCCTTCCCCAGCGACCCCAGAGCAAAAACCATCACCGCAGCGACCGTTCCGCCAAGGAGTGCGAACCACATGTAATGCGATAACGAATTGACGGAGAAAAATGTAATAGCAAGAACTACGAATAACGTAGCCCCTGCATTAATGCCGAACAGACTGGGTGACGCAAGCGGATTGCGAGTTAGCGCCTGCATAAGCGCGCCGGATATAGCCAGGCTTGCTCCGATGACCAGAGCGATGATTGCGCGCGACAAGCGAGTCGTAGTCACAATGACATGCTGTGCGGACTCCGGATCGTAGCTGAAGAATGCGGCCCATACCGTCGGCAGAGACATACTGGTCTGTCCGAACGCTATACTCGCCGTGAAGGCGCACAGCAGCGCTGCCAAGCCTGCGACCAGACCGCACCACTTGGCGGAAGTTCGTTTCAATAAAGGCATTCGTCAGATCCCCTTGCCAACCATAGTATGCTGACTACTTCTCAAGCCCATAATGCTCATATAGCTGATCCAGCATCACATTGGCGTTGGAGATGCCGCCGCCCAGATTCCACGCAATCTCGTCCACCTGGAATACCCGATTGTTCTTCACCGCGTCCAGCTGCTGGAACAGAGGATGCGTGGTCCACTCCTCATAAGATTTGTTCACAGCCTCGTCTTCGCCGAATCCGCCTTTGAAATAGAAAATTGTGCCTGCATTCATGCTCGGTATCGCTTCTTTGTCCGTCAAGCTGATGACGACTTTGCCCTCATCGGCTTCCTTCTGCTGGTATTCCGTTCGAATAAAGCCCAGTTCATTCAAGATATTGGCCGCATAGCCCGTGACATAGATGCGCGCATGATCTGCGCGATAGTTCAGGATGGATACGGTAACCGGCCATTCACCGCTTAGCTTGGCGCTGATTTTCCCTGTGAAATCCGCCACTCTTGCATCCCAGGCCTGCAGCAGCTCCGCAGCTTCGCTCTCTTTATTCAACGCTTGACCCATCAGCTCAACCGTCTCCTTGAATTGGAAAACTGTCTCATGCGTCACAGTCGGCGCGATTGCCTTCAGATTCTCATAGATTTTCTCATTGCGCAGCTTGGAAGCAATAATAAGATCCGGCTTCAGCTTGGCGATCTCCTCCACGTTCGGTTGAGCTTCGCTTCCCAGAATCACAGTATCCGCCAATTCTTCCTTCAAGTAGTCGTACATCGGCTGTTGCGCCCAAGATTCTACAGCGCCTACAGGCTTGACGCCAAGCGCGACAGCCACATCCGTCGCCCCCTGATAGAGGGTAACGATACGCTGAGGCGTTCCTTCGATTTCCGTTTTTCCCATGGCATGCTTGATCTCGCGAATACCGCCGGCAGCGTTGTCTCCCCGGCTAACATTGCCACTGGAGGACGCCTCCTTCTGTACGTCCCCGTTCTCCTTGTTGGCCGCATTCCCGCTGCCGCAGCCGCCAAGCACGGTCATCAATAGAACCAATCCTGTCACAACCCATAACGTTGTCGTTTTTCCGCTTAACACGATTATTTCCCCTTTCTATTCTGCTTTATCATAGATCTAACTCCAGTCGATTATCATTATCATTAATAGATGTAAAGAGTGACTTTCCGCACTCCCTTGCAGTAACTGTGATTTCTAATTCACTGATAATGATAATCAATTAACGTTATTGATTCTAAATGACTACGAAATGGATGTCAATATAAACTTCATTTGTTCCCACAGCCGGATTTTTCGCACACTCAGCATATTTTTCCTTATGGCAAACTGGTGAATAAACTTTGTCGGAAACAAGTCTAATTGTTTACGTTATTGTTAAAGCCGCAGTCAGAAGCGCTGCAATCTGATATGTTATTCGTAAGCAATTATTACCCAAGGAGTGGAACCGTTGATGAGACCTTATTATCGCATATTGGCAACTGTACTGTTCCTGGCGATGACCTTCATGCTTGCGGGCTGCAGCGGAGAGTACATTGTACTGGATCCTAAGGGACCGATCGGACAGGATCAGAAGGATTTGATTATTATCACAACCGTCCTGTGTCTCGTTATACTCGTCCCTGTGCTCATTATGACCGCAGTGATCGTATGGCGTTACAGAGACCGTCCCGGAAGCACGGCTGCCTACAAGCCGAACTGGGAGCATAATACCAAGCTGGAAGTGACCTGGTGGACGATCCCGATCATTGTTATTGTGACTCTGGCGATCATTACAGCGATTTATACGTACAGGCTGGAGCCATCCAAGCCGCTGGCTTCGGATAAAGAGCCCATTACGATCCAGGTAACCTCGATGGATTGGAAGTGGCTGTTCAAATATCCGGAAGAGGGCATAGCAACTGTCAACTATATCAAGTTCCCGGAAGACGTCCCGGTACGCTTCCAACTCACATCCGATATGGCGATGAATTCCTTCTGGATTCCGCAGCTGGGCGGACAGATATACTCCATGTCAGGAATGGCGATGACCTTGTACTTGCAGGCGGATGAACCAGGAAGCTACTATGGCTCCGGCGCCAACTTCACAGGGAAGGACTTCGCTCAAATGACATTCACGGCTGACGCTGTCTCGGAAGAGGAATATCAGGCGTGGATCGACGAGGTAAAGGCTACCTCCCCTGCACTGACCATACAAGACTATGAAGATATGCGCACGCCGGGCACCTCCGACGTGAAGTCATTCTCCAGCTTCCCTGAAGGGCTGTTCGAGCACATTGTGACACAGTATGTAGAGGACGGCGCAGCCAATCCGCATGCCCATCACGGTGTGGATAAAAAGCAAGACGAAGCAGACAGCGGCAATGGAGATAACGACTAACAATTGACCGTTAACGAAAGGAGAATTACTCATAACCATGTGGGATAAAATCAAAGCATTTTCATCCGAATTTTTCGTTACGGGCGACCCTCTCATTCTAGGAGCTCAAGTGTCTATTGCTCTGACGCTGGTAGCGATTGTATTCACCTTGACCTACTTCAAGAAGTGGCGCTGGCTCTGGACGGAGTGGCTGACCACGGTCGATCACAAGCGGATCGGCATTATGTACATTATCTCTTCCCTGCTTATGCTGTTCCGCGGAGGCGTCGACGCCTTGCTCATGCGTGTGCAGCTGGCCGCCCCAGGGATGGAATTCCTGAACGCAGAGCACTACAACCAGATCTTCACGACGCACGGCGTCATTATGATTCTGTTCATGGCCATGCCGCTTATGTTCGGCTTGTTCAACATTATGGTGCCGCTGCAGATCGGCGCGCGAGACGTAGCCTTCCCGTTCCTGAACTCATTCAGCTTCTGGATGTTCTTCTTCGGGGCCATGCTATTCAACCTGTCCTTCATCATCGGCGGCTCGCCAGACGCTGGCTGGCTGGCTTATCCGCCTCTATCCGGTCTGTCGGGAAGTCCGGGTGTCGGCCAGGACTTCTATATATGGGGCATTCAGATTTCCGGTATCGGCTCGCTTGCGACCGGCATCAACTTTATCGTTACGATATTGAAGATGCGCGCTCCAGGTATGAAGCTGATGCAGATGCCGATGTTCACCTGGTCAGTGTTATCGTCATCCGTCACGATTCTGTTCGCTTTCCCAATTCTGACGGTAACGCTGTTCCTGCTGTTCATTGACCGCTATCTCGGCGCGCACTTCTTCACGCTGGACGGCGGCGGCAACCCGATGATGTATATTAACCTAATCTGGATGTGGGGACATCCCGAAGTCTATATCGTGATTCTGCCGGCATTCGGCATCTTCTCCGAGATCGTCGCGACATTCTCCAAGAAGAAGCTGTTCGGCTACAAATCGATGGTATTCGCGCTAATGTCCATCAGCTTCTTCTCCTTCTTCACTTGGGCGCATCACTTCTTCACGATGGGCTCCGGAGCAGACGTCAACGCGTTCTTCGCGATCACGACGATGCTGATTGCTATACCGACAGGCGTGAAAGTATTCAACTGGCTATTTACAATGTACAGGGGACGGCTCAGCTTCCCTACGCCGATGCTGTGGACGGTTGCCTTCATCCCGTGCTTTGTCGTGGGCGGTATGACCGGCGTCATGCTGTCCGTCGCGCCGGCAGACTTCCAGTTCCACAACAGCTACTTCCTGATCGCCCACTTCCATCAGGTACTGATCGGCGGTGTCGTGTTCGGTTACTTCGCCGGCCTGTACTACTGGTGGCCGAAGCTGTTCGGCTTCAAGCTGCATGAAGGACTGGGGAAATGGGCATTCTGGTTCTGGAACATCGGCTTCTATGTCTGCTTCATGCCACAATATGCGCTCGGACTTATGGGCATGACTCGCCGGTTCAACGAGTACAACTTCGACATGGGCTGGCAGCCGCTGAACGTCGTATCGACCGTCGGCGCCTTCCTTATGGGCATCGCGTTCATCTTCCAGGTATGGCAGATCGCGCACAGCATCAAGTTCTTGAAGAAAGAAACAACCGGCGACAACTGGGACGGACGAACGCTGGAATGGTCCATTCCGTCTCCTGCGCCAATGTATAACTTCGCCCGTCTTCCTGTCGTGACACATCAGGACGATTGGTGGGAGAAGAAGCAGCGCAAGCTGCGCGGAGAACCTGATGCGCCGGAGGTAATTGCGGCAGAGCAAGCGCCGCTTGAGCCGATTCATATGCCGCGCAAGTCAGGCAATGCGTTCATCATGTCTATCTTCTGGTTCATCGCAGGCTTCGGCTTCGTATGGGATTGGACCTGGATGGTCATTCCGGGCCTGATCGGCGTCGCGGTATGCATGCTTGTCAGATCGTTCACGTATAATACGGATTATTATATCCCTGTAGAAGAAATCGAGCGGACGGAAGCCGCTGCAAGGGGGGCTCACTAATGGCAGAGGCAATGATGAAGAAGACGGCCGTTCACGGCTCCCATCACGGTCATGGCGGCCACGATCATCATGATCACCATGAGCAAGAAGAGATGAAGACGTTCGGCTTCTGGCTGTTCCTGATCAGCGACGTCATTCTGTTCGGCGTCCTGTTCGCCACATTCATCGTTCTTCGCAACAATACGGCCGCCGGTCCTACCGGCGGCGAGCTGATCGAGATGACCGGCATTATCATCTCCACGTTCATTCTGCTGACAAGCAGCTTCACAAGCGGCATTGCGCTGCTGGAGATGAACAAGGGCAATAAGAAGGGGCTTATCTTCTGGCTGGCGGTTACAGCGCTGCTGGGCGCATCCTTCATCTATCTGGAAGTGACGGAGTTCCTGCACCTCGTACACGAGGGCGCTACGATCGGTACAAGCGCTTATTGGTCCGCCTTCTTTACACTGGTTGGCACACACGGCTTGCACGTATCGGTCGGCCTGGTATGGATGACCGCACTCATTATTCAATTGTCCCGCAGGGGCATTACGACAGTAACGAAGCGGAAAGTGAACATTGTCAGCTTGTACTGGCATTTCCTTGATGTCATCTGGATCTTCGTCTTCACGATCGTGTACCTGATGGGGGTGATGTAGAATGGCGAACCATACGAACCACGCTGCGCATGAACAGCACGACGAGCACGGCGGACACGGCTCTATCAAGGCTTACGTCACCGGCTTCCTGCTTTCCATCGTACTGACGATCATTCCGCTTGTGGCGGTCATGAACGACATGTTCAGCAAGCAGGCGACTACCGTATTGATTCTGGTCATGGCCATCTTGCAATTCGGCGTACAGCTGCTGTTCTTCATGCATATCCGAGATGAGAAGAAGCCGCGCTTTAACCTGATCGCGTTGATTTTCGGCTTGATCATCATGCTTACAATCGTCGCAGGCTCGATCTGGATTATGACCTACAACCAGGTCGCCACTTAAGGCTATACCGAATAAGCAGATTAGGCTGCCCTTCCGCGGAAGGGCAGCCTTTTAATGCTCATCATATTGTCGTTCAACTACTCCGCCAAGCGCTCATGATACCGCGGAGGTATCGAGAGTTATTCGTCTCCGAATCGACATTGCTCCAACGGAACGACGCGAGTGCGATACTTCACCTTATAGCCGACATATACGGCGATAAAAATTGGAAGACCGATGTAGGTAGCTATAAACCCGTATATATTGAAGCTCCCGTCCCGAATCATGGAGTAGCCTTGTCCGACGATCACAATGGAACATATGAAGAAGGCGATGATCGGGCCGAACGGGAACCATCTTGCTCGGTAAGGCAGCTCGTCCAGCCGATGTCCTTGCGCCACGAACGCCTTGCGGAAGCGGTAATGACTAATCGATATGCCCAGCCATACGATAAAGCCACACATGCCGGAGGCGTTCAGCAGCCAGACGTACACCACGCCGTCTCCGAACAGGGAAGCCAGGAATGCCAGCATGCCGATGGCGGCTGTCACGGCCAGCGCAGCTACAGGGACGCCTCTCCGGTTCAAATAGCGGAGCCAGCCCGGCGCCTTTCCCTCCTTCGCAAGCACCCACAGCATGCGAGTGGAAGCGTACAGCCCGGAACTGCCCGCAGACAGCACCGACGTGAGGATAATAGCGTTCATGACGGAGGCCGCGAAGGCGAATCCCGCCCTCTCGAAGACGATAGTGAATGGGCTGACCGCGATATTCGTCACGTTGGCATTCAGTAGCATGGGATCGTTATACGAGATAAGAGCGCCAATAACGAAGATGGCCATAATGTAGAACAACAGTATACGCCAGAAGATCTGCTTGATCGCTCTCGGAACATTCCTCGCCGGGTCCTCGCTCTCCCCGGCTGACACGCCAATCAGCTCAGTCCCCTGGAAGGAGAAGCCTGCCGCCATAAATACGCCGAGCATCGCCAGGAATCCACCATGGAAGGGAGCGTCCCCTTCCGTCAACCGATGCAAGCCCGGTGCATTATTGCCCATAATGCCGGCTATCATCAGGACACCTACCACAATAAAGACGATGACGGTGACGACCTTGATCATTGAGAACCAATATTCCGACTCGCCGAACGAGCGCACCGACAAATAATTAATGAATACCATGATGCCTAAAAATAACGCGCTCCATAACAGAGTAGAAGACTCCGGCAGCCAATACTTCACGATAAGACTTGCTGCGGAGGTCTCGGCGGCGATTGTAATCGCCCAATTGAACCAATAATTCCAGCCCAGCGCAAAGCCGAGCGCCGGATCGACGAACCGCCCGGCATAAGTGCTGAAGGAACCCGACACCGGCATATAGGCCGCCATCTCCCCCAGACTGGTCATAAGAAAATAGACCATAAATCCGATCGCCGCATAGGCGAGAAGCGCTCCGCCCGGACCCGCGTTATGGATGGCGCCGCCGCTGGCCAGGAACAGTCCTGTCCCGATCGACCCGCCCAGCGAAATCATTGTCATATGACGGGCCTTCAGCCCGCGCACCAACTGCCCGTTTCCTTGCTTTTTCTGACTGCTCTGGTTGCTCATTGCTTGTTCCTCTCTAACCTTCATTCCAGCTTTCAACCTTCTTATTATAGTGCCAATCCCGGACGGTTTCCATTTTACTTTTTCCCAGTTCGCACATATACAACCATCTGCCCGCCTGATACGATATGCTTGAGCTCGCAAATGTCAAGCAGCTGTCTCGCGAGCCGGCCTTCGGCTTGGCGGGACAGCTGCTTACATTCGTCATCTCACAAAAAAAGAGACAGCCCCTCTATAAGAGACTGCCTCTTCACTATCTAACTGAAGCTATTCCGACGCTGCACGGACCCGCCCTCGGCAAGCGATGCATAGATCCGCTCATGCTCCGCACCTTCGTCGGTGATGAGCTTAATTAACTGCTCTGCAGCTACTGCACCCCACCGCTTCTCGGAATAGTGGATGGAAGCGAGCGGAGGCTGGAGATATTCCGCTATCTCCAGATGGTCGAAGCCGATAATGTGAATATGCTCTCCGATCCGGAACGCTGTTCCCTTCAACGCTTGATACATACCAATCGCCATCTCGTCATTGAAGCAGAATACTGCGACCTGGCCGGTATATTCATCCATAATTCGTATCGCTGCCGCCTCGCCGCTAGCCTTGTCGAAGTTGCCTGGCAGCTCGATATACTCTGCCGTGCCGTTTCGCTCCATCGTCTGACGCACTGCTTGCAAGCGCTGGTCGGCGTCGAAGGAGCCCTCAGGCCCTTTGACAGCGTAGATCTTCCGATGTCCGTACTCCAGCAGATGCTCGATGGCGAAGGTCGCGCCCGCCTTATTATCCAGCAGTACTTGGACGATGTTTGGATGATTAAGCTCCCTATCCAATACGACAAGTTTATGTCCGCGCTCGGCATGGAGCAGCAGCTCCTTGTCGGTGAAGAAGCGGTCCAGCACGATCGCCCCGTCCAGCATACGCTCAGGCAGCATGCGATGCGACTGGGTGCCGCTGCAGATGATCAGGTCATACCCCCGTCTGTTGAGCTCTTCCTTCATTCCTTGCAGCAGCGATCCGTAGAACGCGCCGGCGAAGGTCGTCAGGAAGCAGCCTATAATTTTTGTCTCTCTCGGTTTCAATTGCCTGGCTGCTGCATTTGGTACGTAATTAAGCTCCTTAGCGACAGCTAATATCCTTCCCTTCGTCTCCTCGGTGACTTTGGGGCTTCCGTTCAAAGCATAGGAGACCGTCGAGATGGAAACTCCTGCGTGCTTGGCAATGTCCTTAATACTTACCACAGCTCTCGCTCCTATCTTCCATTAACCCATTTATTATCTTTAGAGTATATCAAATGTCAGGGGTTTGTTAAGCAAAATCCCTATTAATCTTGACCAACCCGACTATAACAGCGCCAATTCGATCGTATTGACTCCATCTCTCAGTATGGCCTCCAGCTGCGAACGGCGAATTCGAACTCCGCCCTTCCGATAGCGATTGTCCAGCGTTGACAGTGGTACAGCTTCCCCGTTCACCTTCACCTCACCGATATGCCGTCCACGAATCGCATACCGGAACTGTACATTGCGACCCAAGTATTGGAACTGGAACTGTAAGCCATCCAGTTCCTCTGGCAATACAGGATCGAGCACCAGATCTCCGCCCTCTTGCCGTATGCCAAGTGCATGCGATACGAGCTGATTGATATAGATCCCCGGCCCGCTGGAATAGATGCGCCAGCCGCCCTTCACGCCCACATCGCCGCTTCGCAGCTTATAGAAGCCGCTCTGCGCCTCGTACCGATCCTTGAAGTTGCCGTCAGAGCTGCTGAAGTAGGCATTGCTCTGGCGCCATTCTGCATTCGGCACCGCGTCCCTCAGCCCGATCGGGTTAATCATGCCGAGTCCCTTCCATACTTCATCGGCCTTGCCCAGCTTGGCCATCGCTTCGATAAAGCGGATATGGGCATGCACATACTGCAAGCCGACTTCACGGCCGAAGTTCGCCGCCTGCTCCGCTCGCTTGAAGCGCGTGCTGACGCCGCCCTTGTACTCTGCTGGACGGTTCATCAGCCGTACGCCGTCAGGGCAATAGAGCTCTTGCTTAATCAATTCATAATGCGCATCCGCCTGCTCCGATGTCAGTAGCTCGCTGATCATGCTGCGCGTCATCGGCAGAAGGCGGTACTGGATGCCGGTCTTCTCATCCCGCGGGTGCAGCAGCGGCTCGACCGCATCGGAGGATTCCATGTATACGAAGCCAGGAATGACGCCGTCCATGATCAGATATTGATGGAAGTCGCGATAGATGCCTTGTGCCATCTCTTCCAATTCGCCGGCCAGCTCACGATGCCGCTCCTCTACTTGCAGCACACGGGACAACTCCTTCGTCACCTGATAGGTGAGCGATACCGTCCAACTGCTGACCATATACTGCTTCAGCTTCGCATTGGCGGGCTGGAGCGTATCGTCCCAGTCTCCATCTCCATACGAAGACAGATGCGTGCCATGCAGGAAGTGATCCTTTATATACTGGATTTCCTTCTTCGCATGATGCAGGAGTGTGTAGCTCTGATTCGTCTGCTCGCCGCCCTTCAGCGTATAAGGCACCTTCTCCTCCAGAATGGAGAAGTCGCCCGTTACCCGCAAATAGTCGCCAAGCACCTTCAAAGGCCAGACGATAATATCGCCGTGACTGTCCTCTTGCTGAATCCGGTAATAGCGATCGAACATGAACCATTGCGGCCAATTGCCGTCGCTCTCGTATTGATGCGAATACACCGTACGCAAAATTTCGCGAATCTGCCCGTATTTCTGAGTCGCCATGAAATATTCCGTCGGCCCTTGGCATACATCACGCGTCCCCCATGCCGCCCCGCTGTATTGCTCCAGTCCGTGCGGCACGGAATAGTGAACCAGCATATTGTGCGTATACCACCAGGCCAACGCGTTGACCTTCTGAAGTTCGCACCGCTTCTCTTCATCGGGATGGGACAGCAGGAAGTCGTTCATGACCGCTCGCAGGAAGGAGCGGTAAGCTTCAATATCCGCTTCTGCAGATCGAGCACCTTGCAATGCTTTCTCGTCTACTGATTCGCCCGCTTCCAGATAGCCCTGTACCGTCAAGCGCCATTCAGCCGTCTCTGCAAGCTCCAATACGACGAGTGAGGCGGAGCCTGCAGGAGCAGCCGACGCCAGCAGCTGCTCATCCCGCGCTTGAGCGGACGTTCCCGTTACGCTCATCCGATAGTGCAAGTCAGGGCATACGGAGCCGCTCTCTGCTTCATTGACCGCATAGAACATGAATGCATTATGGCCATCCTCTGTCATTCGGAACGGCACTTCATATTCCTTGTCCGCCATCGTTATCTGGTTCGTCACCAGATAGCGGTAGGCGATGCCCCTCTCCGACACTACTTCCAGCGCCAGCTTCGGCCGTTCCGCACTCGTCCAGCAGGTGACAACAATAGTATCATCCTTGTCCTGCAGCTTATAGAGCCAACGTGAATAATTGAAGCCCATCTCGTAGAGAGACGGCATAGTCAGCAGCCGATACTCCCCGTCCAGCTCCACATAGATGCGCTGCCCCGACGTCTTGAGCACATTAAGCGCATTGCGAGCGTTCGACATCAGCTTATGGAAGGACGTGTTGCCGATCGTAATCTGGGAATTGAAGATACCGTACATATAATGCGTGGACGTTAGCACAGACTCGTTCATCCTCGTATTATCGCCGCTCATGACGATATGACCGTGCGGCCGCTCCACGCGAAGCTCCTTCGCCTTCAGCACGACATGCTCATGTCTGCCGGTGAAGAAGGAGAGCAGCTCCTCCCCATCCCGTTCCTCTTGATGGCGATCAGGGAACCGGGCTACGATCTCCTGCATCGACATGGGGGCTGCCACGACTGGTCGGCCAATAGCTGGATTCATCCGCAGCTCCTCGCCCGGCTCCTCTACATCCGCATCAAGCTTAAGCGTCTCGGCCAATCGCCATGCCTCCTCCGCTTCCTCACGGAATCGAAGCTCGTCAATCGCTTCCGGATGATCCGGCTTCAGCATGCCGTAGAAGACGAATGAAGCCATCCCCTCCAGCTCGACGAGCTTCGATTGCAGCGCCGTATAGGCGAATTCATATTGATACACTTCATTGGCAAGCTGCTCCCGCTTCAACGCTTCCGGCTCATCCGTCTCCTTGTAGGAAAGGTCGAAGAACTGGAAGCCATCCGTGGAGAAGCCGTCCGCTCCCGTCAGAGCGCCCTGCTGCATATACGGGAAGCCCGTCGACATCGGCTGATTCTGACGCGAGCATACGACATAACCTCGCTGCTCGTCCCGGAATACCGCATGGTCCACATATTGCGACATATACGCTTCATTCGTGCGAACGGCACCTCGATCGGCAAGTCCCATATCTTGACCATAGACAACGTCCACCTTGACTCCCTGGCCGCTTAACCGCACATCCCAGAACCATATATGTCCCGGCATTAGCGTGAATCTCACCTCATAAGCTACGCCCAGCGCCTCGCCCCGCCAGATCACTCTGCGCTGCGCGAAGCTGACCCGACCGCCTGCGCGATGTCCGATCAACGGCGCCGCCTTGATCCCTTCCTCATCGTGACGGCGCAGGTACAGATTATTCATCGATCCGTCCAGCGGATTGCCCATCACTTCGTTCAGCATCAAGTCTTTATATCGTATATCCTGAATATCCCCGCTTCTGAAGAAAGAAAAACGCAGTCCGTCGGCTTCAATGGGCACTGTATATTGGATCACTTCCGTCCTCATCATCAGTCTCCTCCCTCTCATGGTGTCAGTATAAATGCAAGCGCCTGAACATCCCGGCTATTCGGCCCTACGAATGCCATGAATTGTCCAGGGTCGCTTCCGAATTGCAAATCCGGGTGATGATAACGCAGCATGTCTTCCGTAATATCGAAGCTTACGTGACATGTCTCGCCTGGCTGCAGCTTCACCTTCCGATAGCCTTTCAGCTCGCGAAGCGGCCTGACGGCTTCGCCCACAACATCTCTTATATAGAGCTGCACAATCTCCTCTCCCGCCAATACGCCTGTGTTGGTCACACTCACAGCGAGCTCAAGCTTGCCGTCCATGCTTAGCCTCTCATCCGACAATGTCGCTTGAGCGTATTGGAACGTCGTGTAGCTCAGGCCATATCCGAATGGGAAAAGCGGCTCGTTCGGAATGTCCAGGTACTGCGAGACATAGCGTTCCTGAGCATCCGGCGCATTCTGCGGACGGCCCGTATTGAAGCAGTTGTAATAGACCGGTACTTGGCCGACCGCATAAGGGAAGGACATGACGAGCTTCCCGGACGGATTGTCCAGACCATACAGAAGTCCGGCAACGGCTGCGCCGCCATTGCTGCCGGGATACCAAGCCTCCAGGATGGCATCGGCCTCCTCATCAACGACGCGCAGATCAAGCGGGCGGCCATTGAACAGCACGACAACGATCGGCTTGCCCAGCTCCTTCAGCTTCCGGAGAAGCTCCAGCTGCGCCGAAGGCAGTGCGATATCGGCGCGGCAGCCCGCTTCGCCGCTCATCTCGGAGCCTTCGCCAAGCGCCAGCACGATCACTTCCGCACGGCGAGCCGCCTCTATCGCACGCTCCTTCTCCGCTTCCGTTATATGCTCCAAGCTACATGGCACAGACTCCAACATGCCATGCGATGCCGCGATTGCCGCCATGCCTTCACTCAGCGTGACGGCATCCTCCCTCACGCCCATGCAAGACCATGGCCCCAGCACATCATGGCTCTCTGCGAACGGCCCGATCAGCGCTACGCGATGAGCCTTATCCAGCGGCAGCACATCCTCATTCTTCAGCAGCACGCACGACTTCGCCGCCAGCTGCTGTGCTGCCTGACGGTGCTCGTCGCTGAATACGATCCGCCTCTCCGCTTCCGGATCGGCTCCGCGGTGGGGCTGCTCGAACAGTCCAAGCCTGTTCTTCAGCTTCAGAATGCGCAGCACGGCTTCGTCCACAAGGCTCTCCGCCACTTCCCCGCTCTCGACAAGCTCCTGCAGATGGCGAATATAGCAAGGGGACATCATCTCGATGTCCACGCCCGCTTGAATCGCCTTATAGGCACATTCCCGCTCATCGGTGGCGACGCCGTGCGGGATCATCTCCTTCACCGCTCCCCAGTCGGAGATGAGCACCCCGTCGAAGCCCCATTCCTCCCGGAGCATTTCGCGCATTAACCTGCGGTTGCCCGTAGCCGGAATGCCATCGACCGTATTGAACGCCGTCATGACCATCTCGCAGCCCTCTTCCAGCGCTGCGAGATATGCCGGCATATAAAATTCGCGACGCATCCATTCCGACATATCGACCGTGTTGTAGTCGCGTCCGCCCTCAGCCGCACCATATGCGGCGAAGTGCTTGATGCAAGCTGCCAGACGATGCTTATCCTGTGACAAGTCGCCATCTTGGCCGCCCTGATAGCCCCGCACGAACGCCCGGGCATAGAGACTGTTCAGCCACGGATCCTCGCCGGTCGACTCCATCACCCTTCCCCATCGCGGATCGCGCGTCAGATCCGCCATCGGGGAGAACGTGACGTGAATGCCGGAGACGGAGGCCTCCTTGGCGGCTATGGCCGCAGACTGCTCCACCAGCTCCGGGCTCCAGCTGCAGCCCATCGCCAGCGGCACCGGGAAGATCGTCCGGTAGCCATGGATGACGTCGGCCATCGTCGCCAGCGGGATGGACAAGCGATGATTGCGCATATGGGCCTCCTGAATCGCGATCGCTTCCTCCGCTCCGCCAATCCCCAGCACGGAACCTGCCGCATGAACCTCCTCCTTGCTCACGCCCATTCCTTGCAGCGGGCCCGTTATCTGTCCTTCGCTTCCCGCTCCTTCGAAGAAGGCCGGTGCCAGCTGAAGCAGCTGCGCCACCTTCTCCTCCAGCGTCATCTCCTGCAGCAGTGATTGCAATTGTTGTTCTCTCATAAGAAGCTCCCTCCTCTTCCCGCTCTCACCAACAACACATCTCAATGAACGCCCTCGTCCCCCGCCTCTTCCATCAGCCGTTCCATCAGCGCGGTCAATTCCGCTATCCGCTCCTTGTATGCCGGAAGGCCGTACACGTTGTTCATTTCGTAAGGGTCCTTATTCAAATCAAAACACTCCCATTCGGGCGGCCTTGATTCATCGCGCGAATCCGTCGTTCCTAACGCTTGCGCGTAATAATAAATCAATTTATAGTCATGCGTGCGTACGCCATAATGCGAATACACTTCATGGCATCCGTCGAGATGCATCCAGTAGCGGTAATACATCGCCGTACGCCAGTCTGCCGGCGTATCGCCGTTCAACAGCGGCCTCACACTCCTGCCCTGCATACGCTCATGCCTGCCGAGGCCGGCATATTCCAGGAAGGTAGGGGCAAAGTCCGTATTCAGCACAATATCGGAATTGACCGACCCCGGCTTAATCTCTCTGGGATAGCGGATCAGGAACGGCATACGGAGCGACTCCTCGTACATGAACCGCTTGTCGAACCAGCCGTGGTCGCCGAGGAAGAATCCTTGATCCGATGTGTAGATGACGATTGTATCCTCCGCCAGCCCTTGCTCCTCCAGATAATCCAGCATTCGGCCTACGTTGTCGTCTATCGACGCGATACAGCGCAAATAATCCTTCATGTACCGCTGATACTTCCACTTCCGCACCTCTTCCGGCAATAACCCTTTCGGAGGCGCTCCTTTCGTATCCAGCTCATTCAGATCGTCTATTCGCATTTTCGCCTGGACAGCCGCCTGCGAACGCGTCGCATAATCGTCATTGAACGTCGGCGGCTCCGGAATATCGGTATCCTCATAGAGATGCATATGCTTCTCATCTGGCTCCCAGTGGCGGTGCGGCGCTTTATGATGGCACATGAGCATGAATGGCCGCGCGGGATCGCGCTTATCGATCCAGTCCAGAGACATGTCCGTAATCAAGTCCGTCACATAGCCTCGATACTGCTTCATCGTCCCCATCTCAATGAACTGAGGATCGTGATAATCGCCTTGATCCGGCAGTACCGTCCAGTAATCGAAGCCTGTCGGATCGTAATGCCCGCCGTGGCCAAGATGCCACTTCCCGATCATCGCCGTCTGATAGCCGTCCTCTTGCAGCAGCTTGGGGAATGTCACCTGCCTGCCGTCCAGATCGTCGCCCAGTGTCTTCACGCCGTTAATATGATTGTAGGTGCCCGTCAGAATGGCGGCGCGGCTGGGCGCGCAGATGGAATTGGTGCAGAAGCAATTGTCCAGACGCATGCCCTCCTCTGCGAGACGGTCTAACTGCGGCGTCCGGTTCACCTTGCTGCCATATGCACTGATCGCATGCGAGGCATGATCGTCAGACATAATGAACAAAATATTGGGACGCTTATAGAGGGAAGCTGACATCATACAACCTTCTTTCCAACGAATTATTTCATGCCGGAGATCGTAAAGTTCTCAATAATATGCTTCTGGAAGTACGTGAACAAAATGATAACAGGGGCCACCATGAATGCCGCACCCGCCATCTGCAGGCCATAGTTGCCGGCGTACTGCCCCTTCAGCAGCGCTAACCCTACGGATAATGTATATAGTCTTTCATCATTGGCAATTATCAGCGGCCACAAGAAGCTATTCCAACCAGCAATAAATGTCAGAATCGCCTGCACGGCCAATATCGGCTTTGAGATCGGCAGCGCAATCTGCAAGAAGATGCGGTATTCGCTCGCTCCGTCCAGTCTGGTCGCTTCTAGCAGCTCCGTCGGAATCGTCGACATGAACTGGCGGAACAGGAAGATGCCGAAGGCTGTGACCATGCCCGGCAGCACAATGCCCATCATCGTGTTGGTCAGGTCCATGGAATTGAGAATAAGGTATACGGGGATCATCGTTACCTGGCTTGGAATCATCATTGTCGCCAGCACGGCAACGAACAGGACGTTTCTGCCCTTGAACTTGTACTTGGCGAAGCCGAAGCCAGCCAGCGCATTGAGCAACAAACCCAAGAATGAGAACAGCACGATAATCAGCGTATTTTTCAGGTAAACGTCAAAGTTCATATTCTCGAACAGATATTTGAAGTTGTACAGCGTAAACGTATCGGGCCATAAAGTCGGCGGAATCTGCACAATCTCCTTCTCCGGCTTGAAGGAGGATAGAATCATCCATATAAAAGGAAGCATGAACAAAACGCCGCCTATACCCAGAACAATGCCGGCAATCCATTGAAAGGCTTTACTATTTCCTCCGATGCGCCTTCCCTTCTTCGTCAGTGCACTCATGGTTTCTTCCGCCTCCTATGTCATGTCCGACTCGTTCTTCTGCAATCTTAGCTGAACAAGCGTAACGGCAATAATGCTTACGAACAGAACAAATGAACCCGCAGCCGCGTAACCGAAGTTATTAAACTGGAATCCGTTCTGATAGATGAACAAGGCTACCGAGACTGTGCCGTCAAGCGGTCCGCCTTCAGTCATAACGAATGGCTCCTCGAAAAACTGCAGCCAGCCGATCATCGTCGTAATGGATACGAAGAAAATCGCAAAGCGAAGCATGGGAATGGTCACATGCCATACTTGCTGCCAAGTGTTCGCGCCATCGAGCTGCGCAGCTTCGTAGTAAGTCTTCGGTATACCTTGCAGCGCGGCAATGAAAATAATCATATTCAAGCCAATCGCTTTCCATACGGCCAAAATGATGAGTGAGATCTTCGCTGTCGTCGGCTCTGTCAGCCAGCCGACATCAGGCAAGCCTACAGCATTCAGCATATAGTTGAACAAGCCGATGGAAGGATTGTACAGATAGCTCCATACGACCGCCACCGCAACGATGTTCGTCACGGAAGGCAAGTAATAGACGACACGAAAAGCTTTGAATATTCTCGCCGTCCCCAAATTAATGAGCAGCGCAATGCCGAGAGATAACAAGATGACAAATGGAACGCCGATGATGACATAGAACAATGTATTGAAGATCGCCTTATGAAACACGGGATCGGCAAGCACCTCAACATAATTGGTAAAGCCTATAAATTCGACAGAGCTGAAGTTGGCTAGCCCGCCCAAATCCATGTCTGTAAAGCTGATAACGAGAGCTACCAGAATGGGCAAAAGCGAGAATAGGGACAACAGAAGCAGCGTTGGCGCGATAAATACATAAGGCGCTTGGCGATTCAGAAAACCTTTCATCGGAAATATTCACTTCCTTTACTTATGCCCGCGGCATGTTTGGACGAAGAAGGAGGAGTCCGGCTCCGAGCGCCGGCACACCTCCCCTCAATTGTCATGACTGGCAAGTCATGCTTTATTTCATTAATTTGGCCGCCTCTTGATTGAAGGCTTCCATCATCTCCGCAACGTCCTTGTCCGCGCGGTAAATATTCTCAAAGTACTTCACATAAGTCTGGCCCAGCTGCTCCCATGCCGGAATAACCGGCATCGGCATTGCCGCTTCCAACTGCTTGCCGTATACGCTCAGTTGCGGATCATCCTTGAGCACATCGGCTTCCCATGCCGCTGTTGTGGATGGTAGCGTCTTGGACAACTCGTGCCACTTCAGCTGCGTCTCCGGCTTGCTCATATAAGCGACGAACTTGGCAGCCGCATCCTTGTGCTCGGAGTATTCGAAGATAGACAGATGGGAGCCGCCCAATAGAGAGATATTGTTCTCTTTGTTCGGAAGAACGGCCATTCCCCACTTGCCTTCCAGCTCGGGAGCCTGCTCGGAGATCAGCTTGATCATCCAAGGCCCGCTAATGAACATCGGCGTAATGCCTTCGTTGAACGCCGGAATAATGTCCAGCCCCAGATCCTTCGGTGCCGAGCCGTTCTTGTAGAAGCTGGCGATGTATTCTACTGCTTCCACGAACTTCGCGTCCGTGAAGTTAGGCTGACCGTCTTCCTTGAACCATTCCGCGCCATTCTGACGCGCGAACATGAAGCCCAGCGACTGCTCCTTCGGATCGATGCTGATGCCGTATTGGCCTTCGCCTCGCGCAGCGAGCTTCTGTGCTGCGTCGGACAGCTCCTCCCAAGTTGCAGGCGCCTGCTCATAGCCCACTTCCTTCAGCAGGTCGGTGCGATAATAGAGAACGCGAGTGTCCACATACCAAGGAATGCCTACAATTGTCCCGTCGATCTGCGCGCTTTCCGCTGCGCCGGTGAAGAAGTTGTCCATATTCAATTCCGGATACTGCTCGATGTACGGCGCCATGTCGGCAAGTGCGCCTGCGCTTCCGAATTCAAGCGTCCACGAGGAGCCCAATTGCACAACGTCCGGCCCTTTCTTGGAAGCAACTGCCGTCAGCAGTTTGTCATGTCCTTGCCCCCATGGCAGCGCCTGCACTTTAATGGAGATATTCGGATTCTCCTTGGTGAAGTCCTCAGCGATTGTCGGCAGCGCTTTGGCCTCCTCGCCCATTCCCCATACGTTCAAGGTTACTTTCTCTTCTTTCGTTCCCTCGCCAGTATTGGTTCCGCCATTGTTAGTGTTATTAGAGCCACAACCTGCAAGAAGACCTACGCTCAACAATACCGCCGTTGTAACTTTGACTGATTTATTCACACTTATCTACCCCTCTCATTGATGTCGTTTTGTAGATATAACCCTATAACCAGATTAAGCTTATATGAATCGTTATGCCGCCTCTCCCTCCTCTGATAGATTGTCCTTTTCACTGTAATGCATACCCTTTTTAACCATTGAACAGCATTGGTGAAACGTTTCGATCATGCGTAAAAAAAAGAGAATGAGAGGTTTCATTCACATGTTTCACACTATCTAAACGTTTCGATTTTATTATATAAGATTCTGTAATCGTATTCAACTGGAAAACAACGTTTTATCGAAACGTTTAAAATTAGTCACAATTTCATTGCCCTTCATGTTTGGTTAAGCTTGCATCACTGGGAGGCGCTACGTCCTCGTGAACAGCGATTGGAAGTGGCTGTAGTCTTCAACCGTACTGCATGCGCTGTCTCTAGATAGTGTCAGACGATTCTCCATGAGCAGCCGCTGCAAGCTCCCGCTTCAGCGGCAAGCCAAGAGCACCGCTATGCCTTCGAGGTGAGAAACTTGCTATTCGATATCATTCAGAACCCGCAGCGGCAGCCCTTCCACAATGAGCAGATTGAGGTTCAGCCCTTGTGCTTGCCGGTTTGCTCGCTTGCCTGCTTCCCGCCGAAGGCGAGACGCAAGCCGACAACGATTATGAGGAATGCGGTTATGACAGTCGGAAGCATATATTTGATCCGGTAATACTCATTCTGGAACTGATGAAAGTACTGCGTAATCAATTCCGCCGCAATACGGTCGAACAAATAATAAGCGCCGGACAAAATCAGCAATACGCCAAACCAGCGCTGATAAGGCACCAGCTGGGAGAGGATCGGCTCATCCTGCAGCTCTTGCTTCTCGTAGCGGGCTGTCATCTGCACGGCATCGAAGAAAGCGAAGCACCAGAATAACGGCAGAAGGAAGAGGAACAGCGACAGGCGCAAGCTGTCCATCATAAACATCGCCAGTAGAAACCCGCCCATCAGCTGAAGCCCTCTCTTCTGCAGGCCGAGATACAGATGGCCCGCTCCCGGGAAGACCGCAAGAGCAATAGCCAGCGCTCTGTTCTTCTGCCCGGACATATGCTTCTCCACCTGTATGAACAGGGAGCGGTCCTCCAGCACCTCTCCGCGCTGCTTGGCGTTCACGAGACCGATGGCATCGAATATGCTGTATGCCCATATGACCGGCAGTGCCAGCAAGAAGATCAGCACCGCACCGGAACCCATGACAACACTGAGGAACAGGATGATAGACAACAGCCCGACGAAGGAAATCAAAAACGTAATCCCTCTCTGCATAAGACCCAGGCTCATATGACCGATACCCGGTATAATGGACAGCATGATCACCCGGCTCTTTTCCTCTTGCTCGTAGGCGTAGACTGGGCCGATAGCAGACGAGGCATGCGGTATTCCTTGCGAGGCACCGTACGCAGTGCCGCCATTCGGCGCCGACCCGTATGCAGCGCCCCCGCTCGACGCAGATCCGTATGCACTCGCGGCGTAAGCGGCAGGCGCGGGCGGCGGAACGATGCGTTCTCCTTCCACAGACGTTACCTTCCCGGATATGATGGTCACTATCATATCGATCATATTGACAATGGCGAATACAGCCGCCACGAACAGCAGGAACGCGAGAACGTCTCCTCCGATATCCCCTCCGCTAACGAGCAGGCCGAGAAACCCCAAACCTATTGGACCAAAGAAGCCTCCAGCATAAAGCAAAAATCGCCACATGCGTCCAAGATAGGCATGACCTGCACCGGGTATAAAAGAAAGCCAAAATGCGACTAACGGACTTTTCGGCACCTTCATCATTTCCATCCTCTCTTCTTCTATTGAAATCTGGCGGACTGAATACGGTCAATCCAGCTTCCCGTTCGGTTCAACATACGCTCCGACCAAGAAGGCTCCGGTATCTCCTGAGGTTCATGTAACGCTTCATAGCCTGGAACATGGCCTGATGCCATATCCAGCTCGCGCAGCTTCTCCGACAATCCGGCGAATGCCCCCGATGCCAGCAGCATTAAGGTAATGGAAGCCGCTAGGGTGTAATGGGCAGCCGGATGCTGCAGCCAAGTCCGGCGTCTGACCGTTGTATGGACAATCGGGCTGTCGGAGTTGTCCTGCCTGTTCCCGCCTTCCGCATATTCACTGCTTCCAAGCCGTTCACCCTCTTCGCATAACAGTCCGTCGATTACGGAATCCGCCATCTTCTTCATATCGGGCATAGCGAGTATCCAAGGTGAATCGACCGCTTCGTCATTCTCATCGCCCTGACGGGAATCCTTCGCTTCCAGAGCCGCCATGAACACGGCCAGACACTCCTCGCATGACACCAGAGCGCCGTCCACCTTATCCCGATATGCGCCATCCAGCATGCCATCCAGATACTTGAGCATATCCGCCATCGTTATATGCGAATGCGTCACGTTGTCCTTCATTCGAAATCCTCCTTCCGCCAATGCCGCTTCATCCAGTTTCGCGCCCGATACAGTCTCGACTCCACGCTTTTCCGTTCCAATCCCGTTTCCGCCGCAATCTGCTCGTAGCTTTTATCTTCCATGTAGTAGGCGTATACCACTTCACGATAGTTGGCCGGAAGATGCTCCACAAGCGCTCTAATGTTGCTCCGTTCGTCATGGCTGATCGCCATGTCTTCGGCCGACCTTTCCAGCACTTGCGGAGGGGGAACCGCTTCTCTTCTTTTTACCCCGGTCCCCCAACCACTCTCTCCATCCTCCATCAGCTGCTCAGGTCTTCGCGCTTTTTTCCGCTTGAAGTCAATCGCCCGATTAACCGCAATGCGGGTAATCCACGTCTTGAAGCCTTCCAGCCTGCAGTCCGGGAGGGAGCGATAGATCTGCAGCAGCACTTCCTGTGTCACATCCTCCGCATCATGCGGCGACTGCAGCACAGCGTACACCGTACGGTACAAATATGGACCATACGTCTGCACGAACGGCCTATAAGCTTGCGGACCGCCGTCGCGCACCGCCCTGATCCAATCCGTATTCTCGATATCGCTCCCTCCCTTCCTGTCCTAATAGACGTCATCCGCCACGCTTTCCCCTGCACCTGCTACATAATTTCGCTGCATCTGCTGCATTTTTTCCGTTCACACTAAAAAAGCCCGACGGCTTCTCGCCGTCAGGCCCGTTCCACATTCGCTTACCCGTTCAGAGCATTCTTTAGCTCATCCGGCGAACGCTCCCACCATTCCGCATTATGCTCCATCAGCAGCTTGCGAAGCGCCGCCTTATCGCCCTCACCCAGATTATCCAACATGAATCTGCGCTTGATGGAGTAATCCAGCCGGTTCACATGGTCGGCGAGAATCTTCCAGCCGCGACGAGCTTCGCTGTCAATGAGCATCTCACATGCCGTCGCTCCGGCATAGAAGGAGCCCTCCTCGTCCCGGTCCACCGCCACCCAGACGATCCAGCATTGGCGGCCGTTCGGCGTGTCCTCCTTGTTGGAGGTGAACTTGATGCCACGCTCAATCTTACTCTTGGCATGCATCGCTCCTACGTCAATATAAGCTTCGCCATTATCAATCATGACGCAGGCTACATTGCTGAGGTCAATGGAGCCGGCGCCGAATCCTCTATGCTTCTTGCCGCTAACAACGTTCAGCGACAGTGACTTCTTCTCCGGCTTAGGTGTGTTGTTCTGCTCTTCAGTCATACGTTCTTCATCTCCCGCCTTTCCCGTACAATAATTCCATTTTAGCTAATAATCTTGGAAATGCAAACATATACATGCTGTAGATGCTTGTCAACGGGAGGGAATCGTGAATGTCTCCATACCATGTCAAATCAATTGCAATCGGAGCACTTGCAGTGATCATGCTCATTCTATCCATTCAATCCGGCTTCGGAACCGCTTGGCAGTCCAAGTATACATACGCCCTCGCCCCAACAGCCCAGACGAAGCAGGCGCCCTCTCCGAGTTCGGCGGGTCCGCCGTCGAAGGCGCCATCACCGGATCAGACGACACAGCTCCAGCCGTTAAGCAAACGTATCGTGGAATACCACATGAGCGTAAGCTTGCGCGAGGATGGACAGCATCTGGATGGCGAGCAATCCGTCACCTGGACGAATCCGGGTAAAAAAGAAGTGTCCGAGCTCTACTTCCATCTGTATCCTAACGCGTTCCAGTCAGGCAAATCCACCTTCATGCGCGAATCAGGGGGCAAGCTGCGGCAGGATCGAGCGACGCCGGACAGCCGCAGTCACATTGAGCTACTCACGCTTCAGACGCTGGAAGGAGAAAGTCTGCTGCCAAGGCTGCAATACACACGTCCGGATGACGGCAATGCTCATGACTATACGCTGGCCAGGCTCCGGCTGCCCGAAGCGGTGTCGCCGGGCAAGTCCGTTACGCTGCGCATGAGCTTCGAGGTGAAGCTGCCTGAAGTGTTCGCCCGCATGGGGTATTCCGGCAACTTCGTCATGGCGGGCCAATGGTTCCCCAAGATCGCCGTCTATGAGACTGAAGGGGTTCGCAATCGGACGACGGAGGGATGGAATGTCCATCAATATCACGGCAATTCAGAGTTCTACAGCGACTTCGGCGTATACAGCGTACGCATCCGTGTCCCCCAGAGCTATGCGGTGGCGGCTACGGGGCTTCAGACGAAGCCAGCCATTACGCAAGACGGTTCGAAGATCTTCCAATTCTACGCCGAGGATGTGCACGACTTCGCCTGGGCCGCATCACCAGACTTCATCTATGAGGAGGTCGCTTACTCCGATAAAGGCATTCCCGGGGTACGAATCAAGCTGTATGTCGATCCAGCGCATGCCGAACTGAAGGAACGGTACATACACGCCGCCAAGTCCGCATTATCCAACTATGCGAAGTGGTACGGCTCCTATCCCTACAGCACCTTGTCCATTGTCGTCCCGCCCAAGGGAGCAAGCGGCGCAGGAGGGATGGAATATCCCACGCTCGTGACGGCATTCGCCGCAGATAAGGACAATCCCGGCTACGAGCTGGAGCGCACAATCGTTCACGAGATCGGCCATCAATACTGGTATGGCATGGTAGCATCCAACGAATTCGAGGAAGCTTGGCTGGATGAAGGATTCACCTCATATGCGGAAGACAAAGTCATGGAGGCCGCTTACGGCGTCACTCCCAATCTCAGAGTAGAGTCCAGCTATATGACCGATCCGGCGCCGCTGAAGCAGACCTCGTGGACGTATAACTCCCACTCCCAGTATGCCGAGAATGTCTATATTCGAGCGAAGCTGGTGCTGCTGGACATGGAGCGACAGGTTGGCAGCAAGCTAATGCAGCGAATACTCCGCACTTATTTCCAAAAATACAAATTCAAGCACCCTTCCACGGCGGACTTCCAGCGTACGGTCGAGCTAGTGACCAAAACGAAGTGGACGGAGTACTTCAATCAATTCGTCTATGGCGACGGAATGGCCGACTTCTCCGTAGAGGCGATTACGACCAGAGAGACGTCGCAAGACGGCAAGCGGCTCTATGAATCCACCGTGCTCATCAAGCGCCACGGCGGCGGCAACCGTTCTATTCCCATCGTGATGCGATTCGCGGACGGGACAGAAGTGACGAAGGAATGGCGAGCAGAAGAAGCCCATATTCAATATACAGAATTGTCCTCATCTCCGCTGGAATGGGTATCTATCGATCCGCAGCATACGAATGTGCTGGATAATAAATTGATTAACAACTTCATGATGGCGGAGCTGGAGACGGAATCACGCACACGCTGGAGCCTCGCCGCGACGAAGCTGCTGGAGGGCCTGCTCCGTTCCCTCGGCTGGTAGATCCGATGCCATTCACCAACTTCCCGACAGGAGTGATCACGATGAGATCGCATATCGCGCAAGGCTGGCGGCTTGCATCGAAGCATATGCACCTTGTGCTGCTATTGTTCCTTTACCAGCTGCTATGGGGCGTTATTCTGTACCGTCTGATTGACTCGACGGTAGCTCCGCTGCTCAGGAGATTTCCCGGCACGCCCTCCTCGCAGCATGCACTGCATCCCTTCATGACGGAGGCTCAGTTCCATCTGTTCAAGACGGAGCTGATTACCCCTTATCTATGGGTCATAGGCGGCTTGTTCGCCGCCCGCATGCTGATCACCCCGCTCTTCAATGCGGGCTTATACTATTCCTTGCATCATGAGATGCGTGATGGCGGCGGCACCCGCTTCCTGGAAGGCATCCGCAAAGCCTGGAAGCCGGTCATGCTGCTCTACTGGCTGGAGAGCGCGCTAGTGCTGGCTCCCGCTTATTGGCTATTGCCGAAGGGCATGGAGCTCGTTCTCCACAGTACGTCCCTTGCAGATCTGGCGACAGGCATACTGCTCGGCGCCGCCTGCTGGCTGCTATGGGCAGGACTGCTGCAGCTTCTCTTCCTAGCCATGCAACTCGGCGCCGTCACCGGCGACGGCATGTTCCGCACACTGGGCAGGGCCGCTAGCCGATTCCTATCCTATGCGTCCCTCTCCCTGCTGATGTGGGGAAGCGGGCTGCTGCTCAGCATGGTCATTTCCGGCCTGTCTGTATGGATGGCAGGATTGATTGCCCTCATCTTGCATCAGAGCTTCCCGCTTCTTCGCACTTTGATCAAAGTATGGACGATCGCCTCACAGTATAATTGCCTGCAATCGAAGTAGCAGGCGCTTCCTTGGTAGAGGCGACCTGCGGCGCCGGCTCATCTGCCACTCGCCCTACAGCTTAAGAACCCCCGTGTAATACAAGAGTACCAGCAGCACCAGCACGGGCGACACGATGCGCAACATGAATAGCCATAACCGTAGCCATCCGGGGTGCAGGCCGGCTTCAGCCCGCGCCCCCTTCCATATGTATCCCGCGAATATCGTGACAATAAGCCCCGACAGCGGCAGCAGTACATTCGTCACAACGAAATCAACCCCATTGAACAAGGACTGCCCACCGATGATCAACCATTCCGCTTCTTGGTTCAACGATAAGGAGCATGGCACTCCCACAAGAAAACTGAGTATGGCAATGAAAAGTACCGACGTCGAACGGCTCCATCCGAACGCGTCCATAACAAATGCCGAAGGCACTTCCAGAGCCGAGACGGCCGACGTAATCGCAGCGAGCGCCAGCAATAGGAAGAACGTTCCCCCGATCAGACTACCGAAGGGCATCGCCGCGAAAGCTGCCGGCAATGCCACGAACACAAGGCCAGCACCCTCGGTAGGCGCGATACCGAATACGAATATAGCAGGGAAAATAATTAGTCCGGCTAGCAAGGCATACAACAGGTTGCCCAGTCCGATTGCCAGCGTCGCCGTACCCAGCGATTGCCGCTTGTCCACATAGGCGCCGTAGGTCATCATCGTACCCATCCCAAGAGAGAGGGAGAAGAACGCCTGACCAAGCGCGACAAGCGCTGACTCTGTCGTAAGCTTGCTGAAGTCCGGTCGGAAGAAGAAGGACAGCCCTTCCCCCGCCCCTTCCAACGTCATTGAGCGAATCGCCAGCACAATTAACAGGAGGACTAGCGCCGGGATAAGAAGCTTGTTGAACCTTTCAATGCCAGCCGATACCCCGCGTACAATAATCATCGCCGTAACAAGCGTCACGATGAACTCCCAGCATATCGGCACCCAGCTGCCTACGAATGCAGCGAACAACTCTTCATAGTTGGCACCGTTCGTCAACACTCCGCTGAAAGATAACATAGCATAGTGCAATGTCCAGCCCGCCACGACGCTGTAGAATGCCATAATGAGGAAAGATGCGGTCACCGGCAGCAGGCCGACGCCTCCCCAAGCTTTGCTCCCGCCCAGCCTGGCCATCGACAACGATGCGCTCCCCCTCCCACTCCTGCCGATCGTCAATTCCGCCAGCAAGATCGGCAATCCGATTAACAAAATGCAGAAGATGAACAGCAGCACGAACGCCGCTCCTCCATAAAGTCCTGTTATGTAAGGAAACTTCCACATATTACCCAATCCCACGGAGCTACCGACAGCGGCCAGAATAAATCCTGTCGAGGAGAAACGGTCCGACCTGGCATGATTGATCTCACTATCGCTCATTACACAACAACTCCCACCAGTATAAGAGTACTGGTGGGTAGTATGACCAATTTGCGATCATTCGACTCTATTGGTCGATACGAGAGAACCGCTCATTCTCAGCTGTCAGGCTGCTCAAAAGAGGAAATATCAGCGCCAAGACTATCTGCCAGCTTCTTGCCCAGCTCCGCATCTGCCCGATAGAACTGGCAGACTGCTCGCATACGAATATCGCTGTTAGTCGCTTGGAGATCACCCGTCAGATTGTCAATCAGGCTCTGTTGCTGCTTCTCGTCCAATGACCTGTATCGTTCGCCCGCCTGCGTGAAGTCGTCCGTCTTATCGATCTTCCGCCGGCCGGCAAAGCCTTGTAGGAGCACGTAGGAATCCATGTGTTCCGGCGATTCCACAGGACTGCCGGATGAACTATTCGGCTCGTAATTGACCGAAGAGGCATCCACCTTCGTAGTCATCGCTCCGTCCCGCTGATAGTTCCGTACTGGCGCATAAGGACAATTGACGGGGATATTCAAGTAATTCGCACCCAAGCGGTAACGCTGTGTATCAGGATAGGAGAATAGACGCCCTTGCAGCAATTTATCCTCCGACGGCTCAATGCCCGGCACGACAACGCTTGGAGAGAACGCCGATTGCTCCACATCAGCAAAGTAATTAATGGGATTGCGGTTCAATGTCATCGTACCGACCATCATGAGCGGGTACCTATCCTCCGGCCATATCTTGGTCGGATCAAGCGGGTCGAACGCATAGCGGTCTAGATGCTCAGGAGGCATCAACTGCACATGCAACTCCCAGGATGGATAGTCGGCCTGCTCGATTGCCGCATAGAGATCACGGGTCGCATGGTTGAAGTCCTGCGCCTGCATCTCACTCGCTTCCTTCGCTGTCAAGTTGCGCACGCCTTGCTTCGACTTCCATGTATACTTCACATAAACAATCTTGCCCTCCCCGTTGATCCATTTGAAGGCGTGAACGCCAAATCCGTTCATCTCCCGATAGGTAGCCGGCGTCCCGTCGTCGGTGAACAGCCAGGTCAGCATGTGTGTCGATTCCGGCGTCAGCGTCATGAAGTCCCAATAGCGGTTCGGGTCCTGGATGTTGGTGTCCGGCGCTGGCTTCAGTGCATGCACCATATCAGGGAATTTGATCGCATCGCGGATGAAAAATACCGGTAGATGATTGCCCACCAGATCGTAATTGCCTTCTTGTGTATAGAACTTGACGGCGAAGCCTCTGGGATCGCGAGCCGTCTCCGGCGAGCCCGTACCGTGAATCACGGTAGAGAAGCGGACGAATACAGGCGTCTCTACACCAGCACTTCTGAGGAAATGCGCCTTCGTATAATCCTTCATCTCCTGCTCAGTGCGGAAGACGCCGTGAGCCCCGGCTCCGCGCGCATGAACGACTCTCTCCGGAATGCGTTCCCGATCGAAGTGGGCCAGCTTCTCCAGCAGATGGTAATCCTCCAGCAGCGTCGGTCCCCGTTGTCCGGCCGTTCGCGAATTCTGATTATCCCCTACCGGCGCGCCTTGATTAGTCGTCATGTTCCCTTTATCCATCGTCAACACCTCATTAGCATTATAATTAGACATAACCTGAATGCCGTCATAACGTTGGCGTTGCGCATTGCGGACACAATCCTTCTACCAGCACTTGCGTATGAAGTGCCTTGTATCCGGTCTCCCCCTGTACCTTCTTGAACCAATCGCCCGGCAGCTCCGTCATTACTTCGTCTACACGGCCGCACTGCTTGCAGACGATATGGCCGTGTTCTTCCACCCGCGCATCGTAACGGCTGATCGCCTCTCCTAGCTTCAATTCACGGATAAGTCCAACATCCGCCAAGTAACGCAAGGAGTTGTAGACGGTGCCGTAGGCGAATTGAAAGTCCTTCTTCCTTAGCCGTTCAATAATGTCAGCTGCAGTGGGATGATCATGCGACTGCTGCACCACTTCATAGATTGCTTTTCGCTGTATAGTTAAGTTTATTTTCCCAGCCATAAGTTCATGCCGCCTTTATCGTTTAATTTAGACTAAGTATAAATATGCACTTTGACATCGTCAACTTTCGACAATTTTCCACCAATTCTCGATGTGATTTTATTGTTATCTGAATATTTACAAAATTAAAATAATAATATATAATGAGCTTAACTTAAAGGAAAGGGGATAGTCCATTGAAGTAAGTTAGCGAAGCGTGCCCTATCACAAGGGAAAGGAGTATTAACCATATCGGGCATGTGGGAATCCGAGTCGGCCAGAAGATGAAGATGTGAAATACCGGGCAAGGAATAATGATGAGCAAGGATTATTGAAGAGAGTACAACATATTGAAGAAAGTTTGGAAACAAGTTAGCTGTGACAACACATTTAAGTGCTGTACAAGCAGTGGATTGGAGCGTTTGAATAAATTGAATAGGCGCAAGTCAAGAACGTAAAGGGATTCTGGTTATCAGCAGATAAGCAGAATCCCTTTTATCGTGTTATAGAATGGGGCTAAGTAGTCGGGAGACAGACTCTTTCATCCGCTGGAATAACGGACGGGCCGCATATTCTTCTGCCGTCAGCAGGTGACAGTGCTTCTCATCCTGTCGGAATATGTCCATCAGACGATTCGACGTGTCTCGGTCGTAGATGAAGGCATTAATTTCGAAATTCAGCTTAAAGCTGCGAATGTCCAGGTTGGCGGTTCCTACTGACGCCACCTTGCTGTCGATAACAAGCGTTTTCGCATGAAGAAAGCCTCGCTTGTACAAATATACTTTGATGCCGCTGGCAAGCAGCTCTCCCATATAAGAGCGAGACGCCCAGTATACGAAGAAGTGATCGGGCTTGCTTGGCATCATAATACGCACGTCGACACCGGATTGGGCGGCGATGCGAAGCGAGGTCAACAGACTTTCATCCGGTACGAAATATGGCGTCTGCAAGCAGATCGTTCGCTCTGCCGAGTAGATCATCTTCACGTAGGCATTCTTGATCTGCTGCTCTTCGGAATCAGGACCGCTGGCTACAAGTTGCATGCCGATATGCCCTTGTCTCTCGCCCCCTACGGGAAAGTAATGTTCGAGAAGCTCGATTTTCCCCGGGAACGCCAGGTTCCAATCCATTAAGAACTGGGCCTGCATCTGCAGCACTGCGTTTCCCTTCACTTTCAGATGGGTGTCGCGCCACTCGCCAAAGTGTTTATTCAACCCCAAGTACTCGTCCCCGATATTAAATCCTCCAATATACCCTACCTTGCCGTCAATAATCACAAGCTTGCGATGATTACGGTAATTAATTTTCAAGTTGAGATACGGAATTCTGGAGGGGAAGAAGGCTACCTCCCTGCCTCCAGCAGCTCTAAGCTCGCGGAAGAATCGCCTGGGCAGTGCTGAGCTTCCGATATGATCGTAAAGAAATCTGACTTCAATGCCTTGAGTGGCTTTCTCCGCCAGCGCCTTGACCAGCCTGCGTCCCAGAGCATCATCCCTTACAATATAGTAAACCATATGAATATGGTGCGTGGCAGCCGCGATATCCTCCAGCAGCGCATCGAATTTCCGGTTGCCGTCAGTATAGATCTCAATCTCGTTATTATCCGTATACAACGCGTAGCTGGACAGTAAGTTCATATAGATCATATCCTGGTATTTGGCAAAATCACGGTCCTCGAAAGGATAACCCCTGCTAGCGAACATCGCCATCTGCTTGCCGTATTCCTCTTCAATGATGCGCTGATTGTCGCCAAGCAGCTTATTCAACTTCCGCCGCTTTATCTTCTGCCCCAGTATGAGATACATAATAAAGCCCAATACAGGGATGAAGAACAGTACCATGACCCACGCCCAGGTAGAGGTGGCATTGCGCCGTTCCAGGAAAATGATCGTCACCGCAAGCGAAATATTAAGTAGCATAATCAATAGCGATAAATTTTGAAGCAAGCTCATGCTGCAAGCCCCCCATCAGGAGTTCAGTTACCACCAAGTATATTCATGGCCTGATCTGGACCATCCTATAAAGAAGGAGGTGGATTCAATGGCCAAGGATGTACTATGTGAAGTGAATTCTTGCAAATTCTGGGCTGCGGGCAATCAATGCGCCGCAACATCGATCTATGTCGTAAGCAATCGTGGGAAAAACGCTGCAAACTCGGAAGAAACGGACTGCAAGACTTTCGAGCCGAAGATCTAAGGACAGGGCTCATGGGAAGCGGAACGGCTTGGCGCAATGTTACGCCCAAGCCGAAGGCTTCTTTCATTGTGATACAGGAATCGCATGATAATGCTCCTCCAACGTCGAACCTTCAACTGTAAGCTTCTTAGCAAGCTCCTTGCCTACATAGCGCAGATGCCACGGCTCGTACTGGTAACCGGTAATATCGTCCTTGCCCTCCGGATAGCGGACGATAAAGCCGTATTCCGCACAATGCTCTTGTAGCCAATCCGATTCCTCCGTCTCGCCGAAGCAGTCTGCTGCGGCGCATTTGCCGTCGCTCCCGCTCACATCGATGGCAAGCCCCGTCTCATGCTCGCTCGTGCCAGGCAGCGCGCTATATGTTCTCGCCTTCTCATAGCCGTCACGCTTCACATACCGATCGAACAACGCCTTCTGTGTAGCGTGGGAGCGATATCCTGATACTCCTGCCAGATAGATGCCGTCCTTCTCGGCGGCCTCGAACATCTCTTCCAGCGCCTTCGCCGCTTCCTTGCGAAGCTTCCGCTTCTCCAGCTTCTCCGAGAAGATGAACTTCACCTCAGGATAGACGAGATCATCCGGATTGTAATCCTCGGGCAGCTTATTATGCGGATTGACAAGCGCTATAACACTGTCCGGCTCGGCCAACACGGCGATATCATTATCCTCGCCTCTGGAGTAGGCTTGTCCGCTTGCATCCACTGCCCCCTCGCCTCCAAGGCCAGACGGCACTTCTGTCGGCGCTATTTCGTCAGGCGCGCTATCCGGCTGCGTTATCCCCTCATTCTCATCGGTTATTCCACTTCCCTCATTCCCACCGGAACCTGCGTCTATGGAACTAGTTGGATTCGGGGGTGTAACAGCGCTCGTCCCCTTACTTTCGTCAATAAATCCGCTTTGTCCCTTCACAGACTCGTCCAATCCCTCCGCAAGACGCGGCGCCTCTTCCTGTCCGGAGCCCGCTTCCTTCCAAGTTTGCTCCGATAGCGCATAGCTCCCGGCCGCCACTGCCGCAATCGCCAGCGTTAACAGCAATAATTTCCCTTTTTTCATGTCCATGAGCTCCTTTATGACAAAAAAACTAGATTGATGAAGCTTGACGTTGTATGAATCCGATTGGACGGCCAAATCATACCTGAATACATATCATCTATCCTAAACCGGGGTCTTTTGCCTTTTGACAATTACCCACCAGAAGTAGCATAATTAATTTTGCAGTAAATATTTATAAATTGTTAAAGCGAGATCATACTGAAAGCATGGCCAAACAGAGAGAAAACGTTTCATTATGGAAAGGTAGGAGGTAACGTGTCATTATTCAAGTCTAATCGGCTGTTTAGCGCCAGGCCCATCTTGTTCTTTTCGTTCATCATGCTTCTCAAAAGTTACTTGGCCTGGATGGTTATCTTCGAGGGGGGACCCTCTTGGACAACCTTGCTCAAGGAGCTGCCATTCGCACTGGTCGTCTATAGCCTGATCGAGTGGTTCGCCAGCAAACGTAAGCTCCTGTATTATTTAATCGCCAATCTTCTCATGACTACTATTCTATTTGCTGTCATCATGTATTACAAGTATTACGGCGTCATCGTCACTTATTTCGCATTGGCACAGGTGAATCAGGTGACAGCGGTGAAGAACAGCGTATTCTCGCTGATGGATCCGTACTTCCTGTTCATCTTCACCGACATTGTCATTATTGCCATTCTTATGATGCGGCGGAAGAAGACAGACGAGTGGAAGATGCTAAGCATGAGAAAAGAGCATAGAGGCGTCATTCTGGGAGTGCTCTCGGTATCTCTCATGCTGTGCCTATTCAACGTGCTGCCCAATCGGGCCAGCATGAACGAGATTGTGAAAGCGGAACAGATGGGCATTCTCAACTATGAAGCCTATACGCTACTGTCCAGCAAAAACACAGAACAGATCGATTCCAATCAAATTACACAGGAACGCATCCAACAAATTAAAAAAATAAATGAATCGGCGACGGCGCCGATATTGCAAGGTACCGCAGAGGGCAAAAACCTCATTATTATCCAGATGGAGTCCATGCAAAGCTTCCTCGTAGGACTTGAAGTGGACGGACAGGAAATCATGCCGAACTTCTCCAAGCTGGCCAAGGAGAACCACTACTTCAAGCACTTCTATCAGCAGGTCGGTCAGGGCAATACGTCCGATGCGGAATTCGTCGTCAATACGTCGTTCTACATCCCCCCGCGCGGCGCGGCTACCCAAATGTATGCCGGGAAAGAGCTGCCAAGCTTGCCGAAACTGCTGAAGGAGAAAGGCTACGATACAACGACGTTCCATACCAATGTGGTCGAATTCTGGAATCGCGGGGAGCTGTATAAAGCGCTTGGGTTCGACCGTTACTATGACGCCGAGTTCTTCGGCGAAGAAGATACCGTATTCTTCGGCGCTTCCGATGAAGTGCTGTATAAGAAAACGATTGATGAGCTGGATCGGATGGGAGAGAGCGGCAAGCCGTTCTACGCGCATGTCCTCTCCATGACTGCACACCATCCTTACACCATTCCGGATGACAAGCATCTGATGACATTGCCAGAGCGCTATGAGGATACGCTTGTCGGAGATTATCTGATGGCCCAGCATTATGCCGATTACGCGCTTGGAGCGTTCATCGAAGACTTGAAGCAGCGCGGCATATGGGACAACAGCTTAATCCTGCTGTATGGCGATCATCTGGGACTGCCCATCTATTCGTTGGACCGGGATGACAAGGAACTTATGCAAGAAATATATGGCGGTAAGGAATATACCTACAACGATATGATCAACATTCCGCTTGTCATCGTTAACCCCGGCCAGACCGAGCCGCAAATATTCGAGCAGCTTGGCGGACAAGTGGATCTGCTGCCGACGATCGCCAATCTGATGGGCTTGACGCTCGATAATCAGATTCACTTCGGGCAAGATCTGTACAATCAATCAGCGTATAACATCTTGCCTCAGCGCTATTATTTGCCGACCGGTTCCTTCCTGAGCAGTCAAGAGCTGTTCCTATCCGGCAGCGGCTTCGACGACGGCAAGCATTACCCGCTTACAGGGGACGGCAACTCACAGCAGGAGACGACGGAAGAAGAGTATACGAGTGCACTTGAGCTGCTGAAGCTGTCAGACAGCTATGTGAATCAGCTTCCGGACTGGAAGACCGAATAACATTAAGCCCCCCGCTTCTTATGGAGCGAGGGGCTTGTTTGTTGCCGCACCTTTCAGAGCGATCCTGCATACCATCATACAACTGCACTTATTCGAATTGCACGGCTGCAGAACAATCATTAGTCTCCTGGAACCATATTCCGTTCCTGCTGCTACTTTTCATCGCGTTTCGGTGTTTAAGTTTGCGAAGGCCTATATGAAGGAGAGCTTAACATGCTACAAAGAAGCAAGTCGCATCGCACAATGTATGCGCTTACTATAATATACGTGCTGTTGATTGCTGTTGGGGGACGGCTTGTTTTTGCATGGCCCGACCGCAAGTATATGGGGATATTGAACAATGACAGCTTCTATATGATGGGCTGTGTCTGGAGCGTCCTTGGTCTGATTCTGATCTGCACGTTCCTCCGGACGTCCAAGATCAGGAAATGGCTGTTCACCTATATGATTACCCTCATCATCTTCGGCACGCTTGCCGCTTATTACTATAACGACCTGCCCAAATACACGTATGAACAGGCTGCGGATACTGTCGCAGCTTCCGCCGCTCTGTCGGGGCAGCGCGTGCAGCTGCAGCTGCCCCGTTACAGAAGCGACATGCTCGCTATCGGGAGCGACACGTCTATGAAGACGACAAGCCATTCCTATTACATCTACCTGCTCGTTGACGGCAAGCAGGTCGCATACCGCTTCAGTCCGCTGAACGGCGCTTGCGAGCAGATAGACCATTCAGCAAGGTGGCCGGAAGAAATCATCTCCTCCGAGGGCCGATAGCTCCCTCAGCCTACAGCACCTTCAGCCTTCGCTTGCCGGGCCGTTATAGCCGCTTGCGCGGCGGCAATCCTCGCCAGAGGCACACGATATGGCGAGCAGCTCACATAATCAAGCCCCAGCTCATGGCAGAAGAAGATGGACGCCTTATCCCCGCCATGCTCGCCGCACACCCCCGTCTTCAGCTGTGGCTTCACGCCGCGTCCGCGCTGTACAGCCCACTGAATCAGCTCTCCGACCCCTTCCCGGTCCAGCTCCTGGAATGGATTGGCCGGCAGCAGCTTCTGCTCCACATAAGCGGTCAAGAACTTCCCTTCCGCATCGTCTCGGCTGTACCCATAGGTCATCTGGGTCAGATCGTTCGTGCCGAAGGAGAAAAACTCCGCATGCTCCGCTATCTGATCCGCAGTAATCGCCGCACGCGGCACTTCAATCATCGTGCCGATGCGATAATCGACCGCTGCCAGCTCATCGCCCAGCACAGCTGTCGCTGTCTCTTCTACCAGCTTCCGCAGCCGCTTCAGCTCGTTCACATGCCCGACTAGCGGAATCATAATTTCCGCCTTCACCCTGACTCCCTCCTGCTGGCAGCTCTTCACCGCCAGGAAGATCGCTTCCGCCTGCATGGCATAAATCTCCGGGAACAGAATGCCCAATCGGCAGCCGCGCTGGCCCAGCATAGGGTTGACTTCATGAAGCAGTCTGACCTTGCGAATCAGCCGCTCCGTCTCCAGCAGCTGCCGCTTCACTTCCGCCAGACGCGGATCCTGCTTCTCCGCTTGCTCCAGTCGCTCCGTCTCTTGCCGCTGGGCGCTCTGCTGCTTCAATAGCTCGCCCAGCTCCGGAAGAAATTCATGCAGCGGCGGATCAAGCAAGCGGATCGTGACCGGCAGATCATCCATTGCCCGGAACAGCCCTTCGAAGTCGCTCTGCTGCATCGGCAGCAGCTGATCCAGCGCTTCCTTGCGCTCCGTCATTCCCTCGGCCAGTATCATGCTCTGCACGACAGGCAGACGCTCAGGAGCGAAGAACATATGCTCTGTACGGCACAGTCCGATGCCTTCTGCGCCGAGTTCCCTTGCTTTGGCCGCATCGTGAGGCGTATCCGCATTGGTATAGATACGCAGATCGCGTACTTCGTCAGCCCATACCAACAGCTGCGTCAGTTCGGCGGATATCTCCGGCTCCTTCAGCGCGACATGCCCCCGGATGACTCTTCCCGTCGCCCCGTCGATCGAGATCCAGTCCCCTTCCTTCACGACTTGCTCCCCGGCCGCGAACTGTCCATCGCCGATACGAATGGATTCGCATCCGCACACGCACGGCTTGCCCATGCCGCGAGCGACGACGGCTGCGTGACTGGTCATGCCTCCCCTGCTGGTCAGAACCCCTTCGGCTGCCAGCACGCCGTGAATGTCCTCCGGCGTCGTCTCCTGCCGGACAAGAATGACCCTCTTGCCGTTGCGGGCCGCCTCATCTGCAGCATCGGCATGGAAGACTGCTTGCCCCGTCGCCGCTCCAGGCGAAGCCGGCAGACCTGTTGCTATTACATCCAGCGCAGCTTCCGGATCTATCGCGCGATGCAACAGCTGATCCAGATGCTCCGCCTCTATGCGCAGCACCGCATCCTCTCGTGTAATGACGGCTTCCGATGCCATGTCCACCGCGATCTTCACTGCCGCCTGCGCTGTCCGCTTGCCGCCTCTTGTCTGCAGAATATACAGCTTGCTTCTTTCCACCGTAAACTCAATGTCCTGCATATCTCTGTAATGGCGCTCTAATCTGTCCGCCGTAGCGCTCAGTTGAGTGAATACATCTGGCATATCCTTCTCCAGCTCGCAGATTGGCAATGGCGTGCGAACGCCTGCTACAACGTCTTCCCCTTGCGCATTATGCAGGTACTCGCCGAACAGTTGCTTCTCTCCTGTAGAAGGATTGCGGGTGAATATAACGCCTGTTCCGCAATCACTGCCCAAGTTGCCGAACACCATGGACTGGATATTGACCGCAGTGCCTTGCTCGTCAGGGATGCGATGGATACGCCGGTAGATTTGAGCACGCTGATTGTTCCAAGAAGCGAACACCGCTTCCACCGCTAGCCGCAGCTGCTCTTCTACTTGCTGCGGGAACGGCTTTCCGGCCCGTTCCACGACAATTTGCTTGAACTGCCCGATTAATAGCTTCCACTGCTCCGCCGATACATCGCGATCTTCTTCAATGCCAGAATCTTCCTTCAGCTTGTGCAGCTTGCGCTCGAACCAGAGACCTTCAATTCCGAACACCACATTGCCGAACATCGCAATCAGCCGGCGGTAGCAATCGTAAGCGAATGCCTCTTGTCCCGTAAGACGGCCAAGCCCTTGCACCGTCTCATCGTTCAAGCCCAGGTTCAATATCGTATCCATCATACCCGGCATAGAGTTGACGGAGCCTGAGCGTACAGAGACCAGCAGAGGGTTGTGCGGATCGCCGAAGCGTTGTCCCTTCTTCACTTCCAATGCCTTCATCGCATCGCCGATCTCCCCGAACCGCTCATCCGACAGTTTCCCCCCCGTCTGGAAGAACTCCCGGCAAGCCTCGGTGGTCACTGTGAAGCCCGGGGGAACGGGCAGTCCCGCTGTAGTCATCTCCGCCAGATTGGCGCCTTTGCCCCCCAGCAGCTCGCGCATGCCGGCATGGCCCTCTTGGAAATGCAACACCATTCTCCCTGCAACGATAGCCGCTTGCTCGCCGGACGACAGTTCCAGACCGGCTTGCCCTTGTACGCCCTGATTCATCGTTTACCCTCTCCATCCCTTTATGATGTTTCATACGACAATTGTTGAACTAAACATCCCAGTATGTCGAATATTATAACGTCACATAAAATGAAATCACCCATCAACTCCCTTATATATGACGTTATATAGATATATAGTGTACTATATTAATATCACATACACATATATGATGCAATATATTTTTCAGATATGTTGAGTCACAAGCTTCCCCGCTCGTACTTCGGACGTTCCATATGACGCTACCGTTCAACGCCTCCGGTCGATGCTTTTGTGCGACGCTACCATTTCACATCTCCGTTCGATGCTTTTGTTCAACGCTACCGTTCCACATCTCCGTTCGACACTCTTACGGTTGCCCTCGCGCTTATTCGTCTCAAATTCCACTTTTTCTTCTGTAACGGGCGCTATGAAGCCTATTTCTCGCGGTGACATCGGATATCGCACTTTTCGAGTCACATAAGCGCTCCGGCAACTGTTAGCCCGCATATCCGCCTATTTCGAGTCAATTAAGCTCTGTGGCAACCGTCCCTCGTATTACAGGAGCGGCAAGTGCGCCCTGCACCATACCGGTGACAAGTCGGCCCCAGTTTGGACTAGCGCATCATTCCCTAAACAACGAAAAAAGGACACCTGGAGGCGTCCTGAGATAGCTCAACAGACTGTGCTCTATTCCACCTTCTTTTCAACCTTCCGTTCCTTATCCACATCGCCAATCCTATTATGCGCACATCCTCTACTCCGATGAACTGCCACTTCACTTAGAATTCCCTTCATTCCGTCCGCTATTCGGCGAAATCCGATATCATTGGGATGAAGTCCGTCAACATAGGCATCAGCGGCTGCTTCTTCATTAATCAATTCTCTCCCGTCAACGAGAAATACCGCCTTATCGCCCTGCAATCGAGCCCTCTTGTACGTTCCTTCAATCACCTCCCGCATCCCGTTCAGACGACGAGCGGCCTCGAGGTTGAAGCGCTCACAAGACTGCACATAGGGAGTCGCCATTACAATCGGAGTGCCTGGACGCTTCGTGCGGAGTATGCGGTAGAATGGCTCATATACAGATTCCAGCTCATCTGCAGTTGATAAGTTGACGTGAAAATCAAGCACATAGCATGACGCATCGATGTCGGCCAGCAGCTCGCTCATGGCGGACTCTCCCCTCCCGCTCCCGTCAAAGCCCATGTTCACGATGTCACAGCGCAGCTCGCGCGACAAGATAGCCGCATAGTTGTTGCCCGGACGGCTTGCGCAAGCGCCTTGTGTAATGGAGCTGCCATAGAAGACGACGGGCTGCTCTACGGCATACGGGACAGGCTCGAACAGTTCCGCATCCGTATCGATGCCAATATCCAATTCCACAACCTCGTTATACGTTGGCAGGTAGAGCGTAAAAGACCTTCTTGCAGCGGCAATTCCTTCGAAAAAGCAATGCTCGTAGCCACTGTCAACTTCCGCTGCCGCCGCTGAAGTCCCCCAATACTTCTCCTCGGGTCCGTCAACGTACAAATCAATTCCGCTATGGCCGATCGTGGACATATCGAGCATAGACGGCAGTTGAAGATACCTCGCTCGAATGCGCAACGTCGTAGTCGTGCTGGCGAATCTTAAACGGACACCGCTTGGCATCCGTCCCAGAGCAAGCACCTTGTTAGGCAGACGCCCAGCGGCCTCGGCTCTCTCCGGCAATCTGGCTAGTCGCCCTCCATTCTCCTCCAGCCATGGCAATCCATGTATGCGCATCCTACCACTGCCGCCAGACACAGCTATCCAATTCAACATGCTGCTCACCCCCTTATCCGAAGCCTCACCCAGCGTATACTGCTCAAGCCATCCTCACTGGCCCAGAATGACACCAGCAGCTCGCCATCATGAAGACGGCAGATGGAAGGCGCACCGAACTTCAATATCGCAAAATTATGCGCCATATCCTCGCTGTCGCCCGTCAGTCTGCCCGGCCGTCCCCACAACGGCGCTTCCGCTTGCACTTCCCATGCCTCACCTTCCAAATGAATCAGTGCGGCCCACAAGCCGGGCTGATCCGTACGACGGTATACGATAAGCAACTGTTCCTCATCCATAGCCAGCAGACAGACGGTCTGTCCCTGCATCCCCGTCGAGCGGGCAGCCCCAAAAACCGGACCTTCTTCGCTCAGATGCCCCACCGCGTAATGAATCGGCAGATCGCACCCATGCTTCTCGTCATACACCCAAGCCGCGGCTACAAGACGTCCGTCGCCCATTTGCTCGATTTTGGACTCCCAATAAATTTTATCCCCAAGCGGGTCCTTCATGACATCGCTATAAACCGGCCAGGTAACGCCATTGTCGAAAGAGCAGAAGGCCACCGCCTTCATGCCGTTAGGGCAGCTGCCGTCCCATCCCCTCCAGGTCGAGGTCGGCAGCAGCCATCCGCCACTCTGCAAGGGAAGGATAGGCGACGTCATCTCGAAGCTCGGTCCGACAAGCGGGGGATCAATAACTTCCGGCCCGTCCCATGTACGCCCTCCATCCCGTGATCGCCATAACTGCAACTCCACCTCCACAAAGCCCAGATTGGCGGGATTCACCAATCCTTCATCCCTGCGCGACCGGTTATGCCGGATCGTGAAGGCTACCACTTCCCCGTCCGCGCCGTGTGACAAGCGGCTGACATACGAGGCATCTTCGTCTATTGTCTCCGAGCATATGGGACCTTCCAACGTCCAGCTCTTCCCCCCGTCAACAGAACGGGCAATGTTCGTGCGCAAGTCCGCAGATTCGAAAGCCTGGCCGATGCTGAAAGACGCTAACAACTCTCTCCCCTTTAATTGGATAACAGAAGGAAAGTAAGCGTGTCTGCTGTACACATGCGGCTTCGGATTACTATATATCAATCCGCTTCCGGTTACTTCTATGATGGCTTCCATAATACTTCTCCTTCCTTAGTGACTCTGTCCACCATTCCGTCATACCGATGAACGACTGCAGTCAGCCAGGCTTTCTTGGAGGCCCCCGCCTCCAGCCACATAGCCGCATCGTCGGCTATCGCCCGTTCAAGCACCGGCACAGCGGAAGATTGAGGCTCCAGCGCCATGCCTCTTACCCGTCCGTTGTAAGGCGCAGCCTGTTCCCCACGACTCTCCATCCAAAGCCATACATACGGGAAAGCCTCGCCGTCCCAGCTTAAGCCAATACCGGTCTCCAGACGTTCGTTATAGACGCTGCACCAATGCTCCTTCATGCCGTCGGCAAACACCATCTCGCTGCATGGCCCGGTCGGGAAAGCCGTTAAATCAACCGTTCCTTCCGTTCTTCCCGGCATAGCCGCTAGCGTGCCCGCTGCAGACGGATGCAATCTGCTGGTAGACGAATCGTACTCCTCCCTCTTGAACACTCGGCATGCGGGGAGTTGAATGGTGCAGCGCCCGTCCAGGAAAGCTCCGCCGAAGGTCACATGATGCCCCCAAAGGTACGGCAGACGCTCTTGTCCGATATTCGTCACACACTCATGCAAATACAGGCTGCCGCTGTGACTTGTCATGCCAATCGTTCTCTCCAGCCGGAACGGCAGCACCCCGCTCTCCGTCCACATGCTAACTTTGATTCGGCTCGACGTATGTTCCACAATCTTATAATCCCATCGCCGGTGCTGGATATCGCCATGCTTTGGTATCGTCCTGCCATTATAGCCGCACGCCTTGCCCGCATTTGGGAACAACTCGTACCACCCTCCGACATCATATCGCAACGGTCCTCGAGGATCTTTATACAGCAAGTCGATTCCTGTTCGTTTATCCAGCAGCTCGATAATATGAGCGCCGTGCAAGACGCATACCGTTATCCGAATCGAATCGTTCTCCAGACGCAGCATGGGCACGTCGTTTACTAACACTTCCTCTATGCGGCAGCCCGTCTCTCTCCCCTCGCTTCCGCCGCTCATAGCGATTCAACCACATCGCATAACCGATGGTATCCGTCCAAGAGCATACCCAAGTCCGAACCGGACCAGACAATATTCATGCCTTGCTCATGCCAATAACGGATATCCTGCTCGCTTCCCATGAACATGCCGCAGGACAGTTGATGCGAATCGCATAGCCGAATGACTTCATGCACCGCTTCCATGAATCGGGGATGGCGGAAGTCGCCCGGAATGCCCATCGATACCGATAAATCGTAAGGACCGACAATAACGCCTGCCACCTCCCCGGTTGCCAGCATGGTATCCAGAGTCTGTACGGCCGCCATGGACTCCACCTGAATGAGAATGAGCTTCTCGTCGTTATAGAGGGACAGCTTGTCGGTCAAGTCGTCCACCGCAAAATCATAGCCGCCTACTCCCTTCCTGCCTCGGGGCGGCAGCCTTACGATATCGATCACCTCTCTCAGCTGCTCCAGACTCTCAATTCTAGGAATAAGTACGCCGTCTGCGCCAAGATCCAGCGCTTTCGACAAATGCGCATAGCCGATATCGGGCACACGAACGAACGCGGTCAACTCTGTCAAATTCGCCGTCCGCAGCAGCGCTTCCAGCTCGGACCAGTCGTAATGATTGTGCTCCATCTCGAACACGGCAAAATCAAGCCTGCGCTTCCTGAGCAATGGAACAAGCCCTGTCCACGTCATATAGGAAATCATCGTTCCAAACAACAGCTCCCTATTCCTCAGCTTTATCACTGTCCCACTCACCCCATAACCTCCTCTCACATGTCTAACGGCTCAAATATCCTCTATTCAGCTTGCACACGAATGTATAGCTGGGAGCTATATATCTCGTACAGCGCCCCTCTACCGTCGCGCCAAGCAAAATATAGGCATGGCGCTCGCTGTATCCATGTTCATCGACAAGCCATTCCAACATATCCCGGAATGCGATCTCGTACGCTTCCTTCTCTAATCTGGAACAGGCCGCAGTCATTATATAGTCGTCATTCACTATACGTGGGCCTGCGAGCGGCTTACTCCGCTTCTCCACCCTCACCGTCATTGTGACCTCGCTTCGCACTTCGACTGCGGAGGCCTCTCCGTCAGACTGGCGGGCATGCACGTCGCCCACATTAAGCATCGCCCCTTCCACCAGTACAGGCAGATAGACCGTAGCGCCTGGAGCAACCTCCTGAATATCCATATTGCCCCCGTAGAATCCTCCTGCAATATGCGTCTCGATCTTGTCGCCCAATGTAGTGCCTAGCGTTCCAATCATAGGTTGTACTGGTACGTCTATTCCCGGCAAGAGCTGAATAGCCCCTTCACGGATGCTGACGGTATGGGCGAATATGTCTCCGAAGATCGGCTTTGAGATCGCAGGAAAGATGCTTTCATCGGTTTCAATCGCCATATATCCCAGCGTACTCGGCACTATTTGCTCTATGGTCACAGCCAGGGCATCACCCGGCATCGCCCCCTCGACCGCAATGCATACGCACGGGTTCGCCCCTTTCGTCTTGTCCGGGCTCCATACATCCTCCATACTATGCAGCCAATCGCCGGTGGCCAGCTCGGTTACTACGACGAACGTTTCACCGGAAGCAACGGTCGCGCTGGGCCGGTTATACCTGTCGTTATTCATATACAAAACGGAACGGTCAATACGTCTCATCCTTGCCCTCCCTTCTTCTTATCCATCTCCTTATTCCTGCTTTCCTTCTGCGCTTGACGATACTTGCTGGGCGTTGTTCCATAATGCTTTCGGAACACTTTAATAAAGTAGTAGGTATTGTTATATCCGACCTCTGCGCTAATGACATCCAGCTTCTTGCTTGTCGACACCAATAACCGCTCCGCATGAGCAATCCTTTTCTCCGTGACATAATCCGTGTAGCTTCGTCCAATGCCGTTCTTCAGCAAGCGACTGACATGGGAAGGATTGAATCCCGCATAATCCGCCACATCGACAAGCGACAAGTCCCGATTGTAATGCTCGTCAATGAAAGCCACAATTTTTTGCACATCTTTATTCACATTCTCGTCTGCTCCCTCCGCATAACAGAGGATAATTTTTTCAACCAATGCGGACAACGTGGCGAGCAAATCATCCCTGTTCGTTTTGTGCAGCAGCTTGTCGTACAAGTCGGCATCGGCTTCCAGAAGCGCATCCGTATCCAGCTCCAGCGTCTCTGCAGTCCTGAGTATGCTGCTCAGCAGCATCTGTACAGCATGCTGCAGCTTGGAATGGCTGAGCTCATGCCGCGGGTTCGTCAATTCCTCCACAATCGTCGCCAATAGAGCTAAGGCCGCTTCGCCATTCCCGGAAGCAATGAGATGATTGAGCGCTTTCTCCTTCTCGACGGGGTAATGGTAGCTGTTGCCACCTGCCGTGCACAGCTCCTCGTAGAGGATAATCTGCTTGTTCCCGTATGCCAATCTGCGCTTAAGCGCTTCCTCGGCCTCATGATAAGCCCGATTAAGCTCCATAATATCCTTGCAATAAGCGCCAATGCCGATAGTCAAGTCCAAGTTGCTGCTGCGCCCGATTTCCTCCCTCGCCTGCTGCAGCTTCCTGTACAAACTGTCTCGCTTATCTTCAGCAATATGGACGACCAGACATAGACAGTCATTGATCTCCGCACTGAAGCCGAGATAGTCGCTTAGCGTCTCCTTCATCCACTGCTGCACGTACAAACTTTGTACTTGCTTTCCTCTAAAGTGCTCGGAACGCTCCCTGTCTGAGGATTCGATATGGATGGCGGCAAGCACCAGATTCCCTTGCGGAATGTGCAGCGCAAGCTCCTCCTGCTTGGCAAGCAGCTCCTTCCTGCTAAAGGAGCCGTATTTGATCAACTCATATTTGAACATCGTTTGCAGCATAGGCAGATGCTCAGTGAATTTCTTTTGCAGATCGAACTTTTCGTTATAGATGCTTTCGAATCGGCCTTCCAAATAACCGAAGTCATCGAACTCTTTGAGTGTTTCCGATGCATCCGTCTTCTGTTTGATCATCTGCATAAGCCGGAGAACAGGCGAATACAGCCTGCTGGACACATAAGGAGATAGCCCTGCGATGACAAGCAACATCAGCACGCAGGCAAGCAGAATCATATTGGTCGTCCGTTTCATGTTGCCATAATACGATTGCAGATTTTTATGATTGATGAATGTCCAGCCCAGCTTGTCGGAGTGTACCCACGTGAGCAAATAATGTTTGTCGTACAGCACTGACCCGCTCTCCTCCCCCTCCATCAGGTCCATCGGGATTGTCTTCAAGCGGTCGATCGAGGAGCCTTCGCTGCTAATGAACATATCGCCGTCGCCAGTGTACAGATAATAATCGTCACGCCCTGCTGACATTTTTTCAATTGTACCTGCATACAGTTCGTTCATGTTTACGTTGACGATAAAAGCATTATTTTTATTGAAGGTTCGATATAGCAGTGTGACGACATTTTTCTCAATGCCATTCCCGTTCAGCTTGCGCACATTCATGCGGACGAACATGTCACTTCCTTCCCTCACCGTATCCAGCCAGGCGACGTCGTGGAATTTGTCCATTTCATACTGCAGCCCGTCGGAAGTGAGCACCATTGCCTTTTCTTCGTCATAATAATAAATCTCATCGATATACCGGTTGTTCATATGAAGCGCGGACATCATTTTGATCATATTCTTTTTGAAGTACAAGTACTCATTCAACCCGTTCAGATCATGAGCGAACGTATGAACCGACTTATTCTCGTATGATATTGCATTAAATACATTCTCATAATCCTTGGTCGTACTGCTGGTAGGCAAGTAGCTGGCCTGATAAAAAATCTGGTTCATGATCATCTCGAACGCTTCCTTGGAGTTGTTCAGCACATATCGGCTCCAGATGTCCATCTCCTTCTCCAAGCCGTTCTTAACGTTGTAATAAGACAGCGCGCCCAACACCAGCACCGGCAATACGGCGGCCAATGCAATATAAAAAGTCAGCGTGCGGCGAAAGCTTCTTCTCGTTCTTACGAGCCGACTCTTCCGCCATACTCTATTCAGCATCTTCGCCACTCCCTTCGCTACCGCACACACACATTTTGAAATCAATTATATGTTAGCGCTTTCATTCAAAATGTGTCAATGATAGGCCAGCTCCAGATTGACTCGCTGCACGATAGCGGGCGCATAGCTCTTCAGATGCTTGTTGCGCTCCACAAGCTGTATCGATAGTTCATTGACGTATCGGATCATAGACGGCCGAAGCTCCCAGGTTAGCCAATGCTGTGCGAACTGTTCCGCTACAGGCTCCGTACCCGCCTCTTCCAGCCTGCCGCCATTCCATCGGAATCGGATGACGTCGTCGGCCGTCATATCCTTAATCCACACCTTCAGCCGTATGGCAGCATGCTCCGGCACCGTCCTACTGGCCAGCTCTTCGCCCGCTCTGACCGGAATCGTCAACGATTCACGCTCCGTCTCTCCCAATGTTATAGGCAGGTGTATGCTGTAGCGCCACTCCTCCCGGGTTAGAATGTAGTCATAGTCCAAATCCACAATATAGGTTTTGTCCAAGCCTTGTAGGGCGCTCAGATTGCCGATCTGCCGCACAAGCTCTCTGCGATGCGGGCCTGAAGGATAAATATTAAAGGCATATATACCATCGGGCCGATCTGTCAGCAGCAGCTCCGCCGTTCCGCGCATGACCGCATCCGACGAAGCGATTCGCTCATAATCGCCATATAAGCATGGATAGAAGGAGACGCCAGTTCCTTGCAGCAGCTCCATGTAGCCTCTCGTATCAATGTTCAAGCCTCCGGTCCCGGCAATGACATGATCAATATAGCCCCGCTTCGCCCATGCGGCCACGTCGAATCCCGCCATGCCAGAGCCTGTCACCGTCGTGCACACCCGGACGGCCAACTCCAGATAAGCGCCCCGTCGTCCACCGATCTCATCGAGCATATCCCGGACGGCAGACACGAAGTCCGTCAGCATATACGCGCTGCCAAGCCCTTTATCCCAATGGAAATAGAAGGGGCTTCGCATGAAATCCAGCTCCAGCCCGTCAAATTCATAATTCTCCAGGACCTCCCGAATAATACGGAGACGGAAGTCGCGCACTTCCTTCACAGAATAGTCCAGTGCTGTAGTAATCTCCGTACGGCCATGAAAGTCGGGAAAATACTCCTTCGGATGAAGCCACTCCGGGTGCTCCAACTTGAACCTCGGCAAGAAGTCTACACAGTCAGGCCAATGGTCGTGAATATCGTTCAAACGGAACGAGAAGAAGACGTCAAGCTTCCGCTCCCGAGCGCCGCGAACGACGATGGCAAGCGGGTCCATGCCGTTGTCCAGAAAGTGCTTGGCGTTCGCATATCGCTTATAAGAGCTGACACTGTTGAAGCGGTAATCTCTAGCCTCTCCTGCCAGGGGCAGAAGCTTGCTCCGGTATTCTGCGAAGTTCCCCACCCCTTGCATATAGACAAGCGTATCCACTCCACTGTCCTCCAACGGCTCGAACACTTGCCTCAGCAGATCATCCTCCGACGGGCGTTCCTTTATCAGCGCGAGACAATCCGAGCCATCCCAATTGAATAAGTAGCTTCTCCGCTTCGCCCTTCGCATAGTGTCCCTCCTCATCTGATTCGTCAGCCCTTCAGCGAGCCGATCATGACCCCTTTGACGAAGTACTTCTGAATATAGGGGTACACCAGCAGGATCGGCAGCGTCGATACGACAATAATAGCGGAACGGAAAGCGATCGTTGGTGGCTTCTTGATCGTCGTATCGACGACCGTCATACTTAGCCCGACATGATCTCCCGACATATGGATAATAGCGTCCCGCAATATAATCTGAAGCGGCATCTTGTCATAGTCATTGATGAAGATAGCGGCATCGAACCACGCGTTCCAATGCGCTACTCCGTAGAATAAGCCGATCGTTGCCAGAGAAGGAAGCGATAACGGAACAACGATGAGCAGCAGCGTCTGCAGTGGATTAGCTCCATCGATCCATGCCGACTCTTCCAAGCTGTCCGGTAATTGCGAGAAGAACACCTTCATTAAGATGAAGTTAAAAGCGTTAATCAGATTCGGAATCATAAGCGCCCATATCGTATTGGTAAGTCCTAGTGACTTCACGACCATGTAAGTAGGAATCAAGCCACCGCTGAACACCATCGTGATGAATACGAACCAGATGAATACATTGCGTCCCGCCAAGTACTTCTTGGATAGGCCGTAAGCCAACGCAGACGTAAATGTCAGGTTCAGAAACGTACCCAGAATGACCCGAATAGCCGTTACCCCATAACCGGAATAGATCATGGAGCCTTCGCTCAGTATCATGCGGTAAGCGGAGAAGTCAACCGTATTCGGGAATAACCGGAACGTACCGTACTTCAATACATCTTCCTGCGTCATAAGCGAAGTGGATACGATCATGACGAACGGAAGCAGGAAAGCGAAACTTAGCAGTCCCAGCAAGATGTAGTTCACCGTCGTAAAAACAGGATTGGCATTCGTTAACTTATTCCGATTCGCAGCCATCCTTACTTCCTCCCTTCCCAATCGCAGTGCCGGTTACCATATCCCCTCTTGCCCGAACCGTTTGGCCAAGTAATTGGCCCCCAACAGCATGATAGCCGAGAACAGGGACTTGAATAAGCCTACCGCTGTCGTATAGGAGTACTTCATGCCAATTAATCCTTCCCGGTATACGAACGTGTCGATCACGTCCGATACATCGTATGTGGATGGAGAATAGGTCAGCAAGATCAGCTCGAAATTGACATTTAGCACATTGCCGATCCGAAAGATGAGCATGATGACGATAACGGGAAGAATACCTGGCAGCGTAATATATAGCATCTGCTTGAATTTGCCGGCGCCGTCAATGACAGCCGCCTCATACTGCTGAGGATCAATCATTGTCATGGCCGCAAGAAAGATAATGCTCTCCCAGCCGATCTGCTGCCATATTTGCGTACAGACAATAATAAAGCGGTAAAACTTCTGCTCTCCCAAGAATAAAACGGAGTCGGCTCCGAACCAGCCCAGTGCCTCATTCAATAATCCGCCGTCCGTAGATAACAGGAAGTGCAAAATCCCTACGACAACGACCATGGACAGGAAATGAGGCAAATACGAGATCGTCTGAATGGCCTTCTTGAAGCGCCGATGTATCACCTCATTCAGCATGAGAGCAAGTATAATCGGCGCCGGAAAGCCGAAGACAAGATTGTAGAAGCTCAACAGCAGCGTATTCACCAGCACTTGCCGGAAGGAATAGGATTGAAAGAAATCCTGGAAATGCTGGAAGCCGACCCATTCCGATGAGAATATGCCGCCAATGCCCTGGAACGGGCTGTAGTCCTTGAACGCGATGATAACGCCGAACATGGGTACATAATAAAAGATCAAAAAGTACAGTAGACCCGGCACTACCAACGCGTATAGCAGCGGATTTTTCCGCATTGCATTCATACGTATGCTCCTCTCCAGCCGCCACCCTTATGCCGGACCACTCCACTGGAACGGTACTGGCCTATCTATTCGGCTTGCTCCCTGTACTGTCTCGTTCTCTCCGCCACTAGCCGATCAAGTCCCAGCTTGTTAAGCTCCGCCAGAAGCGTATCCCACTTGCTGATCGGCTCCTGTCCGGTAATGAACTTCACCAGCCAGCGGTCCCGCAGCTTGTCGATATCGCTGACTGACGGCACCGTCTCGTTAATCTTCGCTTCGTCATAGATGGTCCCGTAATCGGCAGGCTTCTTCAGCACAATGCTAGCATCGGAAGTAAAGTTGAAAAATTCCGCCCACAGTTGACCTGACGTCGTACGATCGGTCGATCCCAGCGTAGTCGCTCCCTGAACGAGACTGAACATGCCGGAATACTGCTTCTCCGCGCCGGCAACCCGCTCAATAATACCTTCATTCTGATCCACCCAATTCCAATGCTTGCCTTCAAGGCCGAAGTCAATAATATTGCGGTTCGTCGGATTAGAAACACCCCAATTGAAGAATTTGATGGCCGCTTCCGCATTTTTGCTGTTCACCGAGAACGCGATGCCTTGACGTACCGGCAGCCGCAGCGAGTAAGCGCTTCCTGCAGGTCCTTCGAACGTTCTCATATAGTTGTAGCGGGCCTCCGGCTTCTCCCCGAGCAATGTATCGATTCCGGTCATGCCTACGGACACCCATGTGGCCAACACGCCTACCCGATCCTGTGCAACAAGATCATTTATAGCATTAATTTCTTGTGTGAACGCTTCCTTCCAAATGTATCCTTTCGCATACCATTCCGCTAATTTGGCAATATAGTCCTTATATCCGGGATGCAGAATCGCGGGCTTCACATTCCCGGCGTCGTCTATCCAGTGATGATCGCCGTATTCGGTCCATAACCCCATGAACGCCCTGTCCAATTGCTGAAAGCTCAAGTGAGTCACCAGAGGAATGACGTTATCTCCGAACTTATCCGTGAAGTGGAACGCTTCAAGCACCTGCTCGAACTGCTCCAGCGTAGTCGGCATCTGGAGTCCCAGTTCCTCCAGCCAATCCTCCCGAATGCGAGGCGCATTGCCTATGGGCGTATTGGCGAACGGTATGGCATAGATATTGCCCGTCTCCTTATCCGTTACAGCGTCCCATTCTTCCTGTGTATAATTGCTGACGAGCTCCGGAGCAAGCTCCAGCAGATCGTTAATGGGGCGAATCATCCCCTTCTTCTTGAACTCTGTCCAATCGCTCACAATGAAAGCATCCAACGGCTCGTTGGAAGCCAGCATAATATTAAGCTTCTCCTCGTATGTGCCCGCAGGCGGCTTGATCATGACCGGCTCTACATTCGTTTCCTTCCTGATCTCATCCAGCACCGCTTTATCGTCCGACAGCTCCGTACCCGCTTCAACTTTCGTAAGAATATAAGCTTTTTCAGGCGGCGACGGCTCCCCACTGCCGCCGTCCCCTGACTCGCTTCCAGGAGAGGAAGCATTGTTATTAGAATTCTCCTGTGACGAACATGCTGTTACGATGAGCAAGACAGCGATCATGAGAGCAGCCAATAACCTTCTTCTTGTCATGGATATCCCCCTTTTTCTACTTGCCGTTCTTTGAAAGCCCTTTCACATTTTGAAGCCGTTTCTTTTCCGAATTATTGAAAGTCACTCTTCTGAAGCTGATCAATAGGAATCATTCCTCCTCTCGGGTTCGGTTGATTCGAATTATATTTCACATGCTTGCGCCAATTCTATAATACATTCGCGGATAAATAATACTTTTCCGACATGGAGCCCATCCCCGGAATGCTATTGCCGCAAAAGTATTATTCATGCATCAAGCTACTATAGGCTTAATCCCCTGCAAACTCTATACTGGTCATGCTTGACCATTTCATTGTACATGGGAGGCGAAGACGGATGAATGATAATCGTAAGACCGGGATCAACCATCAGAACACTAATACCTGTCATCATGAAGACGAAGCAGGAGGAGGCATCAGCCGCAGAAAGCTGCTGGCCACGCTTGGAACGGCAGGCATTGCGCTTGCCGCAAGCCAAGCACTCCCCTTCGGGACTGGAACCGCTCAAGCAGCAGCAAGAATTACCGTGTATAATGTAGCCGACTACGGCGCGGCAGGCGACGGTATAACCGATGACACCAATGCCATTAATCTGGCTATATCAGCGGCTTATACCGCTGGCGGAGGCATCGTGTACATCCCTAACGGCGTCTATCTGGTCGACCCTTCGCCTTCGAAGGGAATTGCGCTCAAGAGAGGCATATGGCTGCTTGGAGAAGGAGAGAACGTCTCCGTATTGTCGGCTAAGCCGACGGGAGGCAGCGTCATTCGAAGAGACTTCCATCCATCCGGCCCCAACGATTACTTGCAGGACTTGTTCATCGGCCACTTGGCTATTGTGCTCAACCATCCCACCACCGCATCTCCCAGCAACTATGAACAGATTGGATTCGACTTCCGCAACATTACCCGAAGCACGATATTCGAGTGCTACGTCGGCAATTACGTGCGCGGCGGCGTCAGCAAGACGGAAGGCGTGTGGGAGGATATGGCGCAAGGCTACGGCATCGTCTTCGGCAATGTGTCATCCAGTTCACCGGCGTACGCCGGCGGCGAAGTCAACAGTGCCGTTCGCTGCGAGGTATGGGGAGCCAAGAAAGCCATTGTACTGGACGATTCTGTTCTGTCGCCGGCTTCAGCCGCTCATGCCACCACCATAGACAATTGTGATGTGCAGATCTGCGAGCTCGGCATTGGTACAGAATCCCGTTATACGGCGGGACTGACCTTCAACAACAACATCGTCCAGACAATCATTCCCGCCCGGGGGAGCACTGCGACTACTTATTGCTACCGCATCGACGGCTACGGCTGCCGATTGGAAGGCGGTTATGTAGAAGCGACCACTGCTAACCATGTCGTCTATCTGGGCAGTCTCTCTAAGCGCAATTGGGTAGAACTGGGATACTACACCTCCAATGGAGCCATTACCGATCTTGGCGCCCATAACCGCATCCAGTATTTGCATCATACCAACGGCAGATTAATCGACTCCTTCAACCAGGTCGTCAACAGCAGGGCTTGGGCAACCTTCGACGCCAGCGGCTCATTGCTGGCTGGCAGCGGTGTAGCCAGCGTGACAAGAGTGGGAGCTGGCGACTTCCAGATCAATTGGAGCTTCCCGTATCCCACTAACCGGTATGCGGTGTCGTTCTCCAATAACGTAGATGCGTCCGGCAATGCCGGACTTGTTACCATTCGAAGCCAGACTGCATCGAATGTGCGCATTCATACCTACAAAGTACTCAGTGGCGGAACGGTCACCCAAACAGACTTTCAGGCTGTGACGGTCACAGCTGAGTTGTTCTAGCTTAACGATAAATGCCGTGACAGCGCAGCTCGCCACCAGCGCACAAAAGGCATCGACGGATACAGTTCCCTGTACCCATCGATGCCTTATTCTCGTTCCACAAATTACTGCAGCAAGAACAGCTTGCCCTCACCAGGCTGGAAATTCGTGGACATGCTGCCCGTCCCGGCGTCATAGTTGGTGCTTGCCGGCTGCCCTGTCGCTTTGGATATCTCTTGCACAGTTGCATAACTTGTGGAAATCGTAAAAGCCATATGCTGCGACTGGCTCGTGTTCTTGTTCACGACGAGACAATAATCGTTGCCGGCATCGTCCTGGAAGTAGCCCAGCAATAGCGGAATGGCGCTATTGTCCGGCTGCCAGAAGAACGACGAAGGCAATGAAGTTGCCGCTGTAGGAACTCCCCCGGCATGGTAGACCGCTTCCGAATGCAGCCCCATTAGCACGTCTCCGAGATTCATCACATCCGCATTCAATTGCTGCGCCCACGTGTAAGAGCTGTTCTTCGTTCCGTCAGGCAGGATAATGCCGTTGTTGAAGCTCTCCCCTCCGCTGGACTCCGGAGTCCAGTACGTAAAGTAAATATAACCCTTGGCGCCGTAAGCCAGATTGGAATAGACCTGATATCTCATCTCGCTCTCGCTGGGCACACGCCATGCGCCACTGACGCCGACGGATTGGATATACGACCAGAAGTCCACTCCCCCCAAGTCCGCTTGTCGGCGAATCACTTCCAGATTGGCGTAGTAATCGCTTCTGAACGCCCCGTTCGCCAGATACGGATAATGATCGAACACGAGCACATCGGGCTCCGTGTACATCCACCGGTACACATAATCCTCGTAGGAGCCGCCGACGATGTTCTGATTGAGTGTGAACCAGAAATCCGCGTCAATGGCATTGCCGGCAATATAAGCAGCCCCGTCATTGTACCAGTCATCCCCTGTATTCGCTCGTACAACCCAGCCCACCGAGTTGTTCCCGCCGCCGTTATGGGTAAGCTCCATATAGTATTCCGTATTGCCGGATACTTGTGCATTCAACTGGAATTGCGGCCACTCCGTAGTCGGTGTGGTCAATGTATGCTGGGCGATCAAGCTCGTCTTGGCGTTGGAGTCCCATAGTGAAAGCGTCAAGGCTTCTCCCGCTCCCCAAGTATTCTTATCGATCCACCATTGCACCGTATCAATATGTGTCTGCCCTTGCTTGGTGCGGAAAGCTTGCCCAAGCGGGACAGACGAGCTGACGTATTCTCCCGTCATCTGATTCAATCCCAGCTGGCTTGCAGACGCGTAATTCGGGAACAAGTTGACGAAGGACATGTGATCGGGATCACCGTTCTTCAAGCGGCGGATCGTATCTTGTATCCTCGTCATCTGCAGAACCGAAGGCTCATCCAGCACATGGTAGCCTTGCAGGGCGGCATGCGTACGGTAATGACTTGCAATCTGGTCGATGTCGCTATTGCCGGGCTGATTCCCGTCATTGTAAGCTCTCTGGGCGAAGCCGAGCTCGAACCAAAAATCCGTATGTTGCGCTACGCCGGCTCTGTAGGCTCTGCCGTCTCCATACACATCGGCGGAGCTGGTCACAACCCATCCCACTCCGCTCGGCTGATCGCTGGATAGCTCGAAGTAATAGGAGGTATCGGACGAGACGGGTACATGCAGCTGGAACGTCGGATAATAGGTCGGCACAGGCCCTGTAAGGGTATCCGAGGCCAGTACGTTCTGCTTCGCCGGGCTATCGTACAAGGTCAGTGTCAATGCAGTGCCTGCAGGCCAATTCAATTTATCGATATACATGGATATCGTATTGAGTCCCCAGCCCGTCCCTTGAGGGGTCTTGAAGGTCTGGCCAAGCGTGACGGACGAGCTGACGAATAGCCCGTGTCCCGTAGCGTGCTGATCGACCGACATATTGCGCCAAGCCAATCGGCTGTCATCCGCCAGCAGCGTCAAGCCATGTGTAGCCGCATAACCCAGTGCCGCATCGTTTGCCGTATAGTCACTTACACCATTGCCGCCTACGATGAAGTTGGCGTTCATTCCTGCAATGTCCGTATAATTCGCATTCGTGGTGTCGGCAGGAGAAGGCGGCCAGAATATCCCGATAGGGAAAGGCTGAATAGCCGGGCTGTAAGCCATGCCGATACCCGACGATCCTACAGACAGCAGCGCAACGGCAAGCAGAGACATTATGAATTTCGAACGCATCATGACTCCCCTTCCTTCCTCATTCCCGATTCCATCCCCAACAACTGGCTAAGCGCCCGCATATAAATTTCGTGCCCATAATCATTAGGGTGGTTAATATTATTCAACAGCAAGCTTTCCGGCGTCTTGCCGGCTCCCAGCTCTTCCAGCCAGAGCGCATGCACATCGGCTACCGGCACACCGTACCGCATCCCCGTCTCCTTCATCGCCTCCGCATAGTGATGAATCTCGCCGCTGCAGAATTTCCACATGGGATTAGGCTCGCAAGGGGTGATCAGGATGATATCGGCCTCCGTCCTTTCTTTCAAGCTTGCAATCATCTCCCCTACATAGCTTTTAAAGCGAGACACAGGCACTTCATTCACATGCCCCTGCAATCGGTTCGCATCATTCATGCCATAAGCGATTGTAATCAAATTCGGCTTCAGCGGGATGACATCACGCTGTAACCGCTTCCACCCCTCCATGCTCGTCTCTCCGCCAATCGCTCTCATCTCATACCGGATCTCGCTAGCCGGGAAGAGCGTCTTCAGCCGTTCATACAGCCGATAAGAATAACAATGGCGATGGTGGCTCGCTTCCGCCCCCGTACTGATGCTGTCTCCGTATACGACATAGGTGATTGGAAGCCCCTTCCGATGCCGTTCATCACAGCTAGGCAACAGGGAGGCTGCCGTCGCTGAAGCCTTCTCAGCCGCCTCGTTCCCGCCAGCAGGCTCCGCGTCATACTCATAGTCGGCATAGACGGTGAAGCTCTCATTCCCGTAATCGGTCAGCCCCGTCTGATCGAATGCCCGCTTCCCGAAGAACCTATGCCTCGCCCAATCCGGTATGCGACTGTCGGTCGTTCGGCGAAGCCGCCCTTCCTCCCAATCCACCACATAATCGCGTCCCTCTTGGAACAGCCTTCCCATCACCCTTTCGCCTTCAGCCCCGGTTTCCCTCTCGTACAAGCTCAGGCTTCCAGGCCGCACAGGGACATAACGCAGCGCATGGCTGTCCTGCTTCGTCAAGACAACCGCTTCCCCGATCTGCCGCTTCTGATTCATGAACGTTCCTCCTCGTCTGTGAATACGTGCGATCAATATTCGACAGCCGTGTTCTTATCCAGAAAGTGCTTGATTACTGTCGTCACAGCGAATCCAATGATCGCCAACAGAATTCCGAATGCGGAAGCCGTGCCGTAATTCCCGTCGGACACCAGATCGACAATCTGAAGCGCCGCCGTATTCGTGGCGAAATTGGGGCCTCCATTCGTCAGTAGCTTGGATTGCAAAAACAAAGTGAAAGCGCCGCTTGTGCCGATAATGATCAAAGTCGAAATCGTAGGCCATATCATCGGCACGACGACCTTCCGAAGCTCTGTCATTCGGGAGATCCCGTCCAATTCCCCGACCTCATACAGATCGTGGGGAATGCGTCCGATCGCTCCCAGGAGAATCGCAGAATTGAATCCGATTCCTGCCCATACGCAGAAGAAGAACACCGTTGCCAGTGCCGTAGACGGATCTCCGAGCCAGGCTCTCGTCAAGCTCTCCAGGCCCATGAACTCCAGAATGGGATTCACCACCCCGATATTGGGGTTCACCATGAACGAGAAGGCCATCGCGATAATAACAATGGATAGAATGGACGGAAAGAAATAAACAATGCGATAAAAATGATGCAGCTTTATCTTCTTGGAGAACAGATAGGCCGCATAAAGCGACAACGGCAGTAAAATCAATACATTCAGCGGAATCCAAAGCAGGGTGTTGAGGACTGCATACTTGTACGCCGGATCTTGTATTACTCTCTCCGTGATCTCCCTGAAATTTTCGAAGCCTACCCAGTCGATATTGCCGGTGGACATATTCCAACGCTTGAAAGCGTAGACGAACGTATTGATATTCACGTAAATCGTAAAGATCAGATAATGCGCCACCGGATAAATGACCATGGACAGGATGAAAAGAAATCGCATTCTTTTCTTTCGATTTTGCAATATAGACACGATATCCCCTACTTTCCAAGAAGCTTACCTCATGCATGCGGCTTCGGCTCGCGCCGCATCGACTGCGGCGCAAGCCTTTATACGAAAGCCGTCTTAGTCCTCTTACTCCATTCCCACTTCTTTCTTGTACGCCTCCCATTTGTCTTTTGCAAAGGCGTAGTCGTCCTGGAATTGCTGCTCTGCCGTCTTCGCTCCGAACGCAATATTGCCGTAAGCGTCGCCTGAAGGGTAAAGCTGCATTTTGGCGAAGAGAGGATTGTTGGAATTAAAGGTGAAAGCCTTGTTGTTCTGCATAATGTCCATTACGCTCTGCGTAAATTCAGACACTTCCACGCCTTCCAGCGAGTAGTCGAACGGCCGGAAGTTCCCAGTCAGCTCCGTGAACTTGCGATTCATCTCCTGAGATGCTGCGAATGCGATAAATGCCTTCGCCAGCTCCTGCTCCTTGGACTTGGCGGGAACAACCGTTATGTCACCGACCAGGCTGAAGAAAATGTTTTCTTCCTTGGCGCCGTCTACGGCAGGCACCGGCATCATCGCCATGCGGAAGCCTTCCGGCGTAGATGCCTTCATTTCATTTTCCAGCCAGTTGCCGTTAGGAATCATGGCGGCCTTGCCGTTGACGAATTCCATCTGCGCTTCCGTATGATTGAGAGCTTCCGAACCTTTCAGCATCCAATCGTTCTGGAACAGCTGCTCGAATTGCTCCAATGCGGTCAAACGGGCCGGGTCCTGGAATACCTCCGGTGTATCCATGCTTACTAGCTGATTCAAATACTGGAATCCGCCCGCCTGCACCATCATCGGCTTCACGACGAAGTCCCAGTAACCGATCACTTTCCCCGGATAGACAATCGGAGCTATCCCCTTCTCCTTGATCTTCTCCGCCAATTCGGCGAACTCCGACCATGTCTTCGGCACTTCCCATCCGTTCTCTTCGAACATGCCCTTGTTGTAAGCCAGTCCCAGATAGCCGTCGGACCATGGAATGATATATGCCTTTTCCTTGTATATCGCATATTGGCGGGCAGCTTCATTCAAGGAATCCTTGATCGTCACACCGTCAGAGTCCGTTCCCTCGTACAAGTCGGTCAGATCCGCCAGGAAGCCTTGCGCAGCCCACATCTGCCAGTGGGTATTCGTCAGAAATGCCACATCCGGCAGATTCGCCCCCGATTCGAAGCGAGCGCCCATCTTCTCCATAATGCCGGGATCGCCTTCCAGTTCCACCGTTACATTTTCATGCTTGGCTTCGAATTGCTGCTTCAATTCCTTGAACCACGCATCGCCGAAGCCCCCTTGGAAGAACGCTACCTTCAGTACTTTCTTCTCTCCCGCAGGCGCATTGCTCTCCTTCCCGCCTTGCTCCTCCGAGCCGTTCGAATTGTTGGCGCAAGCGCTTGCCAGCATCATTGCGACAATCAGCATGGCGGTTAGCCATGTCATTCTGTTCCATCTTCTCTTCATCATTGTTCGTACACCCCTTCAGATTATAGTTTCATGTATCTAAAACAATATCTTGAGATATTGTCTTATCCGTTGAATGCGATCCACATGGCGCCGCCCGGCGCCAGCTCGACTTGCACGGCTCCGCCGGCAATCTTGCGCGACTGTACTGGTCCGCCGTTCCAGACCTCTGCCAGCTTCACATCCCCTGCCAGCTTCAACTCAGTACTCGACGGCTGTTGAAAGCTTGCGTTCACGACCAACACGCTCTGTATTCCCTCCGAATCGGTAAAGCAACCTATAATGGCGGGATCTCCCGAAATAGATGCAATCGGGCCGAAGGACTGCATGGACTCCTCCAGTAATGGCGGCTGGTTGCCGAAGTGAATGACGCCTTCGGATTGCAATTCCATCAGCCACGGGCCGATCTCCTGCAGGGACGCATTCATTCGTTTTACCTCATCATAATGCCGGGTGCGATTGCCCTGAAGGTCAATCATTCCGCTGCCGAACGTCTCCCTGCCCGACTGCGGTGTCCAATACGTAAAGTACTGAACGCCCTTGGCTCCGTAGGCCAGACTTGTGAACACCTGCCACCGGATTTCCTCTTCTGTGGGATCGCGGTGCGTCGTATTGAAGGAGAGCGTCTGAATGAACAGCCAGAACGGTAGCTGATGCTCGGTCGATGCGCGCCGAATCAGCTCCAGATTGTAGAAGTAATCCTCGGTAATCGCGCCGGGTCCGCCCTTCGCTTCGGTCAGGAAGGGATAGTGGTCATAGGAGATCAGCTCCGGCTTATACTTCTGAATAAATTGATCCAGATACTCGGTGTAGGTGCCTCCCTTCTGGTCCAGAGAAGCGTATGTCGGGAACAAGTTGACATAGGGCAGTCCGTCCGGCGCATCTTTTTTGTATGCTTCCTTCATGGCTGCCAGACGGTCATACTGCGTGAGCGACGGCTCATCGTAGAAGACGTGGCCCATGTATGCGGGATGTTCCCGATACGGAGCGGTCAATTCTCCTATCATGGACAAGTCTTCATCCGCCAGCTCTCCGATCTGCGGGTCCCGCAATATCACCTTCATTCCCGTTGCTTCCGCATAATCGAGAGACTTCATCATCGTCTCTCTCCCGCCTTCCCATTCGCTAAATCCCGTTACGAAGGTTATACCTGCTTCCCTCATCTCCTCGTAACGCTCCAGAGTCACTTCATTTGCCGGGGGGGACACCCACAGCCCGATAGGAAACGTTTTCATTTCTGCTTCTACTCCTTCATCCTGTTGTCCGCTGCACGCTGCCGTCGTCAGCAGGAGAGCTATGCCCGTCAGTGCGCCAATCGCTCTTCTCATCCCTTCAGTCCTCCTGTCGTCAGTCCGCTAATCAGCTTGTCCTGCAGCAAGAAGTATACGATCAGGACGGGAACCGTCGACAGCGTCAACGCAGCGAATAATGTAGTCCAGTCTGCGGCATACTGCTGCTTCAGAACGAGATCGTAGAGACCGACCGAGATGGTGAACAGCTTCTGCTCCTGCAGGAACATATACGGTAGGAAGTAATCGTTCCATATGTTGATCATGGTAATGAGCCCCACCGCAGCCAATCCCGGCTTGGCCATCGGCAGCATAATTCGGAAGAAAATCTGCCAATCGTTCGCTCCGTCCATATAGGCCGCCTCCGCGTATTCCCACGAGACGCCCTTGAAGAATCCGTACAAAATAATGAAATTCATGCCGAGCCCGGCCGAATACAACACCAGCAGCCCAATATGCGAGTTGAACAGGCTCAAATCGATCATCAGCTTATACAACGCCGCCAAGGACCCTACCGTAGGGATCAGGAACGTAGATACCGCGAAGAAGAAAATGATATTTCCTCCGGGAAATTTGTACTTGGCAACGGTATAAGCCGAAGTCGCGGCGGACATGACACCAAGCAGCGTACCTATGGCGGTTATATAGATACTGTTCAGAAAGTACTGGCCCAGCCCTGCCTCATCCCACGCTTTCTCGTAATTGCTCCATCGCCATTGATCGGGCAGCGACCAGATGTCGGCATAAAATTCCGGGCCGGTCTTGAGCGAATTAAGGAACATCCAAATAAAAGGATAAATAATGGAAATGGCGTATAGCATGAACAATACTTGAATCAACGCCCTTCCAGGCGACCACCTTTTTGACATGCGCAACCCCCTCTTGTCTAGTCTAAATAGCAACTTGCAAGCGCAATATAAGCGTTTGCATAACCGCAATAACGAGCTGATGCATCTCTTTCAAAACACATGCGCAATTTAATTAGTTAACTTAACTTAATAATAGATTCTGTTTGTTCACTCGTCAAGCTAATTTTTTTTGCGAATTATTGAGGTAGAATCTCTTGCATCACACGATCCAGAGCTACAGCAAATCCGCCGTAAATACCTGATCGTTCACCAAGCTCCGAGAATACGATCGTCGTCGTCAGAGGAACCATACCATTAACAAGCTCTCTGAGCGGCTGAATAAACTTATAGCCCAGCTTTACGATATCTCCGCCTACTATAATCAGCTCCAGATCAAGGAGCACGCTCATATTGGCCAGCACGATGGCAAGGGACTGCACCAGCTCCTTCGTCTTCTTCATGCAGTAAGGATCGCCGTCAGCCGTCGCTTTACAGAACGCCTCGAAATCGACCATCTCCAGGTTGCCCTTGCAGTAGTCCGTGATTTTACTCTCTGCGCCGTTGCTCAAGTCCCTTTTCACAGTATTCATTAAAGCGTATAACGACGAATAGTAGTCCAGATAATTATTCTTTAACTGACCCGGCTCGTTGAAATTCGGATTTCCGCAAACCCAGTAACCGACTTCCCCTGCAGCAAGCCTGCTCCCTTCGTACAGCCTCCCGTCGATAATCAGTCCGGCCCCGATGCCGAAGTCGATATTGATGCCAAGCAGGTTTTTGAACCCTTTGCCCGCTCCGTAACGATTCTCTCCGATGACATTAAGATTCATGTCGTTCATGACCATCACATCGGTATCCATCTCTTGCTTCATCAACTGATGTATATTGATCGTGTCCCATTCCTTGAATCTGGGAGCTGCCTTGAAATAACCGGTTTCTTTATTAATAATGCCCGGCGTTCCCACACATACGACCTTCAGCTTTTCCTGTGGAATATGCTTGCTGCCAAGCAGTTCCTTCATTTTGTTCATCACCGAATAGAAATCGTCTGCGGTAATATTGGACTTCAACGAGAACGACACCTCGTCCTGAGCGATGATTTCACCCATCAAGTCGCCGACCGCCATACGAATGCGATCCCCTGCCAGGTCAATGGCGATAATATATCCGTAATGTCTGTTGAACCTCAGCAATATGGCCGGTCTTCCACTGCTTACGACATCCCGCGTGCCCACTTCCTCCAATATCTCCATCGCAAGCAACTGCTCGATATTGGAGGAGACGCTAGGTGCGCTCAGCTTTAATATTTTCGCCACGTCGGCTCTGGAGATCGGCCCCTGGCGTCTTACCAGGTCAATGATCAAATTCAAATTGGTGGAACGAATGAGCTTCTGATTTCCTGCTACCTTTTTCAATATACACCCTCGCCTGTCTATCGGATTTTAATTACTTAACTTAACTAAGATAATAACAGAAATTATCCCTTTGTAAAAGAATTTCCTTGAAACTTATCCATTCTGTATCTATTCCATATTCACCCATTCAACCACTTTCCACTCTCCAACCGAGGCCACATCGCCTACTACAGCCTACCGTTCAATGTTTATGTGCTGCACACGCTCCGTTTTGGCGCTCCTGTGTAGGATTCATACACTATTTCAGCGCGCACGCCCCCTTTCGACGCTCCAGTGCAGGATTCATACACTATTTCGGCGCGCACTCCCCTTTTCGACGCTCCAGTGTAGGATTCATACACTATTTCGGCGCGCATGCCCCCTTTCGGCGCTCCAGTGTAGGATTCATACACTATTTCGGCGCGCACTCCCCTTTTCGGCGCTCCTGTGTAGGATTCATACACTATTTCGGCGCGCACGCCCCTTTTCGGCGCTCCAGTGTAGGATTCATACACTATTTCGGCGCGCATGCCCCTTTTCGACGCTCCTGTGTAGGATTCATCAGTAGCGTTGCATAAAAACTAACACAATAATTAATCTGAATTGTCAGAAAATAATTTCCCGTGGACAATGGCCAAAAACGTTAGGGGTCTT